>PLKU01000133.1 GCA_003140705.1 Acidobacteriaceae bacterium
CCTTCGTGGTCGTTGAAGGTGACGCAGGGACTGATTACGTCGAGCATCACCGTTCCCTTGTGGGCGATGGCGGCCTTTAGCATCGAAAGCAACTGCTTCTTGTCGCCGGAGAAGGAGCGCCCAACAAACGTTGCGCCCAACTGGATAGCCAAAGCGCAGGTGTCAATGGGGGCAAGGTCGTTCACCACGCCGGTCTTGAGCGTCGATCCCAGGTCGGCAGTGGCCGAGAATTGGCCTTTGGTGAGCCCATAGACGCCGTTGTCTTCAATGATGTAGATCATGGGCAGATTGCGCCGCATCATGTGGACGAACTGGCCCATTCCGATGGAGGCAGAGTCGCCGTCGCCGGAGACGCCCAATGTGGTCATGGTGTGGTTGGCCAGGATAGCGCCGGTAGAAACCGACGGCATGCGCCCGTGCACGCTGTTGAAGCTGTGCGCGCGGCTCATGAAGTACGCCGGGCTCTTCGATGAGCAACCAATGCCGCTCATCTTCATGACCCGTTCCGGCTCAATACCCATCTGGTACATGGCGTCGATGATGCGCTCGGAGATGGCGTTATGGCCGCATCCGGCGCACAGCGTAGTCTTTCCGCCGCGGTATTCAAGAACCGGAAGGCCAATGTGATTCACTTTAGGTGCTGGAGCTGCGGTTGCCATTTAGAGGCCCTCCTTGGTCGCGAATTCTTCCGTAATCGTCTCGGCGTCTAATGGCAATCCGTTGTAATGGAGAATGCTGCGCAGTTTGACCACCTGATCGGCGGGAAGATCCAGCTTGAGCAGGCTTGCCAACTGCGCGTCGCGGTCCTGTTCAACCACGTAAACGCGATCATGCGAGGCAACAAAGTCGTGAATTTCGTGCGCAAACGGGTACGCCCGAATACGCATGTAGTCCACGCTCTGGCCATACTGCTTCTTGATTTGATCCAGGCTCTCGGTCAGCGCGAAGTCAGTGCTGCCGTAAGCCAGCACGCCAATCTTCGAGGTTCCATCCTTCACGGTGATTGGGCCGGGAACCAGCTTTCGCGCATTCTCAAACTTGCGCGACAACCGCTCCATGACCTCAATGTATTCGTCGGGCTTCTCGGTATATCCCGCAGCATCGTTGTGGCCTGAGCCGCGTGTAAAGTAGGCGGCCTTGGGATGACGCGTTCCTGGCAGGGTGCGCCAGCCGATCGCATCTCCGTCCACATCGCGATAGCGCGCAAAACCGCCGAGGCGGTTCAGATCTTCGACCGTCAATACCTTGCCACGGTCCAGCGGGGTTGTGGGATAGTCGAAAACCTCGGACATCCAGTTGTTCATGCCAAGGTCGAGATCACTGAGCACAAACACCGGCGTCTGCAGCCTCTCAGCCAGATCGAACGCGGCATAAGCCAACTCAAAGCACTCCTTCACCGATCCCGGCAAAAGAATGACGTGCTTGGTATCGCCGTGGGAGAGAAAAGCCACGCTGAGCAGGTCAGCCTGCGATGTCCGTGTTGGCATCCCCGTTGAGGGACCAGTGCGCTGCACGTCAAAGATCACACCCGGAATCTCTGCATAGTATCCGAGACCAGCAAACTCGGCCATGAGCGAAATTCCCGGCCCTGACGTTGCCGTCATGGACCGCGCTCCGGCCCAACCAGCGCCCAGCACCATACCGATCGCCGCAAGCTCATCCTCGGCCTGCACCACTGCGAAAGTGGCCTTGCCTTCCGGCGTGACGCGAAACTTTTTGAGCATGTCCGTAGTTGCTTCAACCACGGAGGTCGAAGGCGTAATCGGATACCAGGCCACCACGGTGACGCCTGCAAACACTGCACCCATTCCCGCGGCGGCGTTGCCGTCAATGATGATCTTCCCCTTGGTCTTATCGGAACGCTCAATGAAATACGGATCCTGCTTGGGCAAATTCTCCGCTGCGTAGTCAAACCCAGCCTTGACTGCGCCAAAGTTGAGTTCGAAGACCTTCACCTTCTTGGCAAACTGCTTGCGCAGCCCATGCTCCACCACTCCCAGGTCGATTTGGAGCAGCTGTGCGACGGCGCCGACATAAACCATATTCCTGACCAGCTTGCGCAGCTTGGGCTCGGGGCAAATGCCAGCCGTTATTTTGTCGATGGGAACGGAGTAGAAAACAATATCTTCGCGATACTGCTTGAGGTTCAGCTTCTCCTCATAAATCGCTACTCCGCCCGCAGGCAGGGCCAGCGTATCTTCTCGCGCTGTGTCAGGATTGAGCGCCACAAGTACTTCAGCGTTGCGTTTGCGCGCCACGTAGCCATCTTTGCTTGCGCGAATGGTGTACCAGGTGGNNACCCGTTCACCGTTGCTACGTTTATACTGAAGTCGTTGATTACGCGCTCACGCGCGCTAGTTGCGCCCTCAAGTTGACCGAGGGCTAAGTCGCCTGTCGCCATTTGGCGGAATTCCCTTCCACAGAAAATCTGGAAAGATGAAGTCTTTCCGAGCCGTTTCAGGATGACTCAATCTTTCGTTACCAGATGTGATTATAGTCACTTTGAA
>PLKU01000572.1 GCA_003140705.1 Acidobacteriaceae bacterium
TGCTGAGCCTCGGCCCCTAGGGCGGCGGAAATGACGATCAACACGATAGAAGCAATGCGAAACGGTCTCATGGAGCGCTCCCTGGTAGGACGAGATGACTTGCTGTCCCACTTTCTAAGGCAGCCCGCTCCAGCCTTGCAATGCACGGCAGGTCATTCGCTGCTCATGCGCTAACCGGATGAATCGAGACTCATTACGACGAGAAGTCAACCTTGGCGAAGGCTGGATTTTGGCTGTACCCGAGCCCAAAAGCGGAGGCTCGCCCCAGGCCGGCGCCGGTCCAGAAGACACCCGGCAGGGGGCAGGCGAACGTTATTGGATTCCTGGCTTTCTTTTGGCGGGTGATCGTCAGTCCCCGCCGCAAGCCCATCCCGGCGCCTTTGAGCCGGATTGTTTGGTTAAGGCTCGCGAGTGCTACTTTCCATCGTCCGTACCCGTATTTCTATTTCTGCCCTTCACCGAGCCCAAAGCCGCACCGAGAGCCATCCCTACGCTAATCCAGAGCCCGACATTGTGAAGTGCCGCCCCCAGCGCCACTCCCAGGGCAAGACCCACCGCTGCTCCGACGCCTATATTGTTGTTCATCGTTCTCCTTGTCCTGTCCATCGAGGAATTGCCGCGTAATACCTTGATTGATAGTACCCCTCACCCCATGGCGACCTGAACAGCTGGCGGCGAATTGTGCCCTGGTGGAAGGGCAAGAATAGTAAGGGGGCGGAGCAGGCAGCGAGGCCGGGAAGGTCGGCAGCCTGGAACTGCCCAAGGCGCACGCTGCCCGTCAGATACCGGCCATCCTGGATGTAGATCAACCGCTAGTTTAATGAGTCTCTGTAGCTGACTGTTGAGTAGGTAGTTGCGCCGGCTGACGATCCGGTTCGTCGGGCCCGGCATTGTGCCGGACGTCGGCTCCGCGCACCCAGAAGATCACATNNTGTTAGTGGCGTGGTCGGCGACCCGCTCGAGGTTGCGAGCCACGAGCAGTGCGTCGAGAGCTTGACGGGTTACGTCCGGGTTCTCGTTCATGGATTTGACCAGTACGATGAAGGCTTCGTCTTTCATCCGATCGACCACGTTATCCATCTCGAGCACGGCCTGGGCGAGTTCGGCTTTTCCTTCGATAAACGATTCCAGGGCACGGCGGACCATGGCGGAAACGGCCGCGGCCATGCGGGGGATGTCGACGGGCAGGTCGGCTTTGGGCAGCTCGACCATGTCCATGACCCGCTCGGCGATGTTGACGGCTTGATCGCCCACTCGTTCCAGGTTGGAATTGATCTTGGTCACCGCCAGAATGAAGCGCAGATCCACGGCCATCGGTTGCTGCATGGCGAGAAGGTCAAACGCCAACTCATCAATTTCGCGCTCGGTGATGTTGATTTGGCTCTCGCCTTCGAGCACCATGTGGCAACGGGCCAAGTCGCGGTCAATGTACGCCTGGCAAGCGCGGTCGACAGCTTGTTCGGCCAGCCCGCCCATGCGAAGCAGGCGTGCCCGGAGTTCGTCGAGTCCTTGGTGAAAACGGCTGCGCATTATCCAAACCTGCCTGTAATGTAGTCTTCCGTACGTTTGTCGGACGGGGTAGTAAAAATCCTCTCGGTTTTGTCGAATTCGATCAGCTCGCCCAGCAGGAAGAAACCGGTGAACTCTGCCACCCGGGACGCCTGTTGCATGTTATGGGTTACGATGACAATGGTAAAGCTTTCCTTGAGCTGGAAGATTAGTTCTTCGATCTTGCCGGTCGAAATCGGGTCGAGGGCTGAGCAGGGCTCGTCCATGAGAAGCACTTCAGGCTGCACGGCGAGGGCGCGGGCAATGCACAGGCGCTGCTGCTGGCCCCCGGAAAGGCTGGCCCCGGATTTCTTCTTGAGATTGTCCTTGACCTCATCCCAAAGCGCGGAGAGCTTCAGCGAACGCTCGACAATGTCATCCAGGCGTTTGTGCTCGCGGAAGCCGTTCAGCTTGAGGCCCGCCGCCACGTTGTCATAGATCGACATGGTGGGGAACGGGTTGGGCTTCTGAAAAACCATGCCGATGCGGCGGCGGATGGCGACCGCCGAGGTTCCGTTATAGACGTCCAGGTCGCCGATGCGAACTCTACCGGTGGCATGGGCCTCGGGAACGGTTTCGTGCATGCGGTTCAGGCAGCGCACAAACGTGCTCTTGCCGCAGCCCGAGGGCCCGATCAGCGCCGTCGCCTGGTTGGCCGGGATGTTCAGATTAATGTCCTGCAGCGTGTGTGTGATCCCGTACCACGCGTTCAGGTTCGATACCCAATTCCAACTCCCACTCAGCTCGCTCCCTTCAAAACGCCGCGACTGGTCACATACCGCACCAGCGAAACCGCGGCCACAATCAAAACAATCAACACCAGAGATCCTGCCCACGCCAGCTTGTGCCACTCATCGTAGGGCGAGAGCGCGTAGACATAAATCTGCAGCGGCAGGGCCGCCATCGCTTCATTCGGATTCACGGTCCAGTTGGAGTTGCCGAACGCCGTAAAGATCAGCGGAGCCGTCTCGCCCGCCACGCGTGCAAAGGCCAACATGCAACCCGTAATGATGCCCGGCGATGCGGTCTTAACAGTAATGGCCAATACTGATCGCCAGTTCGGGACACCAAGCGCGAGAGCGGCCTCGCGCACTGCGTGCGGAACCATCAGCAGCATTTCTTCGGTGGTGCGGCAGACGGTGGGGATCATCATGATCCCTAGCGCAACGCCACCGGACAATGCCGAGAAATGCTTCTGCGGCACGACTATCAACGAGTAGATCGCAATTCCCATCACGATGGAGGGCACACCGTTGAGTACATCGGCTGTAAAGCGAATTGCCGTAGCCAGCCTGCTGCCGCGTCCGAATTCGGCAAGGAAAATGCCCCCGCTGATTCCGACCGGGACACCGATCAGGCTGCCAACTCCGAGCAAAATCGCCGACCCCACGATTGCGTTCGCCATTCCCCCGCCAAGCTCGCCTACGGGAACAGGATTGCGGGTAAAGAAGTCCAAATTGAGCGAGACGGCGCCCTTGTAAATCAGATACACAAAGATTGCCACCAAAGGTGCGATCACCAGAATGGTCGAAAGTACCGCCAGCCCGCTCGCCAGACCATCGGTCAGCGTTCGTATCCTCGCTCGAGTTTTATATTCAGTCGGCAGCTTGAGCTCTCCAGCCTATGTTTCCTTGTCACAAATTGCTGCAGTTCTCAACGAGTCTGCGCAGGCGCCCCACGCGTAACCGCCCAAACTAGCATCCGTGCAATCGCATTGACGATGATGGTCACGACGAAGAGCGCCAAGCCGATTTCTATCAACGCACTCATGTGGAGTTCGTCCGAAGCTTCGCTAAACTCGTTCGCAATCACCGAAGCCATGGTGCTTCCATTGGCAAGGATGGAACGGTGAATTTCCGGACTATTTCCGATCACCATGGCCACTGCCATGGTCTCGCCAAGCGCGCGGCCTAGGCCCAGAATAATCGCGCCCACAATGCCGATGCGTGCGTTTCGCAACACGGCAATTCTGATCATCTCCCAGCGGGTTGCGCCCAGGGCCAGGACCGCCTCGCGCTGGGAGTGCGGAACTGTGCTCATTACTTCCCGCGTGAGAGAAGAAATGATGGGCAGGATCATCACCGCCAGGATGACCCCGGCCGTTAGAAAGCCGAGACCAGTGGGATTGTCATCGCTCGTCAATCCCGTCCATCCAAGCAGCTTGAACAACAACGGATTGACTTGTTCTCGCATGAGTGGCACGAGAATGGTCACGGCCCACAGGCCATAGATGACGCTGGGGATGGCTGCAAGCAACTCAGTGACAAACGCCAAAGGTCCACGCAGCAATTGAGGGCACATTTCAGTCAGGAAGATCGCGACGCCAATTGCAAGCGGCACCGCAATTAACAGAGCAAGAAACGAGGATACAAGCGTCCCGTAAAGGAATGGCAATGCGCTGAAGTGCCCGTTCACCGGGTCCCAGTACAACGGCAGCTTGGTGTCCGGATTGGTAAAGTGAGAAAAAAAGAACTTAAATCCGAACTTGCTCCAGGCCAACTGACTACGCAGGACCAGCTCCGTCGCGATCAGCGCAACGATTCCGAAGATAGTAAGCGCGCAGATGACCATCAACCAATGAAACCCGCGGTCGGCCCAAGCCGAATTGCCGCGAGACAGCAGATGCACGCGAACACGCGATACCTCGTTCGAGGCCCTGTTCCCTGGACCCTGGCCGCCAGGTGAGGGCGCTTCCGGCTGAAGTTGGGCTTGGGAAATGTGAATCTCAGGCATGTTGGCGTTCACAGATATGAAGGCTACCGGGTCAATGTGAATGGCAGGTTACAACGCTGCTAAATCAAGTGCATACAAGCAGACATTTTGGTGTTTGCCCACGCTGAAGCATGAATTCTACTGACACTGGCCTGCCTGAACTGAGTCGCGACCCTTGTCCGGATTTCCATAACGCCGAGGACACCGAATGATGGCCTCGATGGAGCCAAGTATAGACTTTCAACCGCCCCGCATTCCGACGCCCTTCCTGGAGTGAAATATCCATTCAAGGCCCATCGATTTCCGGTAAGCTAGGGCTTGTTGTTGAGAAAGCTAGATCTTATGCGCGTAGTTGTGACGCTCTTGGCACTCGCCCTTCCCGGCGTTGCCCTTCATACGCAGGCCATCGATTCCAGCACCGTCCAGCACTACCTTCAACCCGATCCGCCCCATCACAACTGGCAAGCCTCGTGGATCACGCACCCCACGGCTCCCCTGCGTGAGCCGGTCGTACTCCATTTCAGGCACACGCTCACACTAGCCGCTGTTCCCGCTAACTATTTGGTTCGCGTGTCCGCCGACAACCGCTTCATTCTCTTTGTGAACGGTCATCGAGTCGGTGATGGCCCGGCCCGTGGCGATTTGACCCACTGGCGCTACGAACGTATCGACCTCTGCCCGTACCTTCAGCCTGGAACGAATCTGATCACCGCAACGGTCTGGAACTTCGGGGTTTATGCCCCAATCGCGCAAATGACTGACCGCACTGCCTTTCTGCTAGAGAGTGAGGCCACTGGGGCCGATTCAATCAGCACGCCGGCCGGTTGGCTGGTCGAGCAGGAGCAGGGGCAGCGTCCCGTCCCGCGTGTTGCCAATGGCTTCTGGGCTTACATGGCGTCCGGGCCTGGGGAAGAGATCGACGCCGCCAAATATGACTGGAACTGGCTAGATTCCGGAGTGACTGGCCCATCATGGCTCGTTGCCACATCAGCGATTCGCGAAAGCATCTACCCGGATGTGAACAAAGGGCATTCAACCGACACAACCGGCGACAATCCATGGGGGCTGGTCCCGGATGAGCTTCCAGCGATGGAGTATATCGCGACAGACCCCGGAAAAGTGGTTCGGGCAGACCTATCCGAGGCTCATTCGGTTTCGATATTGATGGGCGAAGAGAGCGCCCATGTCACTGTCCAGACTGATTCATCCTCCCTGTCTTCCTTTCCGCGCAAGCCGGTGGTCATCGAACCGGGCAAACACATTCATCTCCTCCTGGACCGCGAGACCCTCACCACCGCCTATCCCCTGTTAACCGTGTCCGGTGGCAAAGGCGCAAACATCCGAATCACTTATTCAGAAGCTCTCTTCGACAAGAATCAGCACAAGGGGGACCGCAACGAGGTGAAGGATCGGGTTGCCCTCGGGATCTCTGACAGCTTTCTACCGGACGGGAGCGCCCATCGGTGCTTCGAGCCGCTCTGGTGGCGTACGTGGCGCTATCTTGACCTTGACATCCAGACCGGCGACCAGCCGCTGGCCTTGGAGTCCCTGACAGCCAACTTCACGGCCTATCCGTTTGAAGAACGTGCCTCGTTTAGTTCCCCGGACCCAGAGCTGGCAAAGGTCTGGGAGATTAGTTGGCGCACTGCCCGGCTCGACGCCCATGAGACATACATGGATACGCCGTATTACGAGCAACTCCAGTATGCCGGCGATACCCGCGTCCAGGCTCTAATCTCTTACGCCGTAGCCGGTGATGACCGCCTGGCCCGCCAGGCCATTGAAGCGTTCGACCACTCCCGCAATCCGGACGGAATTACGCTCAGCCGCTACCCGAGCTCCCTAGTCCAAACGATTCCAACCTTTTCTTTGCTTTGGGTGGGAATGGTCCACGACTACTGGCTCTACCGTCCCGATCCTCAGCTGGTCCGATCCTCCCTCCCTGGAACCCGCACTGTTCTCGATTGGTTCGCGACTCACGTGCAGCCTGACGGTCTTCTGAACAAGCTGCCATGGTGGAGCTTTGTCGACTGGGTCTCTGAAAAACAAGAGATCCCGACCTACGATGCGCACGGCGAGTCCTGCGTAACGACACTCGAGTATCTGGGAGCGCTGGGCGAAGCCACCGAAATGGAAAGGACCCTCGGCGATCCTCTCCGTTCAGCTCACTACGAAACCATCGCTGCTCAAGTCCGTACGGGCATTTTCAACAAATGCTGGTCGGCTGAGCGTGGTTTGGTCGCCGACACTCCCGATAAAAAGAGCTTCAGCCAGCAGGCGAACATCCTGGCAGCCCTCTTCGATGTGGTCCCCCATGATCGCCAGCTGCAGGTTCTTCGGAACATTCTCGCCATTCAGCCGGGAACCACACCTGCCGGCGTTCTGAGCGCTTCGTATTACTTCCGCTTTTACCTGGCACGCGCATTGGACCACGCCGGTCTCGCAGATGAGTACCTCAATTCTATTGAGCCCTGGCGGAAGATGCTGGCACTGCACTTCAGCACCTGGCCCGAGGTCCCTGGCGATACCCGTTCGGATTCCCACGCCTGGACGGCGCATCCAATCTATGACCTGCTTACGTTGGTCGCCGGAATCGAACCTGCCAGCCCTGGATTTGCCTCCGTTCGCATTGCGCCACACATGGGTACGCTGCCATCCCTAACCGCAAGTTTTCCGCATCCTGCAGGGCCTATCAAGGTCGAATATCGCCGACGTGGAGATGGTCTGAACGCGACGATCACTTTGCCGGGCACTTTGACAGGGACCTTTGTCTTCAACGGAAAGGTCTGGCCACTCAAGGCGGGCCTGAACCATATCCAAACTCCGTAGCAGACGGACAAAGTTGTCCTCCGGCGGCTTGGAAATGCTCATGGATNNGATTTAAAGGATCCTTCGCGTCTGGAGGGTGTTGACGGGGACACCCCTGCTGGCACATCGAGGAAAATCGATGTATTAGTGTCGGATACGTGTTTCCCCTTTATATAAAACGTGTTACAACTCCAACATGGCAAAGGGAAAGCTTTCAACGCCACCCGGACATGTCAACCTGAGGATGCTCGCCGAGCATCTGGAGCTTTCACAGACAACTGTCTCCCTTGTCCTGAATAACTCGCCTTCTGCCAAGTCGATCCCCCAGGAGACCCGCGATCGGGTGGTAGAAGCTGCAAACCGGCTTAATTACCGCCCGAATTACTTCGCTCGATCACTCCGCCAGAGCCGGTCGATGAGCGTTGGAGTTCTTGCCCCGGATTTGAGCGAAGGCTACTTTACACGGGTGATGAGCGGCGTTGTTCAGGAACTAACCGGCGCTCATTATTTTTACTTCACTGCTTGCCACGACTGGAAGAAGGACCTCATCGAAAAGTATCCGCGCATGCTGGTCGAGCGCGCGGTTGATGGTTTCCTGCTTCTGAACACACCGTCGGACAACATCGATGTTCCAGTTCCAGTTGTCGCCATCTCAGCACACAGCGCATCTGAAAACGTAACCAACATCGTTCTCGATCATCACCAGGCTGTGCAACAGGCACTCACACACCTGTACTCGCTCGGTCATCGCCGTATCGCGTTCATGCGCGGCCCGCGCGCCATTCCCGATTCGGAGTTCCGCTGGGAGGCCATCCAGCAGGTTGCACAGGAGATCAACCTCAAGCTTGATCCGGCTCTCAGCATCCGGATCGACTCAGCCGGATGGTCGATGAAGGACGGGTACCATCCCATGGCACCTGAAATCGGCTACAAACCCATGCAGGCACTTCTCGAGAAGACCCGCGACTTCACCGCGATCTTCTGCTTCAACGATATCGCCGCCGTCGGCGCTATCCGCGCACTAAGAGACTCTGGGCTCAGTGTGCCCGGCGATATTTCCGTTGTCGGATTCGACGATATTTTGTCCGCGGCTTATTACACGCCTTCGCTCACCACCGTCCGCCAACCTCTGATGGAGATGGGAAAGCGCGGCGCGCAAGTCTTGCTCGAACGCATCGCCAACCGGGAAGCTCCCCTCCCTCCCGAGATCATCATGGCGCCGGAGTTGGTTATTCGGGAGTCCACCGGACCTGCGCCGCAGTGATGAAGGGATGAACTACGGTCTTATCCGCAAAACGATTCAAACCACCTGCTGATATAAGTCTGCGCGTGCGCCTCACCGCAGTAGTGCCGTGCCAGGGGTGCGCTGGCCGCCTCTTTAGTCCATTTGAAAACCGTCAGTTGTGCGTCGTTGCAGTGAATTACGATCCACCGCACCGGGTCATCGCTCTCGATCCCGCATATTTCACATCGATAAACCGTGTTGATCACTGCTTGGCCCTCACAACGAATCTCAATTCACGATCTGATTGCGACTTCCTTACTCCAGCATTTGCAAGTCAAGCGGATCAACCAGGAAGCAATCCATGCTGTCCATCTTCGTCAAAGCCCGTTTCAGCGTTGATGACTTGCACGGCTCTACGGTAACCACGAATGGCAGCGCATCCTGCGGATAGCCCGGCTTTTGCACGATGGCGCGAATGTTGATCTTCTCTTCTGCGAGCGCAGCCGTAATCGCGGCGACAATTCCCGGCCGATCCATCACAAGAAATCGGATGTAATGAGGAACCTCAAACTCCCCACTGACCCCTGAAGGAACAGAGGGAATTTCCACCCGCTGGGATCCATGCGCCAAGGCGAGCAGATCGCTGACCACAGCCACAGCTGTCGGATGCCCCCCCGCCCCATGACCTGAGAACACTACATCTCCGCCATAATGCCCGCTGAAGATCACCATATTTTCGGTGCCCCTTGACCACGCGAGGGGCGAATGGATATCCACAAGCATCGGACCCACCGTGGCTGCAACTTTTCCATCCTTCTGCTGTGCGCGGGCAACCTGGCGAATCGTGCTGCCGAGGTCCCGCGCATAACTGAAGTCCACTGCAGAAACTGTGGTGATTGGCCGGGGCACAATCTTGTCAGGATCCACCGCAACCCGCAGCGCTAGCCGCATCAAAATGGCCAGCTTTGCCCGCGCGTCAAATCCGCCCACATCCTCTGTAGGATCGGCTTCGGCGAAACCTTTAGCCTGTGCCACCGCCAACACTGTTGCATACTCGGCGCCCTCCTCCATCTTGCTGAGGATGAAGTTGCAGGTGCCGTTCAATATGCCTTCAATGCGCTCGATTCGATCCCCTGCCAGCCCTTGTTCGAGGCCCGGTATCACTGGGATACCGCCCGCGACCGCAGCGCCATATTTCAGGTGCCCGCCCTTGGCCGCCGCCAGTCGTTCTAACTCCACTCCGTGATAAGCAATCAATTTCTTGTTGGCCGTGACTACGCTCTTGCCCGAATCAAGTGCCTTGCGTACCCACCCCCCGGCAGGGTCGAGCCCACCCGCAAGTTCCACGACAACATCCACGTCCCCAGTGAGCACCGCATCGGCATCCTCGCTCCATTGCACCGTTGCTGGTGTCCAGTCCACATGTTTTCGGGCCACGCCGCGATTGAATATGTGCGTCAGTTCCAAGCCATCAGGTTTGGAATCTACCAGAATCCGCGCCACGGAAGATCCCACGGTCCCAAATCCAAAAAGAGCAATTCGCAGCGGGCGCCCATTGCGGGATTTGCTCCCTGACCCACCCTCTGCATGTTCACAAACTTGTAACTGCGATACGGAATCCTTCACTTTAGACACCGACATTTCCTCTTAATCTTTGATCAACTCAAATTAATTCCAAGCGGTCAATAACCAGATGATACCTGAGTACGAGGCAACCAATGGTTGATCTCTTCGACCTGCTATTGCGCACTCGTGTACCATCTGTTCCAGATGAGGCGCGTGTCTTCCATATTCCTGATTCTGTTCTTCAGCTTAGGGCCGCTAGCGGGGACCCTCCAGGCTGACGACGAATCTGGCTTGCCGCCCTGCTGCCAACGACACGGCGCACACCACTGCACCATGTCTATGCACATGACTGCGCTCATGTCCCAGTCCACATCGGGGGGCAGGTCAATCTTCACCGCGCCGTCGACTTGTCCCAGTTTCCCCGGTTACACCGCCGGCCCCACATCGACAATCGTTGCGCTGGCGGGTTCCCCGACCGGCCTGCCGGTTCTGTTACTTCAGGCCCACACGCCCACCCACGTACGCACCACGGGCCTCCTCAACCAGATTCGCACCCACGCCGGCCGTGGCCCTCCCGCATCGAACCAAAGCTGAATCGCCCATCCATCCCCTTTCTCATGCACCAATGACTTGGGACTTGAGTTTCGCCTGCCCTTCAGCCGGATCACCTTTGAGGCTTGCTTGTTCATGCGCCGAATATGCCTTTTTGCCGCTGCTGCCTTGTTCGCGTCTCCGGCATCGGCGCATGCTACTGTCTTCGCCTCCCTGCATGGCGTGGTCCACGATTCGCAGCACCGCCCAGTGAGCGGTGCGGCTGTCACCCTGCAGGCCGCCGATTCAGCATTCATCCTGNNCGCAAAAACCGGATTCGATGGTGAATTTGAGCTGCCTCAAGTACCAATCGGCGTTTACAGGCTGAAAGTTACTGCCGCCGGTTTTGCCGCCATTGAACAGGCGCTTACTGTTGCCTCAGGAACCAACCCGATCCTGCATATTCCTCTCTCGGTCGCCGCGGCGACACAAACCATTGTCGTGCAGGGCGCACAGACCTCTGTCTCCGCCGCGGACTCCGTTACGCCCACCACGCTGATCACCCGGGCTGACATCGATCAGACTCCCGGCGCCAGTCGCACCCTCGGTCTGGAGATGATTACTGACTATGTCCCAGGCGCTTACATGACCCACGACATGCTCCACATGCGTGGCGGCCACCAAACCAGTTGGCTCATTGACGGAATCGCAATCCCAAACACCAAAATTGCCTCCAATGTGGGCCCGCAGATTGATCCCAAAGACATCGATTCTCTAGAGGTCCAGCGCGGCAGCTACTCGTCCGATGTCGGCGACCGCACCTACGGGGTGTTTAATGTACTGCCCCGCAATGGCTTCGAACGTAGCCGGGACGGCGAAGCGCTGGTCAGCGCGGGCAACCTCTATACAAGCGAGGCCCAGCTATCCCTGGGCGACCATTCCGCTTCAACAGCGTGGTATGCCAGCCTGGCGGGCTCCGGGTCCAACTACGGCTTGGCCACTCCCGTCGCCGCGATTTTCCACGACGCCACAAACTCCCAAAGCAGCTTCGTTTCTGTGATCCGAAATCAAACCCCCACGGATCAGCTGCGCTTGAATGCGCAGTACCGGCAGGACCACTTCCAGGTTCCGTACGATCCTGACCCCAATGACTGGGAGCAGGCCAGCCAATATTACGAGTCCTACGGCCTGCGCGACGGGCAGACCGAGCGCGACTCCTTTGTCATCGCCAACTGGGTTCACACAATCTCTCCCAAGGCGCTGTTTTCTGTCGCCCCCTTCTATCACTTCAACCAGGCCAACTACGACTCACTCCCAACCGACAACCCAGTTGGTACCACTTGGCATCAAAGCTCGAACTACGCGGGTGGCCAAGCCGATGCGCATGCTGACATTGGGAAGAATAACTTCTCTGTCGGGCTTTACTCGTTCTATCAACGAGAGAACGATCTCTTCGGCATATTGCCTCACGGCGGCAGTGAAGACTCCGCACCCTCCAACGCCAACGCCGGGCTGATCGAGTTCTACGTCTCCGACCATCTGCGCTTAGGCCGATACGTTACGCTCCTCGGCGGTGAACGATTCTCTATCTACAACGGCGGACTCGACGAATCCGCAATCTATCCCCGCATTGGTGCCACGGGTGAGATTCCCCGTCTGCACTGGGTCCTGCGCGGTTTCTATGGCCACTTTTTCCAGCCAGCCCCCATCGAGACTGTCTCCAGCGCCGTGCTGACCTACGCCCAATCCCTCAGGTCAGGCGAGAATACTTTCACGCCTCTGCCCTCCGAGCGTGACGAGGAACATCAATTCGGGATTCAGATTCCCTATAAGGATTGGCTCCTCGATATTGCCAATGTTAAGAATCGTGTGAACAATTTCCTCGATCACGCTAACCTTGGCGAATCGAACATGTATTTTCCCATCGCCGTGGATGGAGCTCTCATTCGGGCGTGGGAGATGACCTTGCGTTCGCCTCAATTGGGCCACATTGGCCAGTTCCACCTCACCTACTCAAACCAAATCGCTGAGCAACGCGGAAACATCATTGGAGGCTTCACGTGCTCACTTCCAAGCGATCCGGTGTGTGCGCTGGGACCCGAATACATCCCTGTCGATCATGACCAGCGCAACACACTCAACACGGGCTTTACGGCCAAGCTTCCACTGCGGACGTGGTTCTCGACGAACGTATATTACGGCTCCGGCTTCACCAACGGCCTTCGAGGATCAGGCCAAGGCCCGTACCAAGGCAACACCCTCCCCGTACACACTACTTTCGACGTATCGGCCGGTCGTAAGATCGGTGAGAGATGGAAGGTCTCCGCGTCGATCATCAACGTGACAAATCACCGTGTGCTTGAGGACAACTCCGTCACCATTGGCGGTTTCCACTTCAACGATCCAAGGTTGTTTTCCGTGGAACTGCGTTATCGATTCCATTTTTAATCGGAATTTTCAGCTCTCCAAAATTCGACATGCAGCTGGATCGAATGAGGAGACGCAGGAAGGGTCAAATCTTTGGCTGCGCAAGCGATACAAAGGTTTACGGCCCGGACTATACTTACTTGGCAACTGAACATGTTGATGGCAGATTTCGCATACAGGGCTCTATGAATCGAATCCCCTTTCATGAAGTACAAAAACAGCTCGCATCCGTTCTTTGCAAGCTTGGTTTTTCAGACTCCCGCGCGAAGATCTGTGCGCGACTTTTTGCGGAGACCACTTGCGATGGCGTTTACACGCATGGGATCAATCGCTTCCCTCGCTTTGAAGCCATGATCCGGAGTGGCGTTGTCGATGCCAAGGCGGAGCCGGAATTAGTGGCGCATTTCGGCGCGATGGAACGCTGGAACGGGCACCGAGGTCCAGGCAACCTGAACGCGATTGCGTGCATGGAGCGCGCTCTTGCTCTAAGCCGCGATCACGGTATCGGCTTTGTGACCCTGGGCAACACCAACCATTGGATGCGGGCAGGCACATACGGCTGGCAAGCCGCCGAGGCCGGCTTCATCGGCATTTGCTGGACGAACACGTTGCCCAACATGCCTGCGTGGGGTGGGCTTGATCCATGCGTTGGAAATAACCCCCTGGTCATCGCAGTGCCTCGTGAGAAAGGTCCTGTGGTACTGGACATGGCCATGTCGCAGTTCTCTTACGGTACAATCGAAAGCTACAAACTACGCGGCGAGCTCCTGCCAATCGATGGTGGTTTTGACGTAGAGGGCAACTTGACGCGTGATCCCGCCGCCATTGAGAATTCGCTTCGGCCATTGGCCATTGGCTACTGGAAGGGTTCTGGGCTAGCCGTCGTGCTGGACATGGTTGCCGCAATGACTTCACTGGGTCTTGCTACTCATCAACTGACCCTCGATCCCTTGCAGGAAAGCGGCATCTCTCAGATATTCATTGCCATCAATCCTGCTGCTTTTGGGCCCGAACCGAGAGCAGCGCAGTTGACTGACGATATCGTTGATTCCCTGCACCGGTCGCGCGCTGCGAAGGAGAGTGCCAAAATACGCTATCCAGGAGAGCAGACTTTACGCATCCGCGCTGAGAATCTTAAACTTGGTCTTCCTGTGGACCCTGCAGTCTGGGCACAGATCCTGGCGATGTGAGGGGTATTCAACATGGGCCAATCGATGAAAGCCGCTGTGCTACATGGTCCAAGGGATATCCGGATCGAGACCTATCTTCGTCCGGAGCTGCAACCGGGCATGGTGCTCTTGCGCAACCGCAAGGTAGGCATTTGTGGCTCAGACTTGCACTACTATGAGCACGGCTATTGCGCTGCCTTTGTGCCTGATCGCCCATTTGTTCTCGGCCATGAACTCACTGCAGAAGTTGTCTCGGTTGCAGACGAGGTGGACACGGTCAAAATCGGCGAGCGTGTCACGGTCAACCCTGCCCGTGCTTGCGGGTTCTGCGATTACTGCAAGGCCGGCAGGGGCAATCTGTGCCGCAGGACCATCGTGATCGGCAGCGCCAGCACGACTCCACCTACCAATGGCGCCATTGCTGAATTCGTCCTAGTGCGCTCGGATCAATGTCACATACTTCCCGTGGAACTGGACGACAGCCTGGGTGCGATGACGGAACCGCTCGCCGTCGCGTTGCATGCGGTCAAGCGCGCCGGCGTTGTTTCAGGAAAACGCGCCTTGGTGACCGGCGCAGGCACTATTGGGCTCCTTGTAGCGCTTGTTGCCAAGGCATTCGGCGCTATTCCAGTCGTGGTTAGCGATATCGTCCCCGTGCGCCGCTCCAAGGCAAGCGAGCTCGGCGCCGATGCGGCCCTCGACCCTGCATCCGCAGATTTAGCCGACCAGGTCCGCGCCCTTGCAGGCGACGGGTTTGACTTCATCTTTGAAGCTTCGGGTTCGCCCAGAGCTCTGCGTGGGGCATTTGACTTGGTGCGGCCCGGTGGGACCATCGTGCAGATCGGCACGATGGGAACCGGAGACACACCGCTGCCCGCCAACCTCATTATGAACAAGGAAATCAATTTAATTGGCTCGATGCGCTATGGCAATGTCTTTGACGAGGCAATCCGGCTAGTGGCGATGAGGCGCATCAATTTGCGGCCCCTGATCAATGGAGAATTCTCCCTGGATGATGCTGCGAAAGCATTCGAATTCGCCACTGACAAAACCCAATCGTTCAAAGTGCAGATTCAACTTTGAATTCGGACGTTACCACGCCAACACCAATAGATCCACTACACAACAAACAAACCTGGCAGGACTTCCCCCGCCTTGCCTTCAACCACGTGGGTAAACGCTGAGGCATTCAACGGCGGCTCGGGCCCAACATACACCGTTCGTGCGCCGCCCTCCCGCGCCCAATGCACAAAGTTGGCTGCTGGATAGACTGACCCAGATGTCCCAACCACCACCATCAAGGTCGCATTGCGAATCTCTTTCTTGATGCGGCCCATCTCCAATGGGATTTCGCCGAAGAAAACTATATGGGGTCGAAGACGACCACCGCAGGAGCAGCGGCTCACTTCGTCCAGGCTCGTATAGACCTTGCAGTCTTCAACCGGTGCTTTGCCGCACTCCCATGAGCACCTCGCCTTGGCAAGCTCACCATGCATGTGGACGAGCCGCACCGAGCCAGCCCGTTCATGAAGGTCGTCTACATTCTGAGTGCAAAGGAAGAAGCGGTCACCCAGCCTGGACTCAAGCGTCGCGAGTCCGATGTGTGCTGGATTGGGCTGTGCCGCTGCGCCGGCAGCCCGTCGCGCTGAATAGAACTCCCAAACAAGCGCGGGATTGCGCTGCCAAGCCTCAGGCGTGCAAACATCTTCGATCCGGTGCCCCTCCCATAGGCCATCGGACGCGCGAAAGGTAGGCAGCCCACTTTCCGCGCTTATTCCAGCCCCCGTCAGTACAAACACACGATCTTCCGACCCGACGGAAATTCTCGTCATCCATTAACTCCGGCCTAAATTGACTGATCGCTGCTGCTATGGTTCCAGCAGAATCTTCCCCGTGGTCTTGCGCGCCTCAAGATCGCTCTGCGCCTGCGCGGCATCGGCCAGCAAATAAATATGTTCAGTCCGCAGTTTCAGCTCCCCCTTGGCGGCCCAGCCCAGCACGTCCCCGGCCCGCCCCTCGAGTTCCGCACGCGTAGCGATGTAATGCCAGAGGGTAGGCCGAGTCACAAATAACGATCCTTTTCCGGCAAGTTGAATCAGGTCGAACGGAGGCACAGGCCCACTTGACGCACCAAAAAGCGCCACCATGCCGCGCGGTCTCAGGCAATTCAGGCTGCCTTCAAACGTAGTCTTCCCTACCGAGTCGTATACAACGTCAACGCCTTTCCCGCCCATGATGCGCTTGACCTCCGCTTCAAAATCCTGCTCAGTGTACAAAATCACATCGGAAGCGCCCGCCTCGCGAGACAACTCTGCCTTCGCTGCTGTCGACACGGTCGTGATGACCCGCGCGCCGAGCCGCACCGCGATCTGAGTCAGCAGCAGCCCCACGCCGCCAGCCCCCGCGTGAACCAATGCAGTGTCCCCAGCTTTTAGAGGGAATGTTGAGTGGGAAAGATAGTGGGCCGTCATTCCTTGCAGCATCGCGGCAGCGGCATGTTCAGGGCACAGCCCTTCCGGGGTCTTCACAAGTTGCGTCGCTGGGACCAGCGCGTACTCCGCATAGCTGCCCAGCACACTCACCGAGGCCACGGAGTCTCCAGCAACGAATCCGGTCACTCCTGGGCCGAGCTCCTCCACTGTGCCGGCTGCCTCGCTGCCCGGCGTGAGCGGAAGGGAGGCCTTGTATACGCCTTTGCGAAAATACACTTCAATGAAGTTGAGGCCAATTGCTTCTACGCGGATCAAGATCTGCCCTGGCCCCGGCTCGGGAATGGGCAAATCGACCAGGGTCAAGACCTCCGGGCCGCCTGTCTCGTGGATTTGGATTGCTTTCATGCCACGGCCAGAATGCACCCTCGGACCCGCATGCTGCAAGCTTTTGTCGACCGCATGTGAAGGAAATGACCTCGATAAGCTCGTCCAGAAACCACAAACTCCCCCAGGCAATGCCTGAGGGGCTTTGCTATTCGATGTTCGAGGGCGCTCAGTCCATGTCTGACATCATGCTCTGCTCTTCCGTTGAGTCCAGACGCACAATGCGATCAACTGTGTAGGGCGCGCGATGTTGACTTGCGTGATATTGACGGACCAGCAGTTCACCTAGCAGCCCAATTGCCAGCATCTGAATGCCAGCTACGATCAGCACACCGCCAATCACAAACAACGGTCCATGTTGATCCATGACATTGGAATGCGGCTGAAGAATCTTCATCCCCAGCAACACCGACGAGATCAGGCTGCCCATCATGATGCCCAACACACCGAACCCGCCAAAAAAGTGCATTGGACGGCTCATGTATCTGAGAAGGAACCGAATTGTCATCAGATCGAAGAAGACGCGGAACGTCCGTCCGATTCCATAGTGGCTCTTGCCCCGCTCACGGTTCACATTCCTGATGGGAATTTCGCAGATCGATGCGCCATACCAACTGGCCAGCGCAGGAATGAACCGGTGCATCTCCCCGTAGAGAGGAATGTTCTGGATCACTTCACGGCGATAAGCCTTGAAAGTCGTGCCAAAGTCGTGGATGTTTACGCCGGAGAGCCTGGCCATGAGCCAGTTCGCGCAGTGCGATGGAAACCGCCTCAACATCAGGTTGTCAATCCGGACCTTGCGCCAGCCGGAGACAACGTCGTATCCCTCTTCGAGCTTTTCAATGAAGCTGGGGATATCATTCGGGTCATGCTGCAGGTCGCCGTCCATGGCGAGGATAAACTCGCCAGATGCATGGTCGAAACCGGCTGCCAGAGCCGAGGTTTGACCGAAGTTCCGGCGAAGCTTCACCACCAACACGCGGCTGTCTACCGCTGCAATCTCCTCAAGGAGCTTGTAGGTCCGATCGCCGGATCCGTCATCGACCAACACCAGCTCAAAATCATCACCCACCTGCTCCATAACCTGCTTCAGGCGAGCGTATAAGGCCGTTACGTTTTCTTCTTCATTGTGAAATGGAACAACAATGGAATACTTGGCCATAACGCAAGTATAGATGCAAATCTATAAAGAAAGGCTGCTGAGCGGCTTGGAATAGATCCGAATCCATCCCGTTTCAATCGCACTTAATTAGCAGGTACCGAAACAGCACTATCTCTCCAGCTCATCGAGCATCGCCTGCATCTCGCTGACAGCATGGCTGTTTCCGGTGCGAGCAGCACTCAATACCCCAGCTTTGAGGCGCTCGATTGCCGCAAGGTTTTGACCTGACTTGGCCAGCGTCTGCGCAGCCATGAAGTATCCAGCCGTATAGCCAGGATCGTTTGCCAGCAACGTGTCGAACTCGGTAATGGCAGCCTCTGTCTCGCCGCGATTGGCAAGTTCCATGGCCATCCCATAACGGGCAAAGCTATTCTTCGGATCCAACTCTAGAATTTCCTTAAGCCCTGCAATCTTGTCCATGCTTTCCATGTCTGGTCTTTCATCCTTCGCTGCTCGATTTGCGTAATTTGCCTCAATTGCTGAAACTGGAACTGAACATTTCGCACCTGAGCCTACAAACAAGGCTCCGCACGACCACTTTACGTTTTATTGTAGAGCCCGACCTTCCAGGAACCGGTTCACCGACCGAGCGAACAGCGTATGGGGTAATGGTAGAATGAGTTCCGTCCAAGCTTCTAACCCGTCCAACCCGCCCGTCCGTACAGTCGCCAGCACTCAGTCTGAGATGACCGAGATCATTTTGCCCAATGACACCAACATTCTGGGCAGCTTGCTCGGTGGGCGACTGATGCACTTTATCGATCTGACGGGTGCCATGGCCGCCTATCGGCACTCCCGCACTCACGTCGTAACCGCTGCAATGGATCACATCGACTTTATTCGTCCCGTCCACCTGGGCGACTTGCTGACACTCAAGTCCAGCGTCAACCGAGCCTTTTCCACTTCAATGGAAGTTGGCGTAAAAGTTTGGGCCGAGAACACCCGCACGGCCTCAGTGTCGCACGTCGCCAGCGCTTACCTCGTTTTTGTTGCAATCGACCAGGAAGGCCGTCGCCAGCGTGTCCCCGAACTGTTGCCCGAAACTCCGAACGAGATTCGTCGATACGAAGATGCCTTGCGACGCCGAGAGCACCGCGAAGCAGAATCTGCTCGACGCAAGGCTGCCGGACACGCAACCAGTGACCAGGAAACGGGAGCAGACGTTAAACCTTGAGTCAACTCGGCGACATTCAATCCCAATCAGAACTGGGGTCCAACCCCTGAGCCCGGAAAACCGCCGGCCCAACAAAGGAGCAACCAATCGTTATGGCCCATTCACCTTCAATGACTTCCCCTCTCGCATTACCTGGAGTCTCAAAAATCGTAGCCATCGGTTCAGGCAAAGGCGGCGTCGGCAAGACAACGGTCGCTGTGAACCTGGCCATCGCTCTTTCTCGGCTCGGCCAGCGCGTTGGACTCATCGACGCAGACATATACGGCCCAAACGTTCCTCTGATGATGGGATCGACCCAGCAGCCCAACGTGGGCCCGGGCAATGTTATCGAACCAAACCTCACCCACGGCGTCAAGACAATCTCCATTGGATATATCTCACCGGGCGACAAGCCTCTCGTCATGCGCGGCCCTATGCTGCACCAGATTATCCGCCAATTCCTGCAGCAGGTTGAATGGGGAGAACTCGATTACCTCATCGTCGATCTTCCCCCGGGAACGGGCGATGTCGTCATTTCACTGGTGCAGACCGTCCCACTCACCGGTGCGGTCGTCGTCTCAACGCCAAGCGATGTCAGCCTTCAAGATGCACGCAAGGCGCTCGAAATGTTCGCACAGGTCAACGTTGAAGTCCTTGGCATTGTCGAAAACATGAGCCACTTCACCTGCCCACACTGCCACCGGGAGATCGACATATTCTCCCGTGGAGGAGCCGAGCGCACTGCGCAGCAGTTCAATATTCCCTTCCTCGGCTCTGTGGAACTTGTGCCGGCGATTCGTGAAGGCGGCGACCGGGGCCTGCCTGTGACGTTGGCTGGACCCAAGAGCCCTCAGGCTGCCGAATTCTACGCCATAGCTGGCAAGCTGATGGAGCGCGCCGAGGCCGCTGCGGCCGCCGCCACTGACGTGATTGAAATCAGCTAGAGCATTTCTCCTATTGC
>PLKU01000188.1 GCA_003140705.1 Acidobacteriaceae bacterium
CGCGACATTACCTTGCGGGAATGCTGAAGAAGAACTGGGGACGCATTCTATTCATATCGAGCGAATCGGCCGTGCAGATTCCGCCTGAGATGGTGCACTACGGGATGACCAAGACAGCGCAGGTGGCCGTGGCGCGGGGCATTGCGGAGTCCGTGGCTGGGACCGGCGTGACGGTCAACAGTGTTCTTCCCGGACCGACCGAGTCGGAAGGAGTGGGCGCCTTTGTAGAGGCGATGGCGAAACAGCAGAACAAGTCGAAACAAGTGATTGAGAAAGAGTTTTTCGAGCATGTGCGGCCCTCGTCCCTGCTTAAGCGCTTTGCCACTGTGGATGAAGTTGCGGCACTGGTAACCTACGTGGCCAGCGAGCTCTCTTCGGCCACCAACGGCGCCGCACTGCGGGTAGACGGCGGCGTGGTGAAGTCAATTCTCTGATGTGAGAAACCCGTGGAGCTGATTTTCAAGACTCCGGATTAGTAGAGGTCTACTCCGCATCCATCGGATTAGTTCCGGAATCTCGGCGGTGTCGGCCGCATCTGTATGAACAAAACTTTCCTGAGAGGAGACTTTCATGAATCGAAGAGATTTCCTAAAGACGGCCACAGTTGCTGCCGCAGGATCAGTTGCGCCTGCGGGCGCACAAAGCGCTCAGCCCTCCCCCGCCACCCAGCGGCCTGAGTCCCCAAACATGATTTATCGCGTGCTCGGCCGAACCGGTGAACGTGTCTCCGCGATTGGCATTGGCGGCTATCACCTTGGGAAACAGCAAGACCCCGATGAGAGCATCCGTTTACTTCGCACTGCAATCGATCGCGGAATCACCTTCATGGATAACTGCTGGGACTACAACGGCGGCATCAGCGAGGTTCGGATGGGCCAGGCGCTCCGCGATGGTTACAGGCTGAAGGTGTTCCTGATGACAAAGATCGATGGCAGGGATAAGAACACCGCTGCCAGACAGATTGAGCAATCGCTGGGTCGCCTGCAGACGGATGTGATCGACCTACTGCAATTTCATGAGGTCATTCGCCTCGACGATCCGGATGTTATCTTCGCGCCGGGCGGGGCCATAGAGGCCGTTCAGGAAGCAAGACAAGCGGGCAAAATCCGCTACATCGGCTTCACAGGTCACAAGGATCCCAGCGTACACCTGCGCATGTTTGAGACTGCTGACAAGCACGGATTTCACTTCGATACTGTGCAGATGCCTATCAACGTGATGGATGCGCATTTCCGCTCGTTCTTAAACGGGGTCGCGCCGGTGGCGCAGGAACACGGCACAGCCATTCTTGCCATGAAGACTTTCGGCGATCCCTATATTCTCCAAAGCAAGACTGTGACGCCGATGGAGGCCCTGCACTTCGGGCTGAACTCCCCGGCGTCGGTCGTGATCACAGGGATCGACTCCCCAGCAATCCTTGACCAGGCGTTCCAGGCCGTGGAAAGCTTCAGGCCAATGGACCCGCAGCAGGTTGCCGCAATTCTCGCAAAGACTAAGGACGCCGCCATGACCGGAAAGTTCGAACTCTTCAAAACGAGTTCGCATTATGACGGTACGATCAAAAACCCGTCCTGGCTCGGCAACACCAACGGTTGAAGGGGGCCACGGCAGGTGCATTTGCGGATGTTTCATCGCGAAATGTTGTCAGCCGGAAACCCGCAGATGCGTCGCACCCAGGCTGATCTCACCCCAGAAATCGTCAGGAAGATTCATAACAATGGGTTCGGAGGTGCTTCGGACAACAATCCATTGGAAGGGGACGTCGCTGGAAGGATTGATCTCCTGGTGCGGAAGCCATGCCGGGACATAAAGGAAATCCCCAGCGTGCAGCGTTGCGTTGAACTCCCCTCGCTCGCCCCAACGAACGTAAGAAGATCCGCTGAGGACATAGGCGATCGTGTGTTGCTCTCCATGGTGATGGATTCCTGTGCGGGCTTGTGGTTCGACCAGGAATAGGCCTCCCCACATAGGCGATTCTATGCCCACTCCTGAATGGATGGCAGCAAAGCGCTGCGATCCGGGCGTTTGGGCCGTCGCAGAGTCTAACTGTTCTGGACGGACTACACGAATTGATTGATATTGCATGAAGTCTCCCTGGGTGTTTGCTTCGCGCCCAGCCGCGTCCAGACTTGGGAGAGTGTTTCCCCAGCCCATTGGCTCTAAACTCGCCGGGGCAACGCTGCAGGTCACGTTAATGACNNAATGACAAAGTGCCATCGATCCATTCTCGATCCCAAAAAACGGGGCCTATTTGCCGATGTACGAGACGTGCCAAACGGAGCGGGAGCCGTCGTCTGTAACGAACATGCTGCCGTCTTTGGCGATGGCTACGCCTACAGGACGGCCCCAGACCTGACCGTCTTTCGTGACGAAGCCCGTGAGGAAGTCTCCGTAACTGCCGTCGGCGTGGCCGTTGTGCATGGGAATGCGGATAACCTCGTAACCGGCACGGTTCTTGCGGTTCCAGGAGCCGTGCTCGGAGGCGAAGGCATCGCCGTCATATTGCCTGGGGAACTCACCGGCAGGTGGGTAGAAGGTCATTTCAAGCGAGGCCATGTGTGGCTGAACCAGAACGTCGGGAGTGATGACCTTGGCGGAGAGATTGACTCGTTTGCAGGTGTTGGCCTCATCCGAGTTGAGCGCTGCCGCCTGGAGGTTGGGGCCGGTCCCGTTGACGCATGGCTCCGGGAGGCGCGGATCCTGGTGGCCGCCCATGTAGTACCACGGCCAACCATAAAAACCGCCTTCCTTCACTGAGGTGACGTAGTCGGGGACGAGGTGGTTGCCAAGGTTATCGCGCTCGTTGGTGGAGCACCAGAGCTGCCCCGTCATTGGATTGATGGCTTCGCCGACACAGTTGCGAATGCCGGAGGCGTAGACCTCAATGAATTTTCCTTCGGGCGTGTACTCGAGGACGTCCGCGCGGTGGAATTCCCTCGGGTGAGTGTCGGGGTCGTCTGCGTTGGAGCCGGAGCCAACGGAAACGAGCATGTGCCGGCCGTCTTTGGTGAAGACGACGTCGCGTGTCCAGTGACCTCCGCCGGTGAGTTGGGCATAGCCCGGAATGTCGGGAACTATAGTCTCCGGAGCCGCAGTGGCATGCAGGTCGCCGGAGTGATACGGAATACGCTGTACAGTTGTAGCATTGCCCACATAGACGTACTGCGGATTGTCAGCAGGGTAAAAGGCGATGCCGAAGGGATGGTCCAAGCCGGTTGCGAACTTTTCGATCTGCGCAGCTTTGCCGTCGGGGCCTACGCCGCGAAGAGTAAAGATAGTTCCAGCGCCGGAGTCCGCAAGGAAGAGATCGCCGTTGGGAGCCGTGCGGATGAGGCGAGGCATAGTGAATGTGCCGCCGCTCAGAGCCATCACCTGCTTGTTGTCCGCGCGCTGCATCGGGGCTGAGTCGCCGCCGGCATAAAGGGTGACTTTGAAGCCGGCGGGCGCGATGGGCCACGCATCGGCAGGACGGGGAATGACGTGCGGGGTGTTGTTCACGGCCTCGTCGGGCTTGGGCTCGGGGAGGTCGCCGAGAGTGATCTTGCGGCGGACGCCAGGCTGCTGCTGGTTCCAGTCGGCAAATGCGGCGTGGCCGGTGATGGTCTGCTGCGCCGGCAGCGCCGCGGGAAGAAGCATGGCGGCTGCGACGAGGACGACGGAGGGTGGGATTCGCATTCTTAAGCACCTCAGATTTGGGAATATTAGGTTGTTGACTGCATGGCCTCGACGTAAGCAATCGCGATATCGCTGGGCGCGACGAATCAGCACCCGTTACTCAATGGCCTTTGTTACGCCGCGCCTTCGCGGGCACCCTTCCAAAGGTCGATCGATCCGTCCTGCGCATAGCGATCGATCTCCTCGAGCTCGGCCTCGGTGAACTGGAGCTGCTTCAGCGCATCGAGGGAGTTATCGAGCTGTTCAACGTTACGCGCTCCAATCAGCGTCGAGGTAACCCTCATGTCGCGCAAGACCCACGCGATCGCCATCTGAGCCAGTGACTGTCCGCGCCCCTGTGCAATCTGGTTCAGCGCCCACACCCGCTCGAGGTTTTCTTCGCTCAGGAACTTCTTCTGAAACCAGAGGCCGTCATTTGCGCGCGAACTCTCTGGTACCCCATTGAGATACTTGTTCGTCAATAGTCCCTGGGCCAGGGGTGAGAATGCAATGCATCCGACGCCGAGCTCTTCAAGTGTGTCGAGCAGTTCCGTCTCCACCCATCGATTCAGCATCGAGTACGACGGTTGATGAATCAGCAGCGGGACTCCTTCGCTCTTCAGAATCTCTGCGGCCTCGCGCGTCCGCTCGGGGCTGTACGACGAAATGCCCACATACAGAGCCTTGCCTTGCCGCACTGCTTGCACAAGCGCACCCATCGTTTCTTCCAGCGGAACATCCATTGTTGGCCGATGTGAGTAGAAAATGTCGATATATTCGAGTCCCATGCGCGCCAGGCTTTCGTCCAAGGACGCAAGCAGGTACTTACGTGAGCCGCCGACACCATAGGGTCCCGGCCACATATCCCATCCCGCTTTCGTCGAAATCAAGAGTTCATTTCGGTGGCTCTGAAAATCCTTCCGCAGAATCTCCGCGAAGTTCTCCTCGGCGGACCCATAGGGCGGTCCATAGTTGTTCGCCAGATCGAAATGCGTGACACCGCGATCGAAAGCTCGCCGAACTACCGCCCGGCCCGTCTCGAAGACATTGACGCCTCCGAAGTTTTGCCACAGCCCAAGCGAAATCGGGGGCAGGACGATCCCCGATCGTCCAGACCGCCTGTACTGAATTCCGTCATAGCGCTTTACATCCGGTACATAACTCATCTGCGTATTCCTCTCTTTGTCGCATTCCGCACATCAGCCGCTTCATCTGCGCGCGCGCTCGCCATGGCGACCTTTCATTGTTCCCTCTCGAACGTCCAAAATCTGCCCTGCTTCGCTCAGGGACACGTCCTCAAGTTCCCAAGCGTTCCGTTCGCGAATGGGTACGGCAGGGTGCTGCTCGTTTCCTATATGCGACTCCAGTGCTTGCATGTTGTCGATGCCTCCCCTGTCACCTGCTAAATGCACGCAGGTTGCCAATCGTCCGGGCATAGGTTAGCTGTCCAGTTTCAGCGGTATACTGCAACCGGAGGGGGTGAGGAGGTCTTTTGCAGTCCACCTCACGCGTCGGATATTCGACTCGATGTCTGCCATCTGACAGACCTCGCGCTGGAGGCCCACAAATGACGTCTCGAATTGCTCCTACGGTATTCGTCATTGATGACGATGTAGAAGTGCGCATGTCCATTCAGGGCCTGTTGAAGGCCGCGGGCCTGCATTCCGAATCATTTGCGACGGCGGAAGAGTTTTTGCGTAAAAAGGTGCCGGATGGGCCGAGTTGCCTCGTTCTGGATGTGTCTCTTCCTGGAGTCGACGGCCTGGAGCTTCAGCGGAAACTGGCAGACGCTGGGGTGCCCATTCCCATCATCTTTATCACCGGACACGGCGATATTCCGATGACGGTGAGGGCCATCAAATCCGGCGCGGTGGAGTTCCTGACCAAGCCCTTTCGGGACCAGGACCTGCTTGATGCAATCCACGAGGCCCTGGCTCGGTCAGAAGCGGCGTTGAAGC
>PLKU01000405.1:0-1615 GCA_003140705.1 Acidobacteriaceae bacterium
TCACCGATTCCGCAGTCTATCCTGCGTTGTCCCCAGACGGGCGTATGCTCGCGTTCATCAGGGGAAGCGACTCATTTATGGGTCGAGGACAGATCTACGTCAAGCTGCTTCCAAGTGGCGAGCCGGTCCAGCTTACCAACGACGATGCAGAGAAACTGGCCCCTTCGTTCTCTCCGGATGGCTCACGCATCGTCTACAGCATCATCGAGCCCTGGGATACATGGGNNTGGGAAGTTTCCGCTCTTGGTGGCGACCCTCATCTTCTGCTGCCCAACTCCTCGTCGTTGACCTGGATCGAGCAAGGGAAGCGACTGCTCTTCTCCGAGATGAGAGAGGGGCTGCATCTGGTGCTTGTAACCACGGATGAGGACCGAGGAAACAGCCGTGACGTCTATGTGCCCGCTGGAAAACGCAGCATGGCGCATCATTCCTATCTTTCGCCGGATGGTCGTTGGGTACTCGTGGTTGAGATGGACAGTCAAGGCGAGATTGTGCCCTGCCGGGTTGTTCCATTTCAGGGCGGGAAGGACGTCAAAATTGTGGGCCCTCCCAATGGCAAATGCCTCTCTGGAGCCTGGTCGCCGGATGGCAAATGGATCTACGTCACTTCGAACGCGTCGAACGCGGACCCTGGACGGGTGGGGCGTGCCGGCTGGCAGCCCGCGTCCGACTCTCATTTATGGCGGCAGCGTTTTCCGGATGGGGAGCCCGAGCAACTCACCTTTGGCCCAACCTCGCAGGAAGGAGTTGCGATGGCGCCCGACGGCAAATCGCTCATTACCTCTGTTGGCGCCGAGGATCGCACCGTGTGGCTGCACGATAAGGACGGAGATCACCAAATATCATCCGAAGGCAATGCTTCATCGCCGTCGTTCTCTTCCGACGGGCGCAGGCTTTATTTCCTCATGTCGAACGGGCAAACCCAGGGCGAAGAGCTGTGGATCAAGGACCTCGCCGGCGGAAAAGTAGACAGGGTGCTGCCCGGTAACCCCATGCAGGCGTACTCTGTGTCGCGAGACGGGAAAGAGGTTGCTTTCACTATGAATGACGAGAGCGGCCACTCGAACCTTTGGGTCGCCCCGACCAGCCGCCGCACACCCCCCGTGCGCATCTCCTCTCCGGTAGCGGAAGATTCTCCCTACTTTCTGCCTGACGGGGAGCTCGTCTTCCGCGCGATAGAAGGCGGCTCGAACTATCTCTATCGCATGAAAACAGACGGCAGCGGCCGCCAAAAAATCTCACCGGAACGCATTCTGGATATCTTTGACGTCTCCCCCGATGGTCGCTGGGCTGCTGTCGCGACGCCCGGCTCCGGCGACGAAGAACAGATCAATCTGGGCACGACCAAGGCATTTGCGGTGGATGGAACCGCATCCGTATCGGTGTGTGCCGGATATTGCATATTCAACTGGGATACGAGCGGAGGATTCATCTATCTGAGCTACCCGGCAGAGCGCGGAATGATTTTAGCGTTCCCGGTGATGCATGACTCGGGGCTGCCAATGGTTCGATCCGTAGCAGCCACGCGCATCGAAGACTTTGGAAGGCCGAAAGAGAGCAAAGCAATTCCCTGGCAAGTGGAGTCAGCCATCAACCCTTCCGTCTACGCCTACAT
>PLKU01000405.1:1630-11102 GCA_003140705.1 Acidobacteriaceae bacterium
CGATTCGCGCCTTGGCGATTTGCACTCACCGACACTGAGAATTACTTGCGGGCGGGAGGAACGGCGGCAACCTCGGATTTGTTCAGCGGAATAGCCAGACATGAATCGTATGCCCCTCCCGTAAAAATAGTGTGCAATCCACGATTGACGAGTTCGCGATGGCCGAATGCCGGGTATCTCGCTGCGTCGCGCCCCTGAATCGTTAACTGCAGAGCGGCTCCAGCCTCGAAAAATGTAGCAGACGGCCAGATCTCAATTTCTACTGGCACAACGTCAGCGGGACGCAGTTTTTGAATATGTGCATGGCTATGCCACGGACGCAGAGGCGTGCTGCGGGCCGTGTCCAGCTCCCTGTGTGAAGTCCGGAGCCATCCCTTTGCCATCCCATCGCGCTCGTATCCATTAAATCCAGAGAATTAGACCTCCTGGCCGGCGGAATCAAGTTTTCGCAGCACGACGAACAGGTCCAGATCATCGCTTTCTGAGGTGCTGACCCAGAGCTTCAACCTCATGCTGCCAACCAGTTCAACGGCTTGCTCGAATCGAACAGAGAATGCAGCTCTGCTGTTGCGCTTTTGAGGCCGATACTGCACCTTTCCTTCGGAAGCGGCAGGTTCGCTTTGCAGAGCGCCCGTATTCGCGCAGAGGTACAGCGGAGCTGATTGCACCGACGGGAGTGGCCAAGTCTGCTCGCTGCGAACCTCCTGTCTGTAATAGCCTTTCCGGACTTCCAGGCGTATCTTCTGTTCTCGGTCGAATCCGTTGTCGAGGTCTCGAAGGAAATGGTCCAGAAATCGCTTCTGCCAATTGAGGGCCTCCTCGCCATAAAATGTCTCCCACTTCTTTCGCCCATGAGTGAACAACCACTTTTGCCTGGAAGATATCCGCTCAAACCCTTCGATCGATCCACGAGTATGCAATCCATGATCTGACCAATTGGCGCACACCAACGCTGGCACATCGATGTTTTCGAGAACGGGCCGTTTGGATGCCCAATATGCGTCGTCCAGTGGACGGGCTTCTCTCTGGGACAAGAAATCTTCCGCCAGCGGGAACCTGCGATTGCGCCCAAGCTTGAGCCGCATGGACCAGACGGGAACGAATTTCGTCTCGGGTATTCCTCCATGAAACGCGAGTTCCCGGTATGGATCCGTGACGCCCTCCCACGGGACCATCGCACGAAGGTGAGGTGGCTTGAGAGCTGCGGCGTACCACTGCGACATGCACAGATACGAAACACCCATGAGGCCGACTCGCCCCGTGCACCACGGCTGAGATCCCGCCCATTCGATGAGGTCGTAGTAATCTTCCGCGTCCTGTTGTCTGAGGATTCCCGCATGTCCCTCGGATTTGTGCATGCCCCGAACGTCGGCCTGAAGAACCGCGTAACCTTGCTGCACCCAATAGACTGGATCGGGCGATTCGAAACCCGTCAGCTGGGAGCAATTGAGCTTCCCGAACTTGACTCCCGAAAGGCGCATGAAGAAGCTCGCAAGACGATCCGGGAGCCTGTCCTTGCCGTAAGGTGTGACGGACATGATCACGGGATAGGGCCGGCGAGCCTTCGGTCTGTATAGGTTTGCCCACAGGCGCACGCCGTCTCGCATTGGCACAGCAAGGTCAGCCTCGATAGCGATGGAGGTCATACCGATTCAGGCCTCAATTCAGGACAATAGTCGAGCCTACGTTCTCATAGTCCCCCAATAAGGCGGGTTCTTCAACTGCATCGCAAAAAACGAAAGAGTGCAGCCGGTGAGACATTTATCGGTCGTCAACAGATGACGGTAATAACCGGACTGATCGTCTGGATTGGCGCTAACAGCCCAAAGCGCGTTTCGAGGCCACGCTCTCAACGGATCGCTCCGCCAAGAGCGAAGCCATTTTATCTCAACTAGTGCTATGCCCAGTTTTCAACATTTGACCACTCAATCACCCAGCTCCTGTTTGCGTATTCTGTGGCGACATCGCAGCGTCCACGCCACCAATGCTCCCACCGCGCCGCTCAACGGCACGACGGCAGTGTGCCACACAAGCACATGCGCAGCTTCGAAATTCGGACAATGCAGCTCCAGCACTCCTACGCCGGCTAGGCCCCCTAGCACGCCTGCTACCAATCCGGCGGATACGGAGCTAACCGCGAAGCCTCGCCGGAGCAGCAACCAGCCGAGCAGAGCGGCTGGGATGGCGTGGAGGAAACCGGTGAGCAAGCACACGATGCCGACGGAGAAGAAGTGGTCAGTTCGATAATCGCGGAACAGGAAGGCAAACACGGCAAGCAATGCCGCGCTGCCAAATCCCAAAAACGCGCCCGGAGAGATGCGGCGCCTGCTGCCCGGAATCATGGCATGGACGAATTCGCTTCCCGCCATCCAAGTAAGAAGAACGAGCGCAGGAAAGATCAGCAAGCGCTCCAGGAGATCCATCTTTTCGAAACCAAAGAATCCTGCGCGCGCTGCACCCGCGAATGAAACAACTGCGCAAACCAGGACCAGCCCGCCCGTCATCACCCATGTTGGCGGCAGTGGGCGAACGGGACAGAGCGACGGTTTGATCGAGTCAGCGACGCGTTGAAGCATCTCCGGCCTCAGGTCATCCGGAGCTCGCGCAGCCTTCTTCAGGACCTCGTCAATCTCTTCATCTCTCACAATATTTCTCCGCTTTGCCCTTTCCTGAACCCCGTTGTGCTCATCGTTTCTCTTAACTTTTTGTACGCCCTGTGCACTTTCTGCTTTACGGATCCCACGCTTGAAGATGTGGCACGCGCTACCTCCTCCAACGACATCCCCGCCACCTTCAACATCTCGATTACCTCACGTTGACTCTCGGAAAGTGGCGCCAACAGCGCCTCCAGACCGTCAGTGGAGTCGGATTCTCCTGGATCGGCCACCGCCTCTCTTGACATTGCCTCTAGCTGCCGCTCGCCGGCAGCGGTTCGGACTTGTTTCCGATAGTGGTCCACGCGAACGTGCCGGGCAATCGCGTAGAACCATGGAGGCGCCGGCTCGCCGGGGCGATAGGTGTGCCGCACCTTGTGAATCCGGAGCCAGGTTTCCTGCAGCAGGTCGTCAGCATCTGTGCGGCTCTGAGAATGCGCGAGAAAAAACCGATGTAGCTGCGGGCTGATGCGCTCGATGAGATCCGTGGCAGCGCCAAAATCGCCCTGTTGATAGCGAGTCATCAGTGTCTCGAGATTGCTGTCCGGGCGCATGAGTTCGAATGCCTTCTTGCAATCATTATCAGCGCCAGTGTGTTTACGCAAATCGCTCGACGCCGTCAAGTGCACGCGCGGATCCTTTTCAATCCCATATCGATCTATTCGACGCAGAGTGGTTAAAGGTTACGCGAGGCCAAGTAAATTCAGGAGTTTTTAACCGCCGCATCGGCGGAGAAGCTAACCGTAACTTTTCAGTGGTCCGAATCGAATACCTATATGTGGAAGTGCTCCGTACCCGAAATGCGTGTGCAAAGTAGCGACCGGTGTCCACTTTCAACACAATCCCCAAGGAGATCGCAATGGATTTTCGTAGTCACCAGAAATCTGGTCTGTGGCGCACCGGCTTTACGCTGGTTGCTCTATGTCTCACCGGCGCACTGGCCGCTGCCGGCCAAAAGGAACGCATCCCGTTGGTGATCACGAGCACCAATGACGCAACCGGCAATGCTGTCGTAGTGTTCAAGTTGGATACCGCGGGTACGCCCTCGCTGGCATTGGCGGCGACGGTGCTTACTGGCGGCAAGGGCGGCGCCAGCACGAACGCCGGAATTTTGCAGTTCAACGACGATCTCGGAGCGGTGGCGAACTACGGATCGAACACCGTCAGCCAATTAGTGCGGTACGACAACGCAATTGCCATTGGAAAGACGATCCATCTGGCGCCCGACTGCGTGAAACCGGATTCTGTTGCTTTGACCCGCGAATACCTCTTTGTGGTTGGCGCAACTTGTGCCGAGAGCCATGCATGGCCTTCGGGCTCGGCCGATGGACCCGTTGTGAGTCTCTCCGATCCTTCAGCGGCGCAGATCGCAGTGGGCAAAAGCTGGGCTGCCGTCACAATGAGCTCAGGATCGCTACTTCAATTGCCGCTGACACAAGAGGACGGTGTGTTGAACGGAAACAGCACAGCCATTCCGCTGCCCAGCGACGCGGATATGGTTCCGCTGGGGGCTGCGTTCTGGGGAAATGTTTTGGGCTTCACGCCGGCCCATAGTCCTGACAGCTTCGCGATCGTGGACGAGGACCGGACCGTCACCCCGATCGCTGGACCGACGCCGTCCTTTCCTGTCAATGCTCCGTGCTGGGTGGCAAAGGGACCGGGGAGCATCTGGTACACGGGCAACTCCCCTGGTCACGCGATCTCCATCTTCTTCAGCGACAGCCAAGGCGGTGTGTTCTACAAGTCAGTGCCATTGCCGGGCGCGCCGTCGGACATCACGGTATCTCCTGACCGCAAGTGGCTAGCCGTCATTTATGCCGCCGGTAGCGACGCTTATGTCGCCGTTTTCGCCATTGATGGCCATGGCGACCTCACGCCTGTGGCGACTTCTAGCTCAATCGGCGTCGCCTCCTTCAGTGGCGTGGCAATCAGCCAATAGGCATTCACTTCATCCTCGTTTTGCCTGGCGGGCATTGCTTGCCGGGCAAAACCATGGTTTACACAGAATAAGGAGTTAGGACAGGGCTCATATCAGCGCCGCCCCGCACCAGCACATTGCCATCTTTGCACATCGCGAGTGAGGCGTTTCCGATCTTGACTAGCGGTAATTCAGGCATCACGCGGAGCCATGATTCTCACCTCCGACACGTGAAGGGCTCATCTCAGATGCGGTCTGCGTGTCGGGTTCCGAAGGGTAAGGGACCGCTTCAGGTTTGAGGAATCCAGGATTGCCGTTTTGGCATCAACCAGAATGATGGCGAGATGGGCTGAGATCGGTTCGCGAGTAAGAAGGAACGGACGGTTTGCGCCGAACTAATACTCCAAATGCCCGCAATCCGCCAGAAGTTATACCGCCGCGGGTTTGAACCTGCGCGCCAGCCACAGCAGCATCATGGCGAGCAGGGCGCAGGCGAGAATGCCCGAAATGGCATCGATGACCAGACTGCCAGCGATGCCTCCGCGAGCGAAGCCGAAGGCGTCAACGTAGAGTAAGTACGAGATTGGCAAGCCATAGGCCGAGCCGATGAAGCAGAAGGTTGTGGAGGCCAGCGGATTGTCGCGGCCGACAGTCTCGAAAATGATCGCGAAGCTGGTGGTAACGGCCAGGGATTGAAAGAGGTTCTCTGTAATCAAAATGAGCGCGTACGAGGCCGGGGTGTGCGGCAGCAGAATGAGCAAGAGTGTGCACATGGCGCCGAAGGCGCCCACGGCGAGGTAGAGGGGCCGCAGCGGCATGAGGCGGCTGAGCGCGGGAAAGACCAGGCAGCCGACGATACCGCCGGCAGCCGCACCTATCCCTCCGACCAGGCCAATGAATCCGGGAGAGGCGTGGAAGTCGCTGCCACGCCCACCGAGGAAGTTCGTAAGCGAGAACGTGCTAGCCGGAGCGGCGAAAAGGATGATCGCGACGAGCACTTCACGCCGTTTGACCAAGGAGATGAGGTCGCCGAAAAACTGCGGGAAGGATTCGCTGGCGAGGCTGCGGTCCGGGCCTGGCGCCTGCATGAATGGAAAGGCGATCATCGGCATGAGGATGGACGTTCCGAGCACCAGCGCGACGGCAACTGGCGATAAGTGGCGCGTGAGTTGGTTGCAGCCAATGGCCATCGCACCAAAGCCGCCGACGTTGGCGATCGTCATCCAGACGCTGACGATCTTCTCCTCTTCCCCGGATGTGATGGACGAGAGCCACCCCCCAAGGGCGCTCTGATAGAGATAGGCGCCGAAGAAGCCGGCGGTGAGCACGGTTTCCAGCAGGGCGATGTGGTCGAGGTTCAAAAAAGCCACTACAAGTGTGAACGCGGCGAAGACGGCCAACGCAACTGCGTACTACCGTCGGCTGAATCGGACATCAAGATGGGGCTGAAGAGGAAAGCCCAAAAGCCAGGCGAAAACGCGACCGCTGTCAGGCCGGCGATCACGCCCTCGGGGACTTGGCGGTCGCCCAGCAGCTGTGGGACCGCGAAGGCGACAACTCCGCCGTAGAGAACGTACGGCAGGTTGGTGAGACCCATGAGCCAGACAGGGACCCGAAGGCGGCTTGGCATTCTGCTGGGCTCCAATGTTGTCAATTCGGTGAGGCTTTCGCTGACCTGGCGCCATTGGGGCCCTTAACGGGAAGTCGGTCATTGTTACTGTGCAGGGGCGAACGGTGAATTCCGTTTGAAAAACATAACATCGAAAACAGTTCCCGCAATACTGATCAATTCGGGCCCCGGGCCGCTGCCACTGCACCATTTAAGGCAATGCTTGCTGGGTCAAGAACTGCTTCGTACCGAGAATGTCAGCTCTTTGAAGCAATTGATCGCGAGGCTTTCTCAGTTTGGGATATCAGGCCAATGCTCATTTCCAGACCCTATGCGGATTTGAATTGCGCGTTCCGGTCGTATCGTCGGCCAATCGGCATCGGCGGGTTGATAAACATCGGCAAGGTGGCAGCGTTGCGATGCTTCAGGCAATTCGGCCTCAGAAAGTGCGAAGCCCAGTTATCACCAAATGACAATCAATCCGCGGACTGCCGTCATGCGTCTGGCCGTCAAAGGTGTTGACCGAATGGCAGCTTCCGCTTAGCCGGCTTCCGTTTGGGCTGTCCTCGAGGCACAACCAGCCGAAAAACCTCAGCCTGCCGCTTCACTGGTTTGAAATTTAGATCGGTCAGGACAATGCAAGGCGATTTGACAACCAGCAAAGAGTCCTGGACCCTGGAATCGGCTGCAAAAGTGCACGCATACGTTCTGTTTCTGGTGCTGGAATAACTGAAACAGCATTTTCTTTAAGAACTGATGTAAATGACACTAATTGCCTGTCGATTTCTTTGAGATCAGCGTAGCATCAAACGAATCTCGCCTTAGAAACTTCCCCAAAGTCCTCATGCGAGCCGCAATGGAGCCTCTTTGACACCTTTATCAATGAAATATAAGCGCGCACGCGTGTTTCTTCTGCTTGCCGCAACATTGCCGGTCTCACTCTTTGCCCAGGCCATCGCAGGGAATGCAGATAACGGCTCAACCACAACGGAGAAAGCAGAGGTATCCGCTGAGGTTGCCGCTCTCAATAGCAACGCACCGGCAACCCCAAGTGACCCACTCAGTGCCGCAGATGGCGGGCCACAGTCGAATGCTCCCGCCCAGAAGCCCGCGCCATCCAAGGCCGATTCGACCTCGGACGGACCGCCGATCCAGGGCAGCATGGTCGGATACATTGACAATGCAGTTGTCGGTTCGGAGGTCCGCGTGCGGTTTGACGCCGGCTTTGGCGATAGTCAACCTGACCTCGCCGAGTTCTTCTATGCGCAATGCGGTTGCGATGGCGGCACGGCAGCGGGCCCAAAGCCAGGCCTGGCAACGAACCTGAATTTCCAGCAACTCTACCTGCGTGGGGAATACGCCCCAAAGAAGTTTCTCTCGTTCATTTTTGAATTGCCGTTGCGGTTCATTCAGCCAATTAGCTTCGCCCCGGCGACCGTTTCCAGTGCCAGCCCAGGCTTCGGCAATCAAGGCGGCGTTTCGGACGTCTCTGCGGGATTCAAACTGGCTGCGGTGGCTTCAAAGCAGCAGTACGTCACGCTCCAGCTTGTTGCGACCTTTCCTTCGGGTGATTCCGGCAAGGGACTGGGAACCGACCACTACACCGTCGCGCCTTCGCTGCTTTATTACCGGAAAGTGAGCGATAGGTTTTCCCTGGAAGGGCAATTTGGCGATTCTCATCCAATAGGCGGCGATACTCCGGGGTTCGCAGGGGACGTGGTTGAATATGGCGTGGGGCCAAGCTACGTTGCATATAAGAGCGACAAGGTGCAGTTCGCCCCTGTGCTCGAACTCGTTGGCTGGAGAATTTTCGGGGGCGAGTGGAACAACGCAGCACACCTCGGAGTTGTTCCAGGATTGCCTCTCGATTCAGCAGACGGCGCCAACATCGTCAATCTGAAAGGCGGGGCTCGGACCTCCATTGGAAAGAATCAATCTTTCTATGTGGGCTATGGCCACGCTTTGACCACGGCTAATGTCTGGTACAAGCAGATTCTCCGGATCGAGTACCGCCGCACCTTTTGATCAGCTGCACGTCCACGGCCCCGCTGGACGTAGAGAATCCCAGCTCAACGCTGGCATCACACGCAAGTCCTGAAACATCGGAGAAAGACCAATGCTGGCGTCATCAAGATGCACACGGCTGGTCTTGGAGATCAAATCATCGTTTCAGAAATTCAAAACGAGGCTGGCAGCCTCCAGACGAATCCGGATTCACTGATCACCCTGAAAGCGGCCAGCATTAGCGATTCGATTATTGGCGCGATCCTCGCAAAAAACAGCAATAACAAAAAGCCGGCGGCGGCTCCTGCTCCCACATATGGGCCCGCGGTCGCGCCAGTTCAGCCCGCTCCTCCGGCGCCGGAGCCCGCAGTGGAGGACGTCCAGGCTTCGGCGCGGCCAGCCGCTCCGCAACACAAGCAACCTATTGTGTTTATTGAATCAAAGAGTTCAGGGACAAATCTGAACGTGGACAAGAACCAGTCGTTGGAGATGGCGAAGGATTTCGGGAAGGACTGCCCCGGCATACAGATATCGATGCAACAGGCATTGACTACCACATTGTCTTGAATCATATCGAGTCGGGTTTCCATGGTGAGAACCAAATCGAGGTTGCGAACGCGAACGGCGTCCTGATCTCAAACGCGAAGCAGGGCGGCAGCATCGAATCAGACTCCAAGAAGATGTGCCAGGCAATTCTTGCTGATTGGGCGAGGGAATAGTTCTACACCTGGCCCACATCTGTCTTCGGGTGTTGGCACAGTTTGTCAACGGCTAATGCTTGTCGATCCACTGGCGCAGCGTGGTCACCCTGGCCCGCAGATCGTCCAGCGCGGGACTTGGTTTGGCCAGTTCGTCGGTTAGATCGCGGGCACTGTCGCTGGCTTTTGCTGCCAGTGAAAACTGGTGGTCGCTTCCCAGCGTCAGCGCCAGGTTGTTATAGTTGACCAGACCGGAAGGATCGAGGCGAATCGACTCCTGCGTCTCAGGAATCGCCTGATCGTATTGCCCTAAAGAAGCGTAGTTGGCCGCGAGGTTCCCATGAGGCACCGAGTCCAGCGGATAGCTTTGCGACCAAAGCTGGTAGGTTTGCGCTTCTTTCTCGAGTTCGCCTGTAACGACGTAATAGTAGTTTGCGGAAATCCTCAGCTTTTCGCGTTCGCTGACCCGGTCGCGCAGTTCGTATGCCTTCTTCAGGTTTTCAGCGGCGCGGCTGGGCTGTCCGAGGTTGGCGTAATCGAGCCCGAGCAGTGCATAAGCCAGGGCAAAGTTGGGATCGAGTTCGATCGC
>PLKU01000524.1 GCA_003140705.1 Acidobacteriaceae bacterium
TCGCCTGTTCCTGTAGTGGAACCGCTCTGGCCTGCGTTCCCAGAGCCTACGCCGGATTTCGCACCCTGGCCCGATCCGGATTTCGCTCCGTCCGACTTGCCGGCGTCTCCTTTGGGATCTCCAGGAGCGTTACCACCCTGTCCTGAATTTGATCCAGAAGCTGAACTGCCGTGGCTTCCGTTCCCCGCTTGCGATGGATCTCCCGGCGCACCTGCAGTGAGTGCGCCCGGCGACGACTTGGCCACGCTCTCGTTCACCGGCGGCAGCGTAACGGTCCCGGACTTCATTCGGAGATCGGAGAGCGACACCACTGCGGTGGGAGTTGGCTGCATCTTCGATTCTGATGTCGTTGCAGGAGGCAGTTGCGCCAACTCAGGTCCATGCACAACCACGGGTGAGGTCGTGCTGGGAAGAATGGGATGCGTCTGCGCTGCCATCCTGTTGGCTGCGACGCTCAGGTCAGCAAGGTTCACTTCCTCGTTCGGCAGATCTGGTGCGGGACGTACTTCGGCGGCTGTAGGCTTTGCGGGCAGCGGAGCAACAAGCGCCTGCACCACCACTTTCTTCGGAGTCCAAATCTCCAACGTGGGAACGGGGGTCTCTTCTTTGAGCTTGAGAGGAGTGAGAAGGTCTGGCTGGATCAGCGTCTGGAGCCCTGGCGGTGCCTGAGCAATCTGTCGCACAGATGCTTCACTGCCGCCCTGTGACGCCTTGGGCAAATCCTTTTTCGGACCCGGATACGCAATGCCGCTGCCGGCACTCTGCAGACCCTTCATGTCGGGTACGGTCAAATCAAGATGGCGAATACTATAACGCTCATTCGGCCTTCGCTCACGTACCTCCGGCAAGTAAGCAAGTCCGAAAAATACTACGCCAATGGCGGCACCATGCAACAGGATTGAAGCCAGGAAGGAAGAGGGTCGCTGGCTCACTTCGGGGCGCTCAGAAAAGAGCGAGATAACTTGGGAAGACCTCATAACCGGATGATTCCCCTCCCTTGCGCCGCTTGGTCCTTTTTTGAGCTTTCCTCCCCAGGATTGGGCACTCTCAGCTGGGTGAAATGCTGAAAGAGACCATGTCGCCCCCTTCACAGTCCATTGTAATTTGTTCCTACACAATTTTGGCCACTTAGCATGATTGCTCTTTAGGTACCTTAGTATGTTCGATTCACCTACTTTGGTCTTGCACAAAGGCGTTTGGGTATATTCTGAACACGCGTTTCTCGACTCTCTGTTAACTCCCTCATGGGCTTTGCCTTGAGCTCGAAACTCGCTTACTTGGGCACACTAATTGCCACAAGAACAGAAAGGTGGAGCTGGCCGGGTAGCCAGTTCAAGCAGGCTTCTCAATGAACCGAAGACTACTTACGATCCTCCTCCTCGCTTTCGTCATTGCCGCCGCGTGCTCCTTCCTGGTCTACCGCATGGTAGGCTCCCGCCTCACGGCGGGCAAGCCCGCAGCCACAACGCATCTCATCGCGGCTGCACAGGACATCAAACTCGGAACGGTTCTCACCAAGGCAAATCTGACGACAGTCGATATCGCTGGAACTCCTCCGAAAGGCTCATTCACCAAGCCAGAGGAGGTCATCGGCCGAGGTGTCATCTCCGACCTCTACCAGGGCGAACCCATCATGAATGACCGCCTCGCCGCTGCAGGCATGGGCGGTGGCTTGGCAGCCGCCATTCCACCGGGCATGCGAGCATGCGCCGTCAAGGTGGATGACGTCGTTGGCGTGTCAGGCTTCGTCACGCCGGGACAGCACGTTGATGTCCTGATCTCCGGCGTTCCTCCCGGAGTTCAGAATCCAACCGAAGGCATAGTGTCAAAGACACTCCTTCAGGACCTCCAAGTCTTGTCGGCTGGCACAGATATTCAAAAAGACAATGAAGGCAAGGCCAAGCAGGTGCAGGTTGTCAACTTGCTGGTCACACCGGAACAAGCCGAGACACTTAGCTTGGCAAGCAACCAGCAGGTTCGAATTCAGCTCGTGCTGCGCAACCCGCTCGATACACAAACTGCGGACGTTCCCGGAACCGCCATGGGCAACATCTTCAGCGGTAAGGTTACCGGCCCAGCGAAAGTGCAACCCGCAAAGCTCGTAAGGAAAGCCGCACCACCAGTCTTTTCGATCGAAGTCATTAACGGTTCGAAATCGACTCAGGAAAAATTCACTTCTCCCGAGGCAAAACAGTGAGAGCGAAGGCCGAAATCACCATCGCATGTTTCTGTGCATTGTTCCTCCCATTCTGCGCCGGGTCTGGCTTGCAGGCCCAATCCGCACCGTCGCCTTCTCAATCTGCCGGCGGCAATCAGGATTCCGCGAATGAGCTGTCTGTCGCTGTTGGTAAGACCGTCCTGGTCGACCTTGCGCGGCCCATCTCGCGTGTCGCCATCGGGATCGGCGATATAGCCGAAACCCATGCGATCAGCCCCACCGAGATCATGGTGGATGGCAAAACCCCTGGAGAAACCAGTCTCATTGTCTGGGACACCACGGGCGGCCGTCAGTTCTTCAACGTGTCCGTGCGCGCCAGCTCTTCCCTATCCAATGACAGTTTGGAAGCAGTTCGCCGCGAGCTCAGAACTGAGCTTCCCGGACAGGTTCTCAAGGTCAGCTCTGAGAGCGGTATGATCTTCCTGCGCGGCACGGTCAAAGATTTCAACAGCTCCCAGCGTGCCGTCCAAATCGCAGCCACCGCTGGAAAAGTCGTTAACCTGCTCTATGTGGATGTACCTGAAGCCGAACGGCAGGTTCTCCTCAAGGTTCGCTTTGCCAGCGTCGACCGTAATCTGGCCAAATCCCTCGGCATTAACATATTCAGCACCGGCCTGCTCAATACAGTTGGAGGCATAACCACTGGACAGTTCTCCCCGCCAAGCATCACGGGCGGCGCGGGAGTAGTTCCTTCCGCGTCGATTACAAATGACTTAAACATCCTCGCCCTGACCCCAGGCAACCTGCCCATGGGGGTAACCATCCAGGCCCTCGAGTCAAGGGGGGTGGTCCAGGTTTTGGCGGAGCCGAATGTCCTCGCGCTAAATGGCAAGGAGGCCAGCTTCCTCGCTGGCGGTGAATATCCATATCCAGTCGCCCAGGCATCAGGCTCTGGTGCAGCCGCTATTACGATCCAGTTTAAAGAATATGGAATTCGGCTGAACTTCATTCCTACCTTTACGCCACGTGGAACCATCCGCCTGCAAATTGCACCAGAAGTCAGTGCCTTGGACTTCGCCGATGCTGTCGATATCGGTGGATTTGACGTGCCGGCTATTACCAGCCGCAAGATGAAGACCGAAGTCGAGCTTGGTGACGGTCAAAGCTTTGTCCTCGCTGGACTGCTCGACAATACTGAAACAGAAACGTTCATGAAGATTCCATTCCTCGGGGATATTCCAATCCTCGGCAAATTTTTCCAGTCCATTCAGAAGAACAAGACAAATACCGAGTTGATCGTCATTGTGACCCCGGAGATTGTAAGCCCTATTCCTGTGGGCGCTCCAGTGCCTGAGTTGAAGTTCCCCAAAAAATTCCTACCCACCAACTCCGGCATACCCATGAATACACCGGATGCCAAGACGGCTGAAAACACTCCAGCCCCGCCAACACCCACAATACCCATCGAGAAGTTGATTGACAGCATGAAGCCGGAGCAGCCACTGATCATTGAAGGCGGCACAGGCTTCGGTGCCGGATCTAGTGGTGCAGGTGCGACCGGAGGCGGAGGTACCCCGACAGCTCCATCCACAGCGCCTCAACAGTAGGTTTTCCGCCGGGTGTCTGTACAGACGCCCGGCGGAACTTGTCCTTGGCATTCAAATCCTGACATATTCTTAAGTATTCGGCTGATTGAACCTGTAGTCGTCTGCGCGCTCAAAGATACATACAGCTCGCAGGCCACTCGAGACTCTGGCCACTTGAAGCCGATCGCATCAAAGGCTACAGCATGAATCCCTTCAGCTGGATCGTCGGCAATTCCCGGAATCGCACCACTCCGCCCCGCCAGCCTATCCCGGAAACCTTCCTGCAGGTTTCAAACCTCACACGTCAGACTGTACTTGGCACACGCATGGAGCTGGCCAATAGCGGTCCCAAGCGCAATAAGGGCCTACTGGGACGTAACCATCTCGCTCCCGGCGAAGGTCTGTGGATCGTCCCTTGTGAATCGGTCCACACATTCTTCATGCAGTTTCCGATTGACCTTATCTACCTTGACCGGGAAAAGCGAATCAGGAAACTCCGCAGCGCGGTGCCGCCGTGGCGCATGTCAGTCTGCCTGACCGCGCACTCCATTCTCGAGCTCCCTGCAGGCACAATCCGCGACTCACAGACACAGCGCGGAGACACCCTCGAGTTCTCCCCTGCTGTTGAACATGCGACCGCACCGCGGCCATATTGACAAATTCCCTGTTAAGGGATGCACTCGAAAGAGGAGATCGCTTGTTCTCGTTTCGGAAGAGATTGCAAGGTAGGTTTCCATTGGGAGGAAGATTGGAACCCTCCAGATAAACCTGCTTCAAATTCCTCCATCGCAAATTCAGTAGCCTCTTTCAACAGGCACGGAATTTATCGTCAACTGAGACCACGGCAAGCCGGAATTCCGGCGCGGCAAAGCATAAAATGAAATCGCAATTGTCAGCGTATTTGCCGAAGAAT
>PLKU01000482.1 GCA_003140705.1 Acidobacteriaceae bacterium
TCTTGCCGCCCATGTTGGGGCCAGTAATGAGGAGCAGGCTCGGGCCCTCTGCGTTTTCGCGTTGGTCTGGTGCATTCAGATACAGATCATTGGCAATGAATCGGCCCTCACGCGTCTCTTCCATCCATTGCTCGATGACAGGATGGCGGGCGGCGACTGCCTCGATTACAAGCTCGGCGACGATGGTCGGGCGCACATAGCGCCGAAGGGCCGCCAGATGGGCAAAGTTTGCCAGCAGGTCCGCCTCTGCTACGGCGGCAGAACTGCGGCGAATTTGGCCGGCGGCTTCGAGCACTGCGTTTCGCAACTGGGCAAATAATCTCTTCTCGATCTCGATGCAGCGCTCATGTGCGGTGAGGATCTTGCGCTCGTATTCTTTCAACTCGGGCGTTGTAAAACGTTCTGCATTGACGAGTGTCTGCTTGCGTTCGTAGTCGGCGGGAGCCAGCGACATGTTGGCTTTGGTGATCTCGATGTAATAACCGAATACTGAGTTATAGCGGACCTTGAGCGAGGCTATTCCGGTCCTGGTTCGTTCTCGCTCCTCAATCGCCGCGATTGCCTGACGGCCGGTTGTTGAAATTACGCGCAACTCGTCCAATTCGGCATCAACGCCCGACGCAATTGCGCCGCCATCCACCAGCGTCAACGGGGGTTCTTCGACGAGGGTGGTCTGAATGCGCGCAGTCGTCTCTTCGAGCGCACCAAGCCGCTGATTGACGCTGCGCCACTGTACGGCGTCCATGGCGCCGAGCGCAATCTTGAGGGCGGGGAGCCTGCTGAGACTCGCTGCCAGGGCCCGCACATCGCGTGGGCCGGCGGAGTCAAGGCTGAGGCGCGCGAGAAGCCTTTCCAGGTCGAGGATTCCGGCAAACGCACGCCGAATTTCTTCCCGCTTCAGCAAGTCTTTGTGTGCCTCTGCCACCGCTTCATAGCGAGCCTCTAACACTGCAGCGTCAACCAGCGGCCGAAGGATCGTCGCGCGCAGCAGGCGTTTGCCCATCGGAGTCTGGCACGCATCCAGGGTGTGAAAGAGCGTCGCCCGGTCGTCCTGACCCATGAAGAGCGGCTCGACAAGTTCGAGATTGCGAACTGTTACCTGGTCGAGTTCGAGCGCACTGGAATGCTCTTGAAATCTCAGACTGTCTATATGCAGCGCGTCGATCTTCTGCGTGGTGCGGACATAGTGCAACACCGCACCGGCAGCGGTGGCGGCTGCCGGATGGTTGTCGAGGCCAAACCCTTCTAGCGATCGAACATTCAGTTGGCGCTGGACGAGAGGCACGGCGAACTCTGTGCTCCACACCCAGTCAGGAACCCGGGTTCGCGCGGGAATCCGTTCCAGAAGAGTGGGCAGCTCCGCGCTTTCGGGCAGCAGCACCTCGCTGGGGCCGGCCTTCACTACTTCATCCACCGCCTGCTGGCACGCAGCAGGCCCTGAGAATTCTGCGGTACGAAATTCTCCCGTGGACACATCGAGCAGCGCCACGGCATAGACCGGGTTCTTCTCCGAGCCGCTCGCAAACAATGCCGCCAGAAAGTTGTTCTGCTCCTGCCCCAGCGCCGCGTCGAGAGCTGTTCCCGGGGTCAACACACGGGTGACCTCACGGCGGACGATCTTCTTGGTGAGCTTTGGATCTTCCATCTGATCGCAGATGGCGATGCGGTAGCCCTTGCGGAGCAGGCGGGTGAGGTAGCTTTCAACTGCGTGATAAGGTACCCCGCACATGGGTTGCAGGCGTTCCCGGTCGCGTGCCGTTAATGTCAGCTGCAACTCGCGGCTCACGGTGACCGCATCGTCGTAAAACAGCTCGTAGAAGTCGCCCATCCTGAAGAACAAAAGCGCATCGGGGTTTTCCCGCTTGGCGGCGGTCCACTGACGCATGAACGGCGTCAACTCCGTGACAGCTTTGTCGGGTGGATGCGTGAATGGAGGTGCCTCAGCGGGCGCTGTCTCCAAGACAGGAGACTGCAGGGCTTCGGGTTGGAGGTCGTTCCGGTTCACGCTGGCTTTAAGATTACCGTAGCCGCGCAACTCCTCTCATCGGAAAGGAGCCACGAAGAATGCCCTGCGCATGTTTCTTGCTTCCCTGAGCGCCTTTGTACTCAATTCGGACCTCGGAGGTCGCGTGTTTGGCCTTATTTACGGGCAACTGGCGCTCCTCTAATCTCTTGACTCCGCTCACCCTGCCATTTCCTCCAACCTGGACTTGAAACGCCCTTTTCCTGCCCTGGCTGACGCACCGAGCCTTTCTGCTCAGCATCACGTCCGCTGATAAGCGAACCTAGATCTCGAGGAGTGCGTTTGCGACGGTCGGGTTCCGTGCGTCGTTATGCATCCTATCCAGGGAAAACAAGGAGAATCGAATGAGATTCAGGAAGCTATCTGCTGTCGCCTTCGGGCCACTCGCCGTGCTTGCACTTTCGCTGCCGGTAACGGCCCAGGAGGCCACGCAATCCACAACCACTACAGAGACTCACGACAGTCGCCCGCAAACCCAAACCAACCAGACGACCGAGACGAAAACGAAGTACAGGCACCATCACAGCAAGACAAAGGTGAAAGAAAAGACGACTACAACTGAAGCCCCAGTCGTGCGGGAACACACCGACACCATGACCACAACCACGGTCCCAGCCGATCGGGCACACACCGACACGACGACCACGACCACGGATCACCAGTAGCGCCTCGCGAGATCCCTCAAGGTTCTCATCGGAGCTCGCCCACCCTGTCAAGGTTTGGAGCATGCCATTGGTTCGCTTACGGAGCGGAACGATGGCATGAATCTCAGGCGTTGGCAGAATGGGTCTGCTCGGCGACCGCCGGTCAAATCCTACTATGTCATCGTGACCATCAGCGGCGCACAGTCCGGGGATGGCGCTCCGGTCGCCCGCTCCGGCGTGAGCTTCATGTAGTGTTGCTGCGAAGCCCGCTAGGGCTTGCCCCCCAGCACCCCATGAATTCTCGGCAGCCTACCTCAATCCCTCGCAGGATGCCTGCAACGCCAATTGTGTCCACAATCCCAGTTCGAGATCCCCGCTCACTAGGTTCAGAATGCCTTGGGAGAGGAACTCTCAGTCCTCAATTGAGGTTCATCGAGCGCTCCATTTGGTGATTTGCGTCACAGTATACTGGTCATTGGCACCGTAAAGTGAAGATCGATATGTATCTGCTTTGGCTACGAGTGGCGGCTATCCTCTACGCGGCGGCATGCGTTGCTGTCTTTCCGGCCGTGCTCTACGGGCTGGTGAGTTGGCGTAAGAGCTGTGTTCACCTGGCCGGCCTTGGCTTCTTCATTCACTTTGTATCCGTTATAGAGATGCTCGTGCAGGCCCACAGGTGGATGCCGGTGGGCGCTCGCGAGGTGGAGTCACTGCTGGGCTTTGCCGTCGCCGGGGTGTTTTTTCTTGTCTGGTGGCTTTATGACGCTATCTCCCTTGGCATCTTTGCCTTGCCGGCAACGTTCTTTCTGGTGCTGGTGCCGGCGCTGGGGCCGGATCGCTACCACTTCCCGTCAGAAGGGGTGAGAACGAGCTGGCTGGTGGCGCACATTGCCGCGCTGCTGGTAGCGTACGCTGCGCTCTGCTTCAGCATGCTGGCCTCAGTGCTCTACCTACTGCAGGAAAACCGCATCAAGAGCAAGCCAAAGCCAGGCCAGGACTCATGGTGGGCGCCACTGGACTGGATGCCACCGCTGGATACGCTGGAGCGCATCTCCCATGCCACGCTGGAATTCGGCTTTCCGTGCATGACGGTTGGGCTGGTCATTGGTTCTGTGCTGGCGCAGGAAACGCCGCTCGGTGCGTCCTATTTTCTCGATCCTAAAATCATTGCGGCCTTCGTCAGCTGGGCCGTTTATGTGGTCCTGCTGCTGGTGAGGAGAAGCGCAGGGCTGCGTGGGCGCAAGGCCGCCTACCTTTCCGGAGCGGTGTTCGTGGTCATGATCGCCGTGTGGGCGGCCAACCTCTTCAGCCACGTGCACAGGTACGGTCCTCAATGACCCTCTCGCTCATTGGCGTGAATTACAAGACTGCGCCCATTTCGGTGCGGGAGCAGATTGCGATCTCACGCGAAGAACTGCCGGAGACGACGCGCGCCCTCGCCGCGACGCCGGGAGTGACCGAATGCATGATTGTTTCCACATGCAACCGAGTAGAGCTGCTGGCTGCCGTTGAGACGGAGAATGTGGACCTGACTGGATTTCTGCACCGCCACTTCGGGCTGGACCCGGCGCTGCTGGAACCTCACATTTATGAGCGGCGTGATAAAGATGCTGTGCGGCACCTGTTTCGCGTGGCTTCGAGTCTGGATTCAATGGTCGTAGGCGAACCGCAGATTCTGGGCCAGGTAAAAGAGGCATTCAACGTGGCGCGCGCTTCCGGCACGGTGGCAGGGCAGTTGGAACACCTGCTACAGAGCGCCTTTGCTGCGGCCAAAAAGGTTCGCACAGAGACAGAGATTGGTTCGAGTTCTGTTTCGATCGCGTCAGTGGCTGTCGACCTGGCGAAAAAGATCTTCGGTTCACTGCAAGGGCGGACGGTGTTCCTGGTGGGCGCAGGCAAAATGAGCGAACTGGCTGCGCGCCACCTGGTGCAACAGGGGGCAGGGGCCATCCTGGTGAGCAACCGGACCCAGGAGCGCGCTCGGCTGATGGCCGAGGAGTTTGAGGGTCGTGTGATTCCGTTCGAAAAGCTCTATGAAGCCGCGAGCGAAGCGGATATCGTCATCAGTTCGACGGGCGCGCCGCATCCGATATTTCGGCGTGAGCATGGACAGGCGTTCATGCATCGCCGTCGCAACCGGCCGATGTTCTTTATCGACATTGCCGTGCCACGCGACGTTGATCCGGCGATGGGCAAGCTGGAAGGCATTTTTGTTTACGATATCGATGACCTGCAGGCGGTGGCCGCGGCGCACATGGCCGAGCGCAGCAGAGAGGCCGGCGACGCAGAGACGCTGATTGCGCGCGAGGTGGAACGATTCCAGCAGCGCCAACGGACGGTGAATGTGGCTCCAGCGATTGTGGCCCTGCAGCGGCAGGCGGAAGAGATTCGCCAGGCTGAGCTGCGACGGGTGCAGGTGCGGTTGGGCTCGCTAAGCGCGGAGCAGATTGCGGCTGTGGAAGCATTGACCCGCGGACTGGTGAACAAGTTTCTGCATCCGCCGATGCAGGCGCTGAAACAAGCCGCCCGCGAAGGCAATTCGGCCAGACTGGATGCGCTGTGCGAGGCTTGGTCTGTTTCTGCAAGCGCGGTGGATGAAGCAGAACCGAAAGGTCAGACTGCTACGACGAGTTCTGCGACAGAGAAGGCTGGAGAACAGAGCGTGAGCGAACCGGAAGCGCGCATTGAGGCCCGGCAATGAAACTTCGCATTGGAAGCAGGGGCTCGCAACTGGCCTTGTGGCAGGCGAACCACGTTGCGGCTTTGCTACGCGGCGAGGGGCACGAGGTCGAGATCGAGATCATCAAGACCACCGGCGATCGACTGCAGGAAGTGACATTTGCGCAGGTCGGTTCCAAAGGGATGTTCACCAAGGAGATTGAGGAAGCGATGGCGGAAGGACGCGTGGACCTGGCGGTGCATTCGCTGAAGGACCTGCCGACGGAGTTGCCGAAACCGTTTGCGCTGGCGGCCACGCCCGTACGCGTGGACCCGAGAGACGCATTTGTGTCAGTGAAGCACTTGAGCCTGTCCGAACTGCCCAAGGGCGCGTGTGTGGGAACAAGCAGCCAGCGGCGCCGCTCACAGCTCATTGCTCTGCGGCCGGATATTGAGGCGGTTGAGTTCCGGGGCAACGTAGATACGCGGCTGCGCAAGTTGGCCGAGGGCCAGGTGGACGCGATTCTGCTGGCCTCTTCAGGGCTGGATCGGCTGGAGAAGACGGAGTGGGTTCGCGAACGGCTGGAGCCTAAGGATTTTTGCCCGGCAGCCGGGCAGGGTTCGCTGGGAATTGAGACGCGGAATGGGGATGCGGCGACAATTGCGGCCGTAGCTTTCCTCGACGATGCGGATACGCGATTTGCAGTGACATTGGAGCGTGTTGCCCTCGCTTCGCTGGGCGGTGGTTGCCAGGTTCCAATCGGGATCCACTGCCGGCGAAATCCTGAATGGTCGGCCGGCGGTGGCAATTGGGCCGAGATATTCGGCGTCGTGGCTGATCCGGCGACGGGTTCAGCGGTGCGCGTCTTTCACCTTGCACCCTGGATCGGAGCTGACCCGGCGGCGCTGGGGAAGCTGACCGCTGAAAAGCTGATGCAGGCCGGAGCCGGACCGCTCCTTGCGGCCGCGGACGGGGGTGCGAACTGACGCAACTGCCGTTGGCGGGGAAGCGCGTCCTGGTGACTCGCGCCTTGCACCAGGCGGGGAAGCTCAGTGAGGGTTTGCGGGCGCTGGGCGCGAAACCTGTCGAGGTTCCGGTGCTGGAGATTCGGACTCCCACAAGCTTTGCTCCACTGGATGCGGCCCTACGCAGGCTTGACACTTGTGATTGGCTTGTTTTGACGAGCGCCAATTCCGTTCGCGCACTTGTCACAAGGGCAGCAGTGTTGGGGATTGCTCTTCCACAGCCGGGATCAATCAAAGTGGCGGCAGTGGGGGAAGGCACGGCTGAGGCGACGCGCGAGGCGGGACTGCGCGTTAGCTTTGTCCCTGCTAAATACGTAGCCGAGAGTTTGGTTGAGGGGCTGGCTGGCGGCGTTGCGGGGCAGAGGATCCTGTTGGCGCGGGCGGCGGTTGCGCGGGATGTGATTCCCGATGCGTTACGCGAAGCGGGCGCTGTTGTCGATGTTGTCGACGCCTATCGGAACGTGATGCCAGAGGCTGCGCCGGAACTGTTACTTCGGGCGATTGCCGAAGGTTTTGATGCCGCTACGTTCACCAGTTCATCGAGCGTGACACATCTCGAGGGGGCGGCACGAACGGCTGGCATCGCGTGGCCGTTTGGCGGCGTTGCCGCTGTTTCGATCGGGCCGATCACGAGTGCGACCTTACGCGACCTGGGTTGGGAACCTGCGGTTGAGGCGAGTACTTCGGATCTGCCAGGATTGATCGCCGCTTTCGTTCGATACGTTCAACAATAAGTTCGCTCTTCGGGGCAGATGCTGTCTCGCGAGCGCGGCGAGCGCAGCGGTTCGTCGGAAATATTCAGGACTGCCAGGTTTTGGCTTTGGAGTGGCACAGCTGTTCGAGACTGCAGCGATCGCATTTGGGCTTGCGGGCGTCGCAGATCTGGCGGCCATGGTGGATGAGCTGGTGGGAGAAGGCGATCCAATGGTCCTGGGGCAGGATGCGCATGAGTTCCTGCTCGACTTTTTGGGGTGTATCCCCTTTGGCGAAGCCAAGGCGGCGGGCAATGCGGAAGACATGGGTGTCGACGACGACGCCTTCGGCCTTGTTGAAGCAGACGCCGAGGACGACGTTGGCGGTCTTGCGGGCGGCGCCGGGAATGGTGATGAGTTCAGCGAGGGTTTGCGGGACCTGGCCTTTGAATTCTGTGGTAATTGTCCTGGCTGCTCCCTGGATGGATTTGGCCTTGTTGTGGAAGAAGCCTGTGGTGCGAATGAGGGCTTCAAGTTCGGGCAGTGTTGCCTTGGACATGGCGGTGGGGGTGGGGAAGCGTTTGAACAACTCAGGTGTGACCATGTTGACGCGGACGTCGGTGCATTGGGCGGAGAGGATCGTCGCCACAAGCAATTCCCAGGGGGAGCGGTGGGTGAGGGCGCACTCGACGGCGGGATAGGCTTCGTCGAGGGCAATCAAGGTGGCGGCGATTCGGTCGGGGGCCAGGTCGCCGCGCTGTGAACTCTTAGCGGATTTTTTCGGCGGTTGTTTCGTTGTGGGCATGGTCGACTTCAATGGGAAAGCTTCGTTCCTTCCTGCGTCTCCGAATCAAGATCTAGAGTGCCCAGCTACAGCTTTCCGCTCAACCAACCGCCGAGTTTTTCGATGGGCAGGCGGACGCCG
>PLKU01000529.1 GCA_003140705.1 Acidobacteriaceae bacterium
GCGAGATGGGAGCCATCCTCACGTTTCTGCACCAGAGATGCTTGCGACATGCCAAACCTCCGTAGGACCGCTTCGGTTTGTGCAGGCGAGTTCACTTCGAAAACGTAGCGAGCAACGCCAGTTTGTCTGCGGCAAAGGTGTAATGCTTGCGCAGAGGCGAGCGAGGTTTCATCGCCGAAGAACAGGGCGGGCTCTGTGAAGTTTGTAAAGTCAATCGAATCCTTCGGCCGCATTACCTGGCAGATGTCGCCAGCCTTTGCGGATGCCGCCCATCCAGAGCCGGGGCCTTTGCCGTGCAAATAGAAAAGAAAGCATGCCGAGCCGGCATCTGAATCAAGGCTCATGGGTGTATAGGCGCGCTTGGTAAGATTCCCGAGGAAGATCTGAATAGTCTGCCCGGGAATCCACTTCACACTTTGGAATCCAACACCTTGCATGGTTAGCAGGCGAAAACTCTCGCCCACAGCTTCGACACCGGTGATCATTACGGGATGGAACAGTAGCTTCCCTACAGCACTCGACAATATGCGCGACAAGGTTGGCATCGGACTCTNNGTTCGTGTCAGGCACAATTCTCTTGTAGTTCAGTGGCTTCAGCTCCGGCACACTGATTTCATCAGCCGCTCCCAGTTCCCGTGGGCAAATAGCTCCTTCTGTTCTGGAGACAGTGCCGCTTCCTCAACAAAGAGTCGGCCCGGTTTGCCCGGACGGTACTGGTAGGGGTAATCCGTTGAAAACAGAATGCGCTCGTGCCCGACCACTTCAAATGTGCGCTGTAAATAGGACTGACTCCACATGCCACTCGGCGTAACGTAGAGGTTCTGCTTGAAGTAGTCGGCGACAGGTCTCTGGAGATTCGTCACTCGCGCCAGTGAACCCAGCCGCTCCAGATAAAAGAGAACAACTTCGCCCCAATGGCCGAGGATTATTTGCAGATCGGGATACCTATCAAAGACGCCGGCGAGGATCAGACGGACGAATTGGATGCCAGCTTCGTAGTGCCACCCCAGGCCGAATGCCGCAAAAGCGGTATCGATCTGGTTGCCGAAGCCTGAGTAGTAGACATCTCTCACGGCGCGTTGCGGAATCTGCGGATGGATAAAGAGCGGAACGCGAAGTCTTGCAGCGGTCTCGAACATCGGGAAAAAGTCTGGGTGATCGAGGTTCTTCTCGCGCGTACGGCCGCAGAGCATGGAGCCCATCAACGCAAGGTGGGTGACACTCCGCTCAAGTTCTGTCGCAGCATCTTCTGGCGATGCGGTTGGCAACGTCGCAAAGCCCTGAAAGCGAGTGGGGTACTTCGCTACCGTTTCGGCAACCAGGTCGTTGGTCCGTCGTGCCAGAGTCACGCTCTCCTCAGGCTCAAGGTTGTGTAATGCTGGCGTAGTCACTGAAAGCACCTGGACATCGACACCGCTCTCATCCATCAATGCCAGTCGCTGCTCTGCCAGATTGTCCAGCCTTTCTCCGATCTCCCCACGCTCGAACCCACCTGTACCCTCTTCTCCAATCGCAGACGCCGCCCAGGCAGCACGAATGTCCGCAGTCACAAAATGCTCTTCGATACCAATTAGCTTCATCATTGCCTTGCCTCTTCTGTTCATTTCGTGATCTTTCGCTCGCAGGTGCGCCGGGGGCTGAATGTCGACCTCCGTTCTGGACAGTGCAAATCTGACCCGGACAGTCAAAATATACCGGGCAATGGATCATGGCGGAAGGCGCATCGATCGCACTTTATAGTTGCGTAGAACGCTATGCTCGGGATAGGCTGCGTTCAATGCATGGCTGATTCTGACCTGAACTTGTTGACCGCGCTGGATGCTCTGCTTGCCGAAGGGAGTGTGGTGGGCGCGGCTCGGCGCTTGCGCCTCAGCTCGTCCGCGATGAGCCGGACTCTCGCGCGGCTTCGGGAGGCGACGGGAGACCCGCTGCTCGTGCGCGCGGGTCGTGGACTGGTGCGTACGCCGCGCGCTACCGAACTGCGCGAGCGCGTGCGTGATCTGGTGCAGGATGCCCAAACCGTGCTACGTCCGGCCGTTGCCGCATTGGATTTCGCCGAGTTGAAACGGAGGTTCACAATCCGCTCGAACGAGGGATTTGTCGAGGTTTTCGCTGCACAGCTCGTTGCGGCCGTAACTGCAGTAGCACCGAGCGTGCGACTTCATTTCGCGCCGAAGCCCGAAAAGGACGTGGGAGCGCTGCGAGAGGGGCCGGTAGATCTTGAGATCGGCGTGCTCGGGAAGTCGGGGCCCGAGATCCGCGTACAAACCCTATTCCACGACCACTTTGTTTGTGCAGTTCGGGAGGGGCATCCGTTGCTTGGCAAAGGTAAGATCACGGCCGAGCGATATGCGGCGTTTGGCCACGTCGTTGCTTCGCGCCGTGGAAGCGAGAGTGGCCCGGTAGACGAAGCACTGGGCGCCCTTGGCCTCACGCGAACGGTAGTCGCTGTGGTGCCCAGCTTCAGAGCAGCTTTATCGGTTGCGAGTGAATCCGATCTACTAGCACTGGTGACTGACTCGTTCTTTAACGCGACGCAGGGTGATCAGGCCAGATCCGGTTTCTCGAAAGTCAAGAGCTTCCCACTACCGGTTCGCACCGAGGCGATCACGGTGTCACAAATGTGGCACCCGCGCCTCGACGCCGATCCGGCGCATCGCTGGCTGCGAGGCTTGGTGCTGGCAACCTGCCGCGAACCGTGGCGAAAGATACGCGAAGCGGAATCGGATAGGTTACCAATCACTGCATAAACACTGCACTAAATGCTGGCCCAGAAAGCGCTCTTCTCTCTAGTGAGCAGGTAAGTATTCTAGGTTGACGCGAAATCGCGAAATCGCTCACCGACAATGGAATCCGAGCCGCATGGGTGAAAAGTCGGCATCTCGGCAATAACTCGTTGATCAATATCGCCAGATCGGGGATATTGGCGTCGGGAATTCGCCTCAACAAGTGCAATGCCAAGTTTTCAACACTTGACCGCCCAGCGTCGGGTTTGCCGGTTACTCGGCCGCGTGTCGGGAATCTAACTAGTCGGCTGCTCGTCCACATGGTTTCCGACGAGTGCTCGCTTTGAGAAGTCCCTGTCTTGGTAGCCGGTTATCCAGGCAGAACCAAGGTCTATCCGCAATCCGTGCCGACAGTGAGGTCGGGAAGTTCTGCATTTCTCCGAATCGAATGATCATGAAACTCCTTTTCAGAAGGTCAGCGGCTGCTCCAATGAAAGATTCTGCGATGAGTTGCCAACTCGAATGATGTACTTTCCGGGGATTTGTTTCCAGGAATCGGAAGCCTCGTCGTAGACAGTGAGCCGGTTTCGGCTTACCGGAACGGCGACCTGCTTTGACTCGCCCGGCGCAAGCTCTACCCGGGTCCAGCCGACCAGTCGCTTTGGCGGCTCTTCGGCTGCGTCGGGCAGCGAGGCGTAAACCTGCGCGATCTCAGTGCCGGCGTGTTTGCCTGTGTTCAACACTCTGAACGAGACGATTGCCGGATCACCGGGCGACACGGAGAGACCTGAGTAGGCGTAGCTCGAATACGAGAGGCCGAACCCGAATGGGAAGAGTACAGGCTTCTTTTCGGCGTCATACCACTTGTAACCGACCTTCAGGCCCTCGTCGTAGTCGATCTGGAACGGGGGTAGCCCTTTAGCGGCCAGCTTCATGAAATCGGAGAACTCAGCGACTGCCGCGAAGTTGAACTCAGATTCCGGCGGAGGCAAAATCAGTTTGGGATGCGGCAGGTCGGCGTCGCCCCGGGGGAACGTGACCGCGAGTTTCCCCGTCGGATTCACCTCGCCAACGAGGATGTTGGCCAAGGCCTCGGCGCCGCGGATTCCCGGATACCAAGCTTCAACAACTCCCGACACTTTGTCGATCCAGGGCATGGTCGCCGGGCTTCCCGTCTCGAGTACGACGATGGTCTTGGGATTGGCTGCGGCTACAGTTTCGATCAGTTTGTTCTGTTCGGGAGCAAGGTCGAGGGTGGGCAGATCGGAACCCTCCGCCTCCCACTGGTATGCGAAGACGATCGCCACGTCTGCCTGTTTCGCAGCGGCCGCGGCTGTGACAAGCTCGTCTCCCGAGTTATAGGTCACTTTTGCGTTTGGCAGCTTTGCTGTCAGAGCACGAAGCGGGGAACTCGGCATCCAAGCCGGGCGAATCACGGACGACATTACATCCGTCGCAGGTGGCGGTGGAACAACCGAGCCGCCTGGCGGGTCAGTCTGAGCTGAGCCGCCGCCGGAAAGCACGCCGACATCCGCGTGACCGCCAATCACGGCAATCGCGCGAACGCCGTTGAGCGGCAGAACATCGCCGTTATTCTTCAGGAGAACGATGCTCCTCTCTGCGATGCTCTGAGCCAGCGCGAATCCGCGGTCCACATCGGGTACCTGCGTCTGCACAGGATGATCGAAAAGCCCTACCGCAAAGACAGTGCGCAGAATGCGATGGACATGATCGTTCAACTCTTCCTGCGACACCTCGTCGCTTTCGATCACCTTTTTCAGATCATCTCCGAAGAAGAATATGCCAGGCTCTTCCTGATCGAGCCCCGCATGGGACGCCTTGGCAGTGGAGTGCGTTCCTCCCCAATCCGAGAGAACGAATCCCTTGAACTTGAAATCTTTCTTAAGAACATCTCTCAGCAGGTATTGGTTCTCGCACGCGTAGTCGCCATTCACTCGGTTGTACGAGCACATGACAGCGCCGGCGTCTGAGATTCCCAACGCAATCTGAAACGCCAACAGATCTGTTTCGCGCATCGCGCGCTTGTCCACATTCGCGTTCAACGCACTGCGACCGCTCTCCTGGTCATTCATCGCGAAGTGTTTCAAATCGCCGATGACATACTGCGACTGCAGTCCTCTCACCACGTTCCCGGCCAGTGTGCCGGCCAGCAGAGGATCTTCGCCCTGATACTCAAATGTGCGGCCATTACGCGGCTCGCGAGCAAGGTTCACGCCGCCACCCAGCGACATGCTGTAGCCCTCATCGCGCAGTTCTCGGCCAATCAATGCTCCGTATTCAAACGCTAACTGCGGATCCCACGAGGAAGCCGCGCCGAGATTGTTGGGCAATGCAGTTGAGTAGCGTCCCCGCAGAGAGCCGAGTGTGACGCCGGATGCCGAGTCCGCCATCTGAATTGACGGAATTCCCAGCCGCGGAATGGGCTTTGTGTACCCAGCGCCGCCGTTCGATCCCGTTGGGCCGGCGGTGGAGAAATCGACGCCCTGGCCGTGCAGAAGCAGAATCTTCTCGTCGAGGGTCATTTCCTTGATGACCATGTCAGCGCGCACATCTGGAGAGAGATTTGCATCGGACCAGGGATAGTTCTTCGGCTGAGACTTTCCCAGAAGCTGGGCGTTGGCCCATGCGTCGGTCAAGAGAGCGGCGATGAGCGCCGCCATCAGTGTAATGCGCCTTCTAGACCCTTGTTTTATCGTCAGACCCATTTGCACTCCAATTTCGTGAAAATAGATTGTGTTAATTCCTTCTCAACTCATGAGAAGGGTTTCGACGAGCAGTGTGACGACGTCTTTCAACTTCGAATTGCTAAGCACAGCAGGCGCAAACTCCTCTTCAAGAATCAAAGCCGGAACGATTGCCGCCATCGACGCCAGAGCAACTTGCGCTCCGAGAGCAGAGCGACTATCCAACTTCCTCTGCCCCAGGCTCGCCCAAACATCAGGTAGATACTTCAAATGCTCCTTGAAATAGAGACTCTTATGAATTTTTTGCAACCGCTTCTTCGCAGGATGGTTCCGCACTGCGAAGAGTTTGAATTCGAGAAGCAAACGGCACCACGCCTTGTCGTTTTTGACGGCCGAAAAGAAATGATCCCTCAGCGCGCGGCTAATCTGCTCTTGACTCTTGCAACCCACAAGCATTGCCTCGGCGCGTGTGCGGTACTTACTGATCCGTTCCTCTAAAAGCGCAAAGTAGAGATCTTCCTTGCTTTTGAAATGGCCGTAGATGGCGCCTTTTGAGCGACCGGCCAAGGTTGCAATCTCGCCCAGCTCGGCGCCCAGGTAGCCATCGCGCACGAAAACAATTTCGGCCGAATTCAGCAGCAAATCCCTTGTCTGTTTCGCCCGAATCTGATGCTTGTTTGGTTTCAGTTCACTGACGGTTTGCCTGCCCATATACCTCTCGGTCGCGTTGGACCATTTTCAATTTCAACCTCGTAACGATCACACTCAAAGGCCGATTCTCTGAGTGTGAATTAGCGCCAGTTGCCACTTCACTCACCGGTCGGTGATCTTGACTATGATAAAACACGAAATATACTGACTAGTCGAATTATTTGTCAAGCGCCAGTTTTGCGGTCTGCCAAAGCACGAGCCCCACCGATTTGACAGCCGTCATGCCGCGTTTCAGTTCAGCCTGGCTTCCGCTACGCGCTGGCGGTAACCGTCNNGAACGCTACTTTAGGAGGTAAAAGACCGTCGTCTCAGTGTCGGCTGGGTCCGGCGTCGGATCCCCGTAGATCTCCCACGAATCCCCTGCGGGCTCCCTCCGGTTCGCCACTATCCATTCTCCGATCGCGTTGTGCGCCTCGTTCATGCGATTGTAGGGACCGCGGTGGACGGCGACGGCAGCTTCGCCCCCTGGCGTTTCGGTCGCGTACACCTCACCGGCAGTTTCAAATGTGCGCGTGACCTCGACGCCGAAGTCGCAGAGTATCGGCGCACCCGGCTGCTTCGGGTGGTGATAGAGGAAGATGTTATGACCTTCAGTTCGTAACCCCGGCTGGCTGCGAATGAACTCCCAGACCTTGTCCAGCGCAGGCCCCCACGCCAAGCCAACCGCACCCGGCGCGGCCTCGCGCCGCACTGCGGCCAACTTGCGGGGGTGAACGGTCTTTACGTTGACTGAAACCGGCAGTTCTCGATCGTAAACCAAAATTGAGATCGCATGACGCACGCGGCAGACGGCGTGATAGCCTGGCTGCCCAGCGAAAATTCATCATGGTTCTCGCAGGCAATTCGGCCTCAGCGAGTGGAAAGCCAAGTTTTCGCCAACTGACCCTTAGCGCTTTTGAGCGAGGTCGGATTCATCCGGTGTTTCGGGCTCAGCGCTGCCGTCAGCGCGAGGATCGGACGCCCCATAGTTGATCTTCGTCGCGCTGTCATGAAGTACAGCCTGACCCCGCCCCCATAGCCGTCGTGTATTGCTTTCTGACCTCAAGAATGTGTCCAGATTGCGTCAGAGTGGTCAGCGAAGACGCAGGTATGCGCGACTCGATGACGATGTTGCACCCAAGTTTTGCATTCACTGTAAAGCGGGGCTCCTCCATTGCGGCCTGAATGTTCATGTGGTAATCCACGACGTTTGATACAAACTGGGCGTGAGCAAGTGGCTGATTGAGGCCGCCCATGATCCCGAACCCGATATGTTGATCGCCATGTTCCATGAACGCGGGGATAATGGTGTGGAAAGGGCGCTTGCGGCCTTCGAGAGCGTTGGGAGCCTTGGGGTCGAGACGGAACATGGCGCCACGATTCTGCAACACAAAACCCATTCCCTTTACGGTGACTTGCGATCCAAATGCGTCCGAGTTGCTCTGAATGAAGGAGATGATGTTTCCATCACGATCCACCACGGAGAGATATGTAGTGTCGCTGCCAGAGAGGGCGCCGGGAGCGACGGTGCAGTTGGCTTTGGACGGATCAATCAGTGCGGCGCGCTTCTGAGCGAAACGCTGCGAGAGTAACTCGGCTACAGGGATGGAACTGAATTTCGGATCTCCGTCATAGGACTTTACGTCGGCATAGGCCAGCTTCATNNTCGGCGTCGTAACGGCGCACGTCGGCGTAGGCGAGCTTCATGGCCTCGATGCGCTTGTGCATTTCTGGCGCGCTGAACGCGCCCAGCGGCGACGCTGGTGAAGTCTCCATGATGTTGAGCATCTCGAGCGCAGCCATACCGTCGCCGTTCGGGGGCAGTTCATACACCGTCCAGTCGCGATACTTCGTCGAGATTGGCTCGACCCACTCCGAGGAGAACAGGCTCAGATCCTCGGCGGACATTGACCCACCTAGCCCTGTCGAAGTCTCAAGTATCGCTTGTGCAATTGCACCCTTATAAAATGCGGCTTCACCTTCGCGCGCAATGATGGTCAACGCCCGCGCCAGATCGGGGTTGCGAAAGACCTGCCCAATCGCGGGCTCCTTTCCTCCCGGCATAAAGACACGCCCGGTTTCGGGTTCATGCATAAGCCCGTCAGAGTAATGAACCCAATAATCATGCACCATCTCGGGAATCGGAACGCCGTGCTCTGCGTAAAAGATGGCCGGCTGAAACAGAGAGTGCCAGGGAAGCTTGCCGAAGTGGTCATGCAGTTTTGTCCATCCGTCCACCGCACCCGGAACCGTGACTGAATCGATGCCCGTTACCGGCATCGCCGTGAGGCCCTTGGCCTTGAGGTGTTCGATGCTGAGTGCCTTCGGTGCCCATCCACTGGCGTTGATGCCGTAAAGCTTACCGGTTTTTGCGTACCAGTAGATAGCAAAGAGATCTCCGCCAATCCCGTTCATCATGGGTTCTTCGACCCCAAGCACGGCGTTGGCGGCAATGGCTGCATCAACCGCGGAACCACCTTGCTCAAGAATTCTCGCTCCCGCCTGCGACGCCTGAACGTAGCTTGTGGCGACGATGCCGTAAGGGGTTATGACCATCGAACGTCCGGAGGCGCGATCCTGAGCCCAAACAGACGTGCTAACCACGAAAAACAGGATCGCCACGAGCGCGGTGTGTTGTCTCATAACTCGCATGGATCTCCAATCAGGAATGGCCGTACTGGCTGAAAACAATTGCTGCGAGAGTAACATACGAGGTTTGAGGGTCTGTGCAAGTTTTTCCTGAATCAGAGTCGTCTGTTGGACGAGCAAGTCGCAAGTCAGATTTATTGTGACAGTTCGAAGGAAGCCGGCAATCTGTCTTGGCATGAGCCTCGCTTGATGCTATCGGCCCAAAGCGCACTTCGAGGGCAGGCTGTCAGCGGATCGCTCCGCCAAGAACGACGTCTTTCGTTCTCAACGAGTGGAATGCCCAGTTATCGCCAAGTGACAATCGATCAGGGGACCGTCGCCGACTGTTTTGCTGTGTTCGGTATTTACCGAATGGACACAGCTGCTTAGCTGGTTATGCAGGCAAGACAGATCACTTCCGATATAGCCGACTTTTGAGGACCGACCCGCCGTCAACGAGCGACTCGGCTATTATGCGTCAACCGAGAATGATCGACTCAGCGCGACTTCCAAATGGGCGACCAACAAATCGCAATGCGGACAATTTGCGTAAACAATTGGCAAATGGGTTAGTCGGATCGTCAGCCGAACGATCGAGCGGGTTGTACGGTCGGAAGCGCAGAGCACCGCTTGCGAGGGCCTTCCATCGCTGCACCCAGAATCCGGCCATTGAGTGATGGAAGGAACGGCAAGTTCACTCTTCGAGCACAGCGCCTCCGAATACCGGCCGGCCGCCCAGGGAAGTGTAGAAGCCGTAGAACGCCATCGCGGCCATCAGGAGAATCGCGGTCAGACCGATGCCCGCATACCACGCCGAACCATGGGTCGTCAGGGGATACTTCACCAGTAGATTGTTGCAGAACCCTTGAACCACCCAAGCCAGCAAGCCGAACCGGATCAGCAGAAACACCATCAAAACCCAATAGATCAGCTGCTGTACCACAGTAACGGGATCGAACTGGCTGCCCGCTGCGCCCAAGACCGTGAACAAAAGAACGAATGCGACCGCTGCCGCCCCCTGCTTACGCAGCAAGGCGCGGAGAAGGAACAGAATAAACAAAATCCCAAGCGGGATAATAAGCACGGGGCCTAAACTGAGCGATATATCGGAGATTATTGTGCGCGCTCCCAGAAGCTGCCACTGCGGACCCGAATATGGCTGTGGCGGAGCATGGCCGAGCCAAGAGGGAACAAACCACCCGAGTCTTGCAAGGACGCCAGAAAATGCAGCGAAAAGACAACCGACCAGCACGTCGCGTCCCACCAATGGATCCCGAAAGCCCCCCGCGAGCAGGCGGCTCCAGGAGATCAATGTGGCCGGCCAGCGGCGGCGTACAAAGGGCTCCAGAGCAATGTAGAGAAGCCAAATGAAGCAGAACCAGGCAGCGCCCAAGACCAACGCCACAAAGAAGAGCCAGGTTTCGTAGGTACCCAGGACGTGATGTGCGCCAAAGAACACCGCTACCAACCACGCGGCAAAAACAAAAATGGCCAGCCGAAAAGCACCTCGGCGATCACCCCGGCCAAGGTGCAGATTCCTTCGAGCGAGCATCGCGCCAGCCACCACCGATGCCAGGAACAAAACGGTAAGAATCATCCCAAACACCGTCTCGCCGACTGTCGGCTGATACATCTGCATGCGGTCGGGACGGGTCCAAGGGCCGATCAACTCGAAGTAGACGGGCTTGCCCCGGTAGGCTGCCGCCTCAATCCGCATCGGGATATTGGGGCGCTCGGCCAGCGCCCCGGTCCAGGCAGCGCGCGCGTCGCTATACATAGGAGGCGTCCAGGTTGGCTGTGCGGGCGCCCACTTGGAAGGATCGAGCCCGGCAGCAGCGAAAAGCGGCGCCCAGTCCGGTGGCGGCGCAGCGCCTAACGGCTCCTCAACTTGCGGAGGCACTACGATCAGCTGCGTCAGGTTCCCCCGCGGAGTGAGTCTGAGCAGCGTCATCCCAGACGCCTCCATCGGCGGGTCGAAGGTCATAACGAATCCCAATACAGGTGCAAAGGAAAAGACGTAGTGAGCCTCCAGCGGCAGGGGGCTGCCTCGATACCAAAACTCGAACGCCCCGGTCTCAAGGTGGTCCCAGCGCGTCTTCGACTTGTCGTGTTCCGCGATGTAGCTGAGAAACTCTTTCCCCTCGTAGAATCCCTCGTCGAACCCCACCGCCGTGTCCACCGGCGGCGCGGAGTAGCCGACACTCTGCAGAATATCCCGCGCGTGTCCGGCAAGCTCCTCCGGTGGTTTTTCGAGCGGCACGCGCCGGTAGAGATCGGTTTGTGCATTCAACAGAATCACCGCGGTGACTAACACAATGACCCCCGCGAGGCACGCCCATGCGATTGCCGGGTGCAGGCCCTCGGTTTCTCCCGCAGCGGCGACCATCTCGGGCGACGGTGTTTCCCCTGCCGCCAGCGCCGCGGCGAGCGGGTCGCCTCCAGGCAGTGCGGCCGCAACTTGCAGAGCTGAAGCGGGCCGCTTTGCCGG
>PLKU01000576.1 GCA_003140705.1 Acidobacteriaceae bacterium
TACATGCCATCGCCAGTACCCCGGCAAGATCAACGGAACCCATTCGCTCGTACCGTCCCATCGACTGCGGCCTTCCCCTGAAAACTGGAGGGTCGGCTCTTGCATTACTCGTTTCGAGGCCTGCTCAGCGTTTACTCACGTTATGGCCTGCACGCTCGCCAAGACGCCATCGCGACCCTCGACACCAAAGGCTCCGACCGCTTCGTTACCTCTGCCGCCGCTTCGACTGCTACCGGGTGGAGCGAACCAGTTCCCGGGCGGGTCTGTCTCCCGCTGTGGACCGGCGCCTTTTCACGGCGCACAGTTATCGTCAAGTGACATCGCGCTGGCCTGGCCAAGAATCATAGAAATAAACATTTTGATCTCCAATATCACTTCCCTGGAGGCAGCGATGACAACTGAGCTAAACTCATCCTAAATTGGCCACGATGAACCGGCTAGACCTGTAGAAAACCCAATTGAATCACTAGCTTGTATCCAGCTCACTACCTTGTATCCAGCAAGGTTCCGGGCTTTTGCGTCACTGTGCTATGCTCACTTCCCCGGAGGTTGTATGGGTGTCACTGTGGTTGTATCGCCGACCCAGCTTACTTGGAATAATTTCTTGCCTGTAAGCTCTCTACCTGACTCGTCTGGAGACGACGCGCAGACCGCTACGACGATGTCTCCGCTAACAGGAATTCAACCTGTTTCGGCTCAAGGCAGATTTTCGCTGCCGAACCTTACATTGACGGTCGGCCTAGATAGCACCCAGACGCTGGTGGTAAGTACTGCCCAGAAGACCGCCGACCTATTGAAGCATGAGCAAGGGCACTTCGACATTACGGTCCTTACTGTGCGCGCGCTCGCGAAGGAACTGGAGCAAATGAAGGCGGGTTCTACACCTGCCTTGGGTCAACAGGTCAGTGCTGCCGTTAGCAAGCACCAGCAACGCGCCAATATGATTGAAGACAAATATGACAAAGAAACAAAGAATTCCAGGGACCAGGATGCTCAAAAGAATTGGAACCAAGCTATAGATGCCGCGATGAAAGGTTCAGGGGTTACGATTCTGCAAGGGATGCCGCTCTAGAGCGGAGCCTCAGGATGTCATCTGGGTATGTAGCAATGACCAAAAACCAAAAACTAAGCCATTTTGAAGTGAGAGTTCTCCGGCAGCGCCAGTGCCGTTCACACCTCAAGTGGTGGAATGCCCAGTTATCAACATTTGACCGCCCAACGTCCGAATTGGCCTTGACTCGTCAAGAATCAGAACCTGTTCCCCAAGCTTGCCCGTTAATGGATCAAAATATACGGATTATTCCAGTACTTCTCGACAAATTCGTGGAAGGACGAAGCGACCTCAATCAGGCCCTCTTTGTACTTCTCCCAATCCATGAATAAGTTATTTATGCAGCAGTCAATAATACAGAGATCATTCCCGTTGTGGTCGAATGCGATCTCCATATGTTCTTCGAGGAATGCGAGGGGCAGCCCGGGCTCTGGCCTAGGAAAAGCTTGCTGAGCTAGCTCCGCAATACTTCTCTCATCTCATTGAGAGGAGCAAGCTCACCTCAATGTGAGCATTGTTTAACGGGAGGGCAACGACGGTCCGCCGATCCAGCCGCAGCTACACAATCTTCAGCGCGATCGCGTAATCGCAGGGCTTCTGTTCTGGAAGCAACACCGTAAGACCCCTTTCATCCTGGGTCCAGCTCACCTTGTCTTTGTGGCCTAGTAACTCCACGTTCTTCACTTTTTGCGGCGACAGGCTGCTGGTGGTCGCCAGCGGCTTGATGAGAGCCGGCTTTTCCGGCCAACCCATCACAAATGCGTAAAGCGTGTCGCCCTTGGTGGTAAAGCGCACCTCCTCCGCCGTCAAGTCGGTGCGGTCTGCTTCGTTGAACCGGGTGCCGCGGCTCGATGGAGGCGCCGTGGCCACAGGGCCATCGCCAAAGATCTTCCATGGCCGCGTCGCGTAGATCGCCTCGCTGTTAATGGCCATCCACTTTGTGATCTCGTTCAGGATGACCATCTCCTCATAATCGAGTTCGCCGCTGTTCGGAAGCGGGAAGTTTAGCATCAGGTTCCCATTGCGGCTTACGATATCGACCAGCAGATCGATGACATTCTTGGGCGATTTGTACCTCGCTTCCCGGTTGTAATGCCAGTCGCCGATACAGGTGTCGGTCTGCCAGGGGTTGGCCGGAATGGCGCCGGCGACTCCGCGCTCCCAGTCCAGCACGCATGTCCCGGTTTCGCAATCGCTGGGTAGTTTGCTGGTGTAGACGGCTTCGCAGCGGCCGCCGTGGCGCTTGGCGTCGAGATTGTAGAGATTTGCTACCAGTGCCAGGCCGTATTCTTCAAAGAAGATATCGCCATCGGTGTAGAGCAGATCGGGCTGGTAGTTATCGACCAGGTCTTTGATGCGTTTGAAGTAATGCATCTTCCAAGGGTCCGGTGCCTGCCGGTCATTGACCCGCTGGCCATAGGGATAATCTTTCGGCAAATCGTGATAGAGATCGGCGTATGCGGGGTCGACGCCGTCGTATGGCACCCCGGCCAGCGGACCGGTCTTATCGCTCATGTGCGATGTGGAGAACCAGTGATAGCTGGGGGCGAGGTGCTCGCTGACCGCAAAGCGAAGCTCATGCTTCTCGGCGGCACTCTTGAAGGCGCCCACGATGTCCCTCTTCGGTCCCATCGCAACGGCATTCCAGCGCGGCTGATACTTGGAATTCCATAGGTCGAATCCGTCATGATGCACAGCCATGCTGCAGAAGTACTTCGCACCGGCCTTTTTATAGAGCCCGAGCAAATGATCGGGGTCGAACCTGGCGGCCTTCCATGTAGGAATCACGTCCTTATATCCGACCTTCGTGGGGTGGCCGTATACCTTCACGTGGTATTCGTACTGCTTGTTGCCCTGTAGGTACATGTTGCGGGCGTACCAGTCTCCATATTCAACCCCTGACTGCGGTCCCCAATGCGCCCAAATGCCAAACTTCGCGTCGCGGTACCATTCCGGGACCTGCCATTCCCGTAGCGATTCGCGCGTGCCTTTGAATGGCCCAGGAGCGATCTCCAGTTGCACGCGCGGGGCTGGTGCGGGCGCGGGAACCGATCCGGCTGTGGCCGCCTGCGCCCTAAGGGATTTGCGTGCCAACAGGAGCGCGGGCGCCCCCGCGATGACGGAAAGTGCTTTTCGCCTGCTGATTTTCATTATTTTCGCCTCCTTGGCACCTCTGAGCCTTCAGTATGAGCATTTCACAAAAACTGGCCTTGTAAGAATTCACTCCGTCAGGATCGTCGCCTGTTCGGCAAGTACTTGTCGATCAACATCAGAAAGGTGGCAGCGTTGCGATGTCTCTGGCAATTCGGTCTCAGATTGCGCAAAGCCCAGTTCTTAACATTCTGCCTATTTTCATGACGCCA
>PLKU01000080.1 GCA_003140705.1 Acidobacteriaceae bacterium
GAGAACACGGAGGAAGTTGCCTATCAAGGTCTCGCCGTGAATGGCCTCGGCTCAACTCCGTACAACATCTCGGTCGGGGGCACGGACTTCGACATTCTCTACAGCAACTTCCCGACAAGCTTCACCACTTACGTTGACCTTAGTAATACGTTACCCAACCATCGCAGCGCGCTTGCGTACATTCCCGAAGAGCCGTGGAACGATTCCACCTATCCCAACACCAACCTTTCCCAGAACAAGCCGCAGTCAGCCTACTCAGGAAATCAGAGTGACAACGATATTGTGGCTGGCGGCGGAGGCATCAGCACGGTCTACCCTGTGCCGGTATGGCAATCCAGCTTCGCGTCAGGCAATGGACGCAACCTGCCTGATGTCTCCTTCCTGGCCGGGGACGGGTTTTACGGAGCAGTTTGGGGCCTGTGCACTGACATGGACTCAGTTGGAGCAGACTGTGCTGCGGGCGCAACAGGCAATAATTTCAATCTGACCGGCGTTGGAGGAACCTCTGCATCTGCGCCCACCTTCGCCGGCATGCTGGCGCTGGTCAAGCAGAAGACCGGAACTCGCCTTGGTCAGGCTGACTATGCGCTTTACGATCTGGCAAAGTCCAGCTACAACATCGTGTTTAATGACGTGACAACCGGGGACAATTCGGTCAATTGCCTGATCAACTACAGCGGATGCAGCCTCAATTCATCCGGCTATGGCTTTATGAACGGCTACAACGCCACTCCAGGTTATGACCGGGCCAGCGGACTGGGTAGCGTGATTGCAACCCATATGGTGAGTAACTGGCCGAGCTCGAGTTTCACCGCCACAGCATCATCTCTCCAACTCAATGGCGCAACCAGTTCTCTGAACATTACACACGGCCAAAGTGTCACAGTGGCTACCAGTGTGACAAGCACTGGCGGCACACCCACCGGGGAGGTGGCGCTGGTCGATAACCTGAGTCCAGCACTGCTACCGAACAACGAAAGCATTGCAGACTTTTCGCTAAACAGAGGGGCCGCTTCCGGCACCACCAATTCCCTTCCGGGCGGAGCTTACAACGTCGCTGCACATTACGGCGGGAGCACTACCTTTGCGGCCAGCGATTCCAACGCAATTCCCGTCACGGTCAGCGCCGAAAGCAGCACTACGTCCCTGAAGGTTGCAGGCTACTACGACCCAGCCACGGGCAAGGCTGCGGCCACTCCGTATTACGGATTCATCTTTCTTATCGATGCGCAGCCCTACGGCAACAGCGCTCCGGCCGCAAACCCGAATGGCGCAGCCACCGGGACAATCACCTTCAAAAGCGGCAGCAAAACGCTGGGCACTGCCCCGCTCGCCAGCGACGGCATTGCAGAGTTGCAAAATTCCTTGATACCGGGCGGGACCACTAGCCTCACCGCGTCCTTCCCCGGAGACGCAAGCTTCCAAGCAAGCACCAGTGCAGCGTATCCGTTCACGGTCACTCCGGCGGTCACCGCTCTGAGCACGCAATACAACCATTTAACGTCCCCGGTTTCCTTGACTGTCACTCTTACGGCCGACAGCATGGGCGTTGCGCCCACTGGCACAATTACATTCATGAATGGTTCGACCGCCCTCGGAACGGCACCGATGACAGGCACGGCGGCTACCGGCACTTCGCCTGCAAGCGGTACTGCTACATTTTCGACTGCAAGTCTGCCGGCTGGGACCTACAACATTGTGGCCGTGTACGGCGGAGACGGCAATTATGCCGGCTCCTCAGCGCCCGCGATATCCTTTACGTCTTATCCTGCCAACACTCCGGTTATCGTTGCTCCTTCTTCCAACGTCATCTTTGAAAATCAACCGCTGCAAGTGACGGTTACGCCAATTCCAGTGACCGGCCTTCCGCTGCCGACGGGATCTGTGACGCTTGTCGCAACTGGTCTTGCCACACGCACCGCGAACCTTGTGAATGGGACAGTCACCTTCAGCTTCGCGACAAACATCCTGCCACTCGGAAGCGTAGGGTTTACGGCGTCCTACAGTGGCGATTCCTATTACGTCTCGAATACCGGCAGTGCAACTGTCACAGTGAACTCATCGGGCACAATTAAGCCGACAGTCTCTGTAAACGCACCCACCACGACTGTGAACTATCCGATCACCGTTGGGGTAACCGTCAGCGGCCCCACTGGAAGTCCGGTTCCTACCGGCACAGTGCAGCTCTCAACCCTCTATACAGGGAATGTTGTATCGTTGGCGAACGGCTCAGGATCCTTCACCTACCAAGCAACCAGCCTGTCAGGCGGCCCGAACGCCATTACAGCTACCTACCCCGGCGACTCGAACTACACCGGCGGCAGCGCCAAGGCAGTTGTGACCGTCATTGCATCTCCATCAATTCAATTCTTGCCATCTTACCCAACCATTACTGCAACCCAACCTCTAACGACAACCATCACCGTCAGCGGTCCTGCGGGAACGGCAACCCCCACGGGCACGGTGAGCCTTTCCAGCGGAACATACACATCGCCTCCGGCGCAGTTGACCGCCGGATCGGCAAGCGTCACGATTCCAGCGAGCACGCTGCCGGCTGGAAGTGATATGGTCATCGCCTCTTATAGCGGGGACTCCAACTTTATTCCAGGCACCAACAACGAAATCGTGACTGTGACAGCCATCCAGCCGCCGGGCCTGACCATTACCGGATCGGGGGTGATCATCCCCGGACCCGGTGTCGCGACTGGTAACACTTCGACCATCACCCTGACCCCTAGCGGAGGATTCACAGGCAGTGTTGCGCTAACTGCGGCCATCACCTCCAGTCCAGCCGGCGCCATTGACACGCCTACCTTGGGCTTCGGTTCCACCAGCCCGGTCAGCATCACGGGGAGCACAGCGGGGACAGCCACTCTGACCGTATCTACTACGGTGCCCTTCTCAAGCTGTTCCGCTGCCAATGTCGGCCCAAAGAGATTTCCCTGGTTCGCGGGGGGCAGCACCATTTTGGCTTGCGTGCTGCTTTTTGGCATTCCGGCCCACCGACGCAGGTGGCGCGCCATCGTCGGAATGCTTGTGTTGTTCCTCGTTATCATCAACAGCGCTGTGGCGTGCGGCGGTAGCGGAGTAACCTGCAACAACGTCTTGATCGGGGGCACGACGGTGGGAACCTACACGATCACCGTAACCGGTACCTCAGGCGCGACCACATCGACGGGAATGGTCAATCTTACCGTTCAATAGATTCACAGGCTGAATCGGTCAGCTCGTGAGCGATTCAATGGCGATACATCTCCAATAGTGCAAACTCAATGCCGGTTCCGCAATTCTTCACGATCCAGAACGTGAAGGATGTAGGCTCCCGCGCCGTACCCCACCATGGGCATGGCTCCCGTTGGATCGCCCACTTCTCCCGGGAACAGGCGGCAGGGCACAGCAACATACATTTCCGGGATCAGGTTGTGATCGGCAGCAGCCTTGTCGACGATGCGTTTGAGAATCGCATCTGCTTCAACATTTCTGCCCTGGCGCCGATACACTTCAGCCAGGCTGAGATCGACAAACAAGAATTCCTGCTTCTCGTACCAATATTCAAAGATCGCCGGATCCGTGTACGTGCTGCGAACGCGTCTGTAGCCACCGGAATCCACCTTCAAAAGGGCCATTCTTTCCACGGTGTCGCGGATGACAGCGGGATCGGTCACGATACCGAAGTTGATGATTGCCAGCAGGGCTCCATCAATATCGTTCTTCACACCTTCTTCCAATGTGCCATGAAGCGTTCCTCCACGGATGAAGGCTGCATTGAATCCCTTCTCCAGGAAAGCGACGTTTTTCAGGATCTCGGTTCGCGTCGGTTCGTCACCCGTCTGCCGAGCCGTTTCCGCAAAGTTGCGCAAGCCCACTATGGCTGCAGCCGTGGAGAAGGCGAAATGCTTCGCATCTTTCTGGTGCTCCTCCCATATCGACGTATCCGTCGCGACGATCAAGCCCTGACCGTACTTCTCCATGTTTGCCAACAGTGGCTTCACCACAAATTCTCTGGCACTTTCGTAGACTTTATCGCGATAGGTTGGGAGCCGGAGCAACGCGGAGTCGTTGTATTGTCGCTCATACTCGCCGAGGACCCACAGCGCGAGACCCCAATCGTCAAACTCGATGTTGGTATTTCCCTCCATGGTAAAAAATGGCTCTTCAGCTCCATTACCGAAATAGCGGACCACAGAGATCTGGTAATCCGCGCCTTGTGTCTGCGCACGCATCTTTCCCGTGGGCTGCGCGTTGAAATAAGCCAGCAGCGCGGCCCGCGCCTCATCTCTGTGTCCCATTCGTGCCAGCGCGACTGTTGCATATGCCATGTCACGCGCCCACGGAGTGAACCAAACCCCGTCAGGCAAACTGGCAATAATCAGTCCGCTGCCGTTTCGTCCGGGACGGTTGGGCTCGCGACTCTGCGCCATGCGAAGCACAACCTCGCTTTGCCTCCATACGTGGCGTTCCGTCTCGTCCGTAAAGTGAACAGCCGGCTTCACGCGCCAACGCTCAATCTCTGCAACCTCCCGCTTGGCCAACGCGTGCGGCGCCAGTCCTCCTCGCCAGCGTTCAAACGCACTTGCAGCCTCTTCCAGTTCGCCATCGCTTTCAACTGACACAAGTGCCCACGCCTGGCTGGCGGCCAGAACCTGCTTCGGTTGCGCCGAAACAGTCCGCCTCGTGCCCAGCGGGATCAACAGCAACGACTCCTTGACATCTTCGAATTTCAGGAGCTGCATCTCAGCGCCAAGCATCCGCACTATTTTTTGAGACTTAACCGGGTGGCTCCATTCGACATGCAAACTGCCGCTTCGCGCTGCTGCAGGACCGGGTTCCCAGCTGATTACCAAGGCCGCCTGCTGCAAGCCAAATGGCATAAAGAAGAATCCCTCGCCATCAGCGGTCTTGGTGTGGATCACCTGCGAATCGTCCTCATACTCCGAAGACACGCTTTGCGCGAATCCGCTGCCCCCGCGAATCTCCTTGATGAAGTTGGCGGTCTCTACGCCCTCGCTCAGCGGATTACTTTCATCCGGCTGCGCAAAACTGTAGGGATGCGCATAGAACTTGCTCAACGTGCCCGTCTGCGGCGAGACCACCGCAAATCCAAATCCATTGCCGGTGACAAGGTTCGTCGCAGCGGCGGGAAGAGATGCCAGCAGGCCGGCACACACGGCTGAGGCAAGATAACGAGTGAGACGCATGGCCCACCCAGTGTCGACCAAGCATCTGCATTCTGCAACTGGCGGCCGGGCACTGACAGCGAACACAGGCTGACGAGCCTCTACAATAGATCGATGCCAGAGCTTCCTGAGGTGGAAACGATTGCCCGTGGCGTTCACGATCGGATTCGTGGAGATCGCATTACACAAGCCTGGTTCAGCAGTCATCGGGAACCCTTCAAAACACCACCGGCACGACAAGCCAAAGCGCTTGAGGGACGCATCATCTTAAACGTGCATCGCGACGGCAAGCACATTGTTTGCGAGCTAGGGCCAAGGGTCGAGGAAGCGACTACTGCCTCGACCCTGGACGTAATCTCAGGCAAGAAAAAAACAAGAATCGCGCTGACGACAAAGCCGGAGGCGCAATGGATTGTGCATCTGGGAATGACAGGGCGCTTGCTCGTCACCACCCCCGACGGCCAAGTTGCCGCTCATACACATGCCAGGCTGAGCCTGGCCAGTGGACGCGAACTACGATTTGTGGACCCGCGCCGCTTTGGGCGGCTTGAGTTCCGTGACCTGGGTAAGGCCACAAGCTTCAGTGCTGCCGGTGCAGAACCGCTGACGATTGGCGCCGAGGAATTCGTAGCCCTCTTTCGGGCCAGAAAACTATGCATCAAGGCCGCGCTGCTCAACCAGACCTTGCTGTCCGGCGTGGGCAACATCTATGCGGATGAAAGCCTGTTTCGTGCCGGTATCCGGCCGAGGAGGAGCGCAGGGAGACTCAGCAAGGCCGAACTGGAACGGCTGCGGCTCAATCTTCGTGAAGTCCTGCAGCACGCAATTCGGCTGGGAGGTTCGTCGGTCTCAGATTACGTCGATGCAGATGGGGCGCGCGGATTTTTCCAGCTTGAGCACTGTGTCTACCTGCGTACCGGCCTTCCCTGCCTGATGTGCGGGACCCCGATACGGCGCACATTGGTGGCCGGCAGAGGAACCCATTTCTGCCCAAAGTGCCAACACTGACGCCCAATTCTATGGTTTTTTGAATTAATTCTTATCAGACCTTCCAGAATATAGACAAATAAACAGAAGTAAATCCTGTAAGTAGTTGAAATAAATAAGCGATAGGAACGGCAGACGAATTGCTGCAACTAAAGTGCCAGTGATGTACCGGCTGCTGGATACAAGTCCGGCCAGCCCAAATAACAGCAGACACCCGGCAAGAGCATCCGCAAATAAAGCGGCCCTGAATATGGGAATTACCGGCAGGGATAGTCTGTAGTAGGCGCGGTGGAAAATCCACCGTCCACAAGGTATTTGGGAGGCCAGTGACCAGCGCAGGACAGCGAAACGCCACTCCATTGGAGTGGCGTTTCTTGCGTTTGGCCGTTCAGTGAGTCGGTTCTTACCCGGATTACGCACCGAGGTACCCGCAAAGTGCACTTGCCAGCCGTGGCGCTTCACTGTAGTATCGGAAATGCTTATCAAGCGGCTGATGCGAGCCACCCGAGACGGGTAGAGCGAGCTCGCCGCCGAGCATGGAAGTTTTGCCGCACCGGTTCAACCCATTAAAAACGGCAAGCGACGAAAACTCCTATAGGAAGGGCATTACCCGGGGGAAAGCACGAACCGCACCCTATCGATCTCTGAAAAGGGGTCGACCAGGTGCTCCTTAAACGGGGCTGGCGTCAGGATGGAACTTGCCTCAATGGTTCCCGTAATTCCTGTGTGCAGGGCGGCAGGGCTCTAGGGCATCGTGGTACATTGCGTTCTGAAATCCGTTCCCCGGCATTTTGCCCGCTGCTCTACAACGATTGAACCGCCAGCCGTCGCGTTCCCCGTCCAGAATTGGACAGGCGGCAGGCAAGACTGAAGCTCAGCGCTCCGCTCAGGGCCGGCCACTCATTGGCTGGACTTGAAGCGAAAAACAGCAGGAAGCGCATAGACCATGACACTAAAACCACCGGGAAGCGCAATGCACCAGATTGCAAAGTGCCAGGAAGTACAAGCATGACGACAGAATCATCGCAGCCCCAGCCCGACTTGGGGCCCGCTCCAGCTTTGGCCAATGGGCAAGGGCAGTCACAAGGGCATCGCCGCCGCAGGCGCCGCCGCAAGAATAAATCCAGCCAGGCGAGCACTCCTCAGGCACAGCAGGCGCAACCAATCAATGGACAGCCCGCCGAAGCCAAGGCCCCCCCGATGCAAAGTCGGGAGAGCAGCCCGCCACAGCCAAATGGCCAGCCTCGGCCCGGCAAAGGTCAACAAGGCCAGGGTCAGGGACGGAAGAAGAAAAAGTTCTTTCAGAAGGGTTCGGCCTCGCCTCCACAGCCAGGCAACAGCGCGGGTTATTCTGCGCAGGGGTCCGGTCAGGGCAAACGCAAGTCCAAGCAGCGGGGCCCAAGGGAGTTTGTGGGCCCGATGGACCACAGCTACCGCGCAGTCAATGGCAACATCTCCGACGGTCCAGCTTCCACCATCCAAATCACGAGCAACGGACACAACAGCCACTACCAGGATGTTTACGTGGTTCAGCCTGTCGTTGCCATGCGCGAAGATGCGCCAACACGCATCTTCTGCTTTATCGAAGATCTGTTTTTTGCGGCCAAGATTCAGGAGACAGCCCGCAAATTGGGCGTGAAGGTGGAATTCATCAAGGGTGGCGACAAGGAGTCGGTCACCAGGTTGACCGAATTCCCCGAATCAGCGCGTCCTACGCTGCTGGTGTTCGACCTGAACAACCTGAATGCCAAGCCAATCAGCCTGATCCCCAAGTTCAAGGCGAAGCTCAAGAAGGCTACCTCGATCATTGGGTTCCTCAATCATTTGCAGGGCGACTTGAAGATGAAGGCGATTGAGGCAGGCTGCGATACAGTCATGCCGCGGTCTGCCTTTTCGCAGAGCCTGCCGAATCTCCTGCGCCGCTATGGGATGGATGAAGAAGAAGAATACGCACAACAGCCCATGTAACTTGTGCTCGATGAATATTCGAGAATAAAAGGCGTCCGCCACGGCGGACGCCTTTCTGTTTTGATGCAAATGGGCTAACTCGATCGGGTTCGGGCTCCACAGAATCTACCCGGGCGGCCAGGTCATGGAACGGCCGCCGAGCAGGTGCAGATGGAGATGGTCAACGGTTTGGCCGCCATCCGGACCGGAGTTTATGACAACCCGATAGCCGTTTTCAAGCTGTTTGCTTCTGGCGATCTCCGCCGCTGCCCAAAGCAGTTGACCCAATAGTGCCGTGTCTCCTACTTCGACTTCGCCTAGCGATCCGATGTGCTTGCGCGGCACGATCAGCACATGCACTGGTGCCTTAGGATTCAGGTCGGCGAAAGCATAGCAGCACTCATTCTGGTAAACGGCGATTGAGGGGATGGACCCCTCGACGATCTTGCAAAAAATGCAACTCATAGCGGAACCAGTGTACAGGAACTCGACTCCGCATCAAGACCCAGCGGCTGAACTATCCCCAGCTCAGGCTGATTCAAGAATCATGTTTGCGTAGGGAACCGTGTCTCCAGTGCGAATCAGGCCAATTGCCTGTGGAACGCGCTTTTTGAATTCGATGTGCGGTTCGAAGGTCAGCGGAATACCGCGAAGCGCGCGCCTGAACTGTTGTCGAATTTGCAGCGCGTTGGCGCCGCGAAACTCCTCCGCCATGAAGGCATGACCAATGCCAAAGTTCGGCCGAATTGCGTTGAGCACATCGAGAACGCGTGGCAGATCGTCGATGAGCGCGATATCGACCGTCTCAATCTGCGGCCAGAAGGGAAATCCCCGGTCGGCAATGACCAGGGTGTTCGTATGGCGGATGCGGCTCAGCAGGAAGTTGATATGCGGATTCAAGATGCCTGTCTTCAACATGCGATCAAGGCTCCTTGGGGCAGGCTGTCAGATTGCACGAAGCCCCCATTCGCGGGTCCCAGTCTACGGAGGAAGACTATCCAGACGCAAATCCTGACGATCGGCTCTGGTTTATCTCCATCCCACCCGCTTCGCAAACGATCTCAAAACCGTTTGCCATCCGTAATCCAATCAGAGCCAGGACAACTCAGCCTGTGTGGTCCAGCAAGATCTTCCAGCCCTCCGGCCCCTTGCGCCAAACCAGAGAGAAGATGCCATCGTCCTTTTTCGCTTCGCCTTTGGCCGCACGTTCAAGGTGGAAATTCCCGGTGACGACAGCAAACTCAACCGCACCGCAGGTGCTAGGCAACAGCCGAACCTCTAGATTGCTGAAGGTCAGAGTCCCCATCTGTTCCGGAGTTGAATAAGCCTTGGTATAGCGCTCAAGAATTGGGCCATAACCCTTGTGAAGCGTGGCTCCAAGGAAGGCGGTCTCCGGCGAGTTTTCGTAGAGTTTCATGAAGGCCGGAATGTCAGCGCGGTTCCACGCGGCGGCCTGTGCTGCCATTGACGATTCCATTGCCTTGCGATCAGCGTCGTTTGCCGTGGGAGATTGGGTGCAGGCCGGCACGCTGGCGCAAATCAGCATCAGCATCAGCAAGAGGTTGCGCATCGATTTTCCTCCCGGTCCAGCTTACAATGGCAGCATGTCCGCGGTTGCCGGCTCTTCCCCTTTTCGCGTGGTGCACACGGTCTGTTCGCACGACTGCCCGGACTCCTGCGGGGTTCTGGTTACCGTGAACGAAGAGGGTCGTGCCGTGAGAGTGGTGGGCGACCCGGCGCATCCCGTCACGCAGGGATTTCTGTGCGGCAAGGTGGCCAAGTATCTTGATCTCGTCTACGCGCCGGAGCGAATCCTTTATCCACTGAAGCGCAAGCCAGGCGTCACGAAAGAGCCGCTGACCCGCGGCCGGGAACACGAAGCTTTTGAGCGCGTCAGCTGGGATGAGGCGCTCGGCGCGATTGCTGAGCGCCTGAAGCATGTTGCGGAAGATTTTGGTCCGGAGTCAATCCTGCCCTACAGCTACGCCGGAACGATTGGCGTGCTTGGGTTCGGGTCGATGGACCGGCGTTTTTTTCACCGGTTGGGTGCATGCCAACTGGACCGGACCATCTGCTCAGAGGCTGGCGGCGAGGCCTGGAAGCTCGTCTACGGCAAGAAATTGGGCATGCCCACAGAAGACTTCCGCCTGGCCAGGCTGGTGTTGGCGTGGGGTGCAAATATCCACGGCAACAATGTCCACCTGTGGCCGATGGTGGAGCAGGCGCGGCGCAACGGAGCGCGCCTGATTGTGATCGATCCTTACAAGACACGAACAGCGGCGCTGGCCGACTGGCATATCGCCATCCGCCCAGGGACGGATGCGGCGTTGGCGCTGGGGATGATGCAGGTGATCCTGAACGAGGGCCTCGAGAACCGCGAGTACATTGACGAAATGACGCATGGATTCACTCAGCTCGCCGAGCGGGCGCGCGAGTACACGCCGGAGCGCGTGGCAGCGTGGACTGGCATGACCGCAAGCGAAGTTGAGCAACTGGCGCGCGAATATGCGACCACACAGCCGGCTGCTCTGCGCATGAACTATGGCGTGCAGCGTTCTGAAAACGGTGGGACCGCGGTGAGGGCAATAGCCATGCTGCCGGCGCTGACAGGTGCGTGGAAGCATCGTGGCGGGGGTGCGCAGCTCTCCACTTCTGGAGCATTCAAGTGGGACGAAGAGGCTGTCAGGCGACCTGACCTTGCCATGGCTTCACCGCTCGGGCGGCTGGCGCGCGTGGTGAATATGTGCAGGCTTGGCGAAGCACTCGCCGAGCAGGCATCAGGGATTGAGGACGCCGGGCCGGAAAACGCTCCCGCGGTCAAGGCGCTTTTTGTCTACAACTCGAATCCGGGCGCCGTGGCTCCCAACCAGAACTCGGTGCGGCGGGGCATGGAGCGACCGGATTTGTTTACGGTGGTGCACGAACTTTTCTTTACCGATACAACCGACTACGCGGACTATATTCTCCCAGCGACCACGTTCCTTGAACATACTGACGTTCAAGGCGCCTACGGGCACTACTTCTTGCAGCTTTCGCAACAGGCCATCGAGCCACCGGGCGAGGCCCGCTCGAATGTATGGCTGTTTAGCCAGTTGGCCCAACGCATGGGGTTTCGAGAGGAATGCTTCCGCGATACGCCGGAGCAAATCATCCGCCAGGCGCTGGCCATTGGGCCAGATGGCCACGCGACCAATATGGACATGGAGCACATCACGTTCGAAGACTTGAAAGATCTGGGCCACATTCCGCTCGGCTTTCATTTGCAGCCAGAGACGCGACCCTTTCAGCCATACACTTCTGGCAAGCTGCCGACGGTGTCTGGGAAGGTCGAATTCTTTTCGGAGAAGTTGGCGGCGCAGGGGATAGATCCGCTGCCGAGCTTCGTTCCTCCAACAGAGTCGCGTTGGGGTGAAGCCGCTAAGCGCTTTCCGCTGGAATTCCTCGGCCGTAAGGCGGATAACTACATGAATTCAACCTTTGCCCACCTTGACGGACACCGGAAGATGGAAGCGCGCAAGAGACACCGGCTGGAGATCCACCCGACTGACGCTGAGGAGCGCGGGATTGCCGATGGGGATTCGGTGCGTATTTGGAATGATCGTGGCGAGCTCAAGCTGACGGCGCTCTTCAACGCCAGCCTGCCGCCAGGCGTTGTCGCGGGGCAGCTGGACTGGGCGAAGCTTTCGGCCACAGGCGGCAATGTCAATGCGCTCACCAGTGAGCGGCTGACCGACATCGGCGCAGGAGCCACGTTCTATTCCACGCTGGTCGAGGTTGCAAAGACGGACAGCCAGCAACCGCAGTAATCTTGTAGTCATGAATTGGTCAGTCGTCATCATAGTTATGGCCGCCCTCGCGGTCTTTTTTCTTTTGAAGCACTTCGGGCAGACCTCCGCGAAGGAAGCACAGGCTCTGCTCAAGAACGGCGCTCTGGTAATTGACGTTCGCAATTCCGAAGAGTACAACTCCGGGCATCTGGTCAGTGCTATCAACATTCCGCTCGATGAAATTGAGGAGACTCTGCCGCGCCACGTCAAAGACAAGACTGAGGCGCTGCTGCTGCACTGCCAGAGTGGGATGCGCAGCGGCATCGCCCGGAAGAAGCTGAAAGCCTTGGGTTATACAAGAGCCTACAATCTGGGCTCCTATCGACGGGCAGCGCAGATCGTCGGGCGCCGGTAAGCGGAAATTCTGCAAGTCAACCAGCACGATTGCACTCCGTCTTGCGACAGAGAAGGAGAAGTGACCCATGGCGCTGAAGATCACGCATTCTTATCTCGAAGATTCGATAGCCGTGCTTCGCCACTACAAAGGACTCGCCGAGCGAGCAATGGCGCAGGTGGCGGATGAGCAACTCTTCACGGAGCTCGATAGGGAGTCAAACTCGATTGCCATCACCGTGAAGCACATGGCGGGCAACATGCGCTCGCGCTGGACCGATTTCTTGACCAGCGATGGGGAAAAGCCGGATCGCAACCGCGATTTGGAATTCGTCGGGCCGCCTCAGACACGCACGGCGTTGATGGCGATTTGGGAAGAGGGATGGGCCTGCGTCCTCACATCGCTTGAGTCGCTCACCGATGCGGACATCACGCGGACGGTGACCATTCGCGGCGAAGCGCACTCGGTAATGCAGGCAATTAATCGCCAGGTTGCTCACTACAGCTACCACTGTGGACAGATCGTATTGTTGGCGAAGCACCTCGGCGCAGACGGATGGACAGCTTTGACTATCCCGCGCGGGAAATCAGAAGACTACAATCGCCGCCTGCTGGCAGGGCAGGCCAGCCAACGCTAGAGAAGGATTGAGATGGCAAATATATACAACGCCGAATCCAGATTGCAAAAAAGCCGGAAGAGATCTATCCACTAGTTGCCACTGCGCAGGGCTTTCGCCAACGGTGGGCAGCGGACGTGACGGGAGCTGGAGGGGTTGTCGAATTGGGATTCTTCAACAAAGCAACGGCCTACCGGCTGAGGCCTGAGGTGGATTCGCCTCCGGCCAGGGCGCAGTGGGTTTGCGAGACGGGAGATGAGCGGGGCGACACACATCTGATTTTTGTGTTGGCGCCGTTGGGCTCGGGAAGTGTCCTTCGTTTTGCACATGCGGGCTGGAAAGCGGAGACCGATTACTTCTTTTCCTGCACAACGACGTGGGGCGAACTGATGTTCCGGCTGAGGGCGGCTGCGGAAGGGAAATCGCGGGGACCGCCGTTTCTTGCTGACGACCTGGCGTATTAAGGGCTCTTCGAACGGTGGAAACGCAGCAAAGATCGGTGGCATTAGGGGAATGGGAGCCGCACGTTGACGAGATGTTCATCGGCGTCCTGGATGATTTCCACTTGATTCAGCGCCAACGCGCCCCCAGGCGAGGCGAGTCATCGGTAGAAGCGGGATGGGACTTGCTTCACAGGATTGAAGCCGTAGAACTCGTGGGATAATGCTCAGGTGATTTGGCTTGGAGATCGATCGGGTTACCTTAGCGACTGGGTCACCCAGCAATGGGTTCGCGCGACAGGCCGGCGGGTTCGACTTGCGGACTATGGCTGGTTGGATGGACCGATAGGAAATACGCGCATCATCGGCAAGAGCTTCTTTGCAGAGTACGCAAGGAGGCGTGGTCTTGAGGTGGTGGAAAGAGGGACCCGCGGATTGATGCAGGACTTCAGCAGGCTTGCTGGCGACAGGATCGATCCTGAGGCAGTTTCGCCGGCTGTTCGGGATTTCTACGAGCGGACATCTGAATATGAACTCGACGCTTGGTCTGAATGGCATGGCCTGTACAAGCCATTTGGAGCGGCTCTCGCAGTGCTTTTCAGCCGGCGACTGCAGCAACTGAACATCCCTCTGTCGCCGCTGGACAGCAGCAAGGGCATGAGCAGTGAGGTGCTCCAGATGTGGGATCGGCGTGCAGGCCAACTGGTGCAGACAGCATGGGTGCGCGAGTTGCGTGCAACAGGAAACATTCTCTACGCGGGATCCTATTCGGTTTGTGGCGTGCCTGGTCATCCGAGCCCATGTGTAAGGTCGTGTTTCCTTTGCCCAATGGGAGCGCTATTGTTCTGATGAAGCCAGAATCGCATGCGGACGGATCACTGTCGCTCACTTCTTCAGGAGATGGATTTGGCGATCCGGGCTTCTATTTCGTCGTCCATGGAGAGGGGAGTACGATTTGGGCTCGATACGTTCGCACGATGCGGGAGAGGATCACGGTTTATCCAGCAGAGCGTGGAACGGCGAGAGCAGATCATGTTCTGTACTTCTGGGGCAAGGAGTTTCTTCGGTTGCACTACCGAATGCGCGCGGCGGGAAATGAGCAGGTTGGGCGGTGATGCTTTATCGGTTCGTCGCCTCACCTTGATCTGCTGGAATCACTTCGATGTAGTCCAGCGCAGCCCGGTCGTTCTTGTCGGGAGTGCCTTCCACGCTGACCACGTCTCCGGGCTTCAGTTCTACATTGCGGATCGTACGCCGTGTGGAGTTGTCGCCGTTGGGGCGGCGAGACGGAAGAGTTGCGTCAGCGGACCAGTCGGCCGCGGGATGGCCATTGATGCTGAGCGTGAAGTGCGCTACTCCTCCGGGCAGATCGAAGTATTGGATGGCGACGTTGAATCGGCCTGCGGGGCCTGCATAGGTCCACTCGGCGGAGCATGGCGAGTGGGGGACGGATTCAGTCGAGCTGACAGGAGCGGGAGTGGCGGCCGGGCTGGCAGCGCCGGGACGAAAAGCGATGGGCGGAAGGTCACCGCAAATTACAGCTTTGCCGCCTGAGGCGTCTTCCCAGGGCTTTACATCGATGACTGCGTAGCCGGCCAGGCGGGCGTCTTCGGCTTCAAGTCGGCCGGGATAGCGGCCTGCGCGTGCCTGCTCGTCGGGAATGCCGCTCTGCTTGAGGAAATACTGCACAATGGCGTCCCGCCAGACGATGGCGTGGCCTGCCTGATATTCAAGGCGTGCGCGGACGTCTTCAAACAACTTGTCGTCGACGCGGCCTTTGAGTGTGGCCCATTCGGCTCCGAGTTCTGCAGCCTCAGCCGCGCCCTGGTAGTGGCTGTCGTAGATGTATTGGATGACCGTCTTTCCGTCATGCAGCTTGTAGGTGTAAGGCGCATGGTGGAAGAAGAGCAGCAGGTTGTCCGGGGTGGTTTCCAGGGATTCGTAGAGCTTTGCCACTTCGGGCGGATATTGGCCGGTGTAGCCGGTTCCGGTGGCGACGGTGCGGTCCATGCCGATGCCCAGGTGGTCGTCGCGGTGCCACTGTCCCCAGCCGTTATTTTCACTGGATTCGATGTTGGGGCCGTAGTGGCTTCCGGTGATGTCGGTCAGCGTCTGGGTGCCGAGCGGTCCGGTGTAATGCTCATAAGCCGGCCAGGATTGCTTCAGCATTTTGTCGACGGTGGCGACAACTTGAGGATCGGTGCTGATCGTCTGCCGGGTCCATTCTTCGGCGATCTGTTCAGGCGTCAAATCGGGGTTCCAGGCGAGGCGGCCAAATGCGTAGAGGTTGGCCAGCGCCAACGGTGAGCCGAGCCAGCCGTTTTGCCCAACGCCAACGACTCCAATCATGCCGCCCAGAGGCCTTTGGAAGGATTTGCCGGCGAGGATTTCCTTAACCGGCGTGGCTCTGCCGTCTGCTCGCAAGTCGAAGTCGAGCACCTGCTTCCACATTGGGGCCAGGTAGACGAGGTGCCGCTGCTGACCGGTGTACTCCTGTGCGATCTGCAGTTCCATGGCCTGACTGGTTTGTTCCAGGCCGGCGAAGAGCGGCGACACAGGCTCACGCGCCTGAAAGTCGATGGGACCTTCCTTGGTCTGGACGATGACATTGGTCGCGAATTTTCCGTCGAGTGGGTGGAAGATGTCGTAGGCGGCGCGGGCGCGGTCGGCCTTGGGGTCGTGCCAGTCGGCGTGGTGGTTGTAGACGAAGGCGCGGTAGAGCACGACGCCTCCGTGAGGCTCAAGAGCGTTGGCGAGCACGTTGGCGGCGTCAGCGGGGGTGCGGCCATAGCTCGCTGGGCCGGGCTGACCCTCGGAATCGGCTTTGACCGTGAAGCCGGCAAAGTCGGGGATGAGCGTGTAGATCTCGCTA
>PLKU01000284.1 GCA_003140705.1 Acidobacteriaceae bacterium
TAACCGTTGTATCGGGTGGCCGAAACCGTTGTCCTCGGCACTCTAGAATCGAAGTCGCAATCGGTTACACTGGGCATTTGACATGACAGATCCACTCCCAGGACGGCTCTATCGCTTCGGATCATTTGAAGCAGACCGAACGACGGGAGAGCTTCGCAGGAACGGCGTCCGCATCAAGTTGAACTCGCAACCGTTCCAGGTCCTGGTCATGCTCCTCGAGCGTCCCGGCGAATTGCTCACTCGGGAGGAAATCTCCCGCGAGCTCTGGCCCAACGGAACTTTTGTCGATTACGAGCACGGCGTCAATTCCGCGATCAATCGGCTCCGCGAAGCCCTCAGAGACACAGCAAGCAGTCCTCGGTTTGTGGAGACCCGGGCGCGCCGAGGCTACCGTTTTGTTGCGCCCGTTGAGCGGATCGAATTGAACAACACTCCTTCGGCGCCGGAGTCTGACTCGCCGTTATCCGTTTCCCAAGATCAAATAACCTACCTGGCGCAGGGAACAAGGGTTCCGGCCGAACCTGAGACTACGATCTATAGCCGGATCTTATCGACACCGGAGGACNNCAGGAGCTTCCGAAGGCCTCGTATCCGGTCGTGCAGACGCTCTTCGTTCTGATGCAGTTCATGTATGTGGGCTTCTATGTTGGCGCGCTTGCAAATCTTGCCGAGATCGAGGATCTGTTCTCTCCTCTGCCCAAGGCAGCGCATGTCCTGAATATCCTGATCGTAACCGCCGCCATCCTGATTCCTGTCCGCGCTTTTGTCCTTGCCAACGCTTTCTTCCATGCGCCCCGGGCTCGCGAGAATTTCCTCAAGATTTGGCCTTTTCTTTTCACCCTCGACGAGCTGTGGTCGCTCTCGCCGTTCCTGCTCCTGCACCACATTAACTTCGGTCTCGCCCTTGCATGCACGACGCTTCTTGTCTATTCACCCTTTGCGCAGCGCTCACTGGTCCTGATGGGTGCGGGCGGGGTTGACCAGCAAGTCCCCGCAACTCCTCGCTGACTTCAATGAAGCAGAACTCTCCGCTCCGGTCTCGGTGGCGCCGGGCTGAAGCAATCGAGCCGTGTGTCCAGGGTCTTCCCCTTTAATTGCTGCAGTTCCTGTGTGACAATCTTCCTTACTTCGATTGGGTCGCCTTTTGCGCGAAGATTCACCAGCAGCTCATGCCGGCTTGAGGCAGACGCATCGAGGTTCCCCTCGACGCTTGGTTCTTCGCCGTTGCCGCACACTGCCGCTTTCAGCCAGCCAGAGGGTGAGCTGTCAAGAAGCTTCATGTGAACAATGGAGATTCCCGCCGCAGTCAGCGCCTCATCGAGCCGGTCCATCAAGCTTCCAACAACCATTGCGGGAGACAAGGGGGAAGTCGGTTCGAAGGTCAGGCTCAGATTGAGCCACGCAAGGGATGCCTCAGCCTGGGCGTAGCGAGCGTAGTCGATGTCAAGGGTGGTCGGTCCTGCTTCAAAGCTTCCGAATAGGATCTCGTCCAGCCATTCCATGACGCCCTGCCCGGTCTTTGCGCTGATCCGCCGGGTCTCGACGCCGGCAATACCTGCCGCACTCGGATAAAGATCAGCCTTCGTCATGCACACCAGGTCGGCCTCTTCCAACTGCTTGCTGAACAGGAAAGCCATGTCGGCATCCCCATTGCCGCCCAGGAGCGCAGTCGAGCGTGATGGATCGGCGAGCACAGTAAAGGGCGCCACTTTATATCGATCGAACTCCTCCTTGAGCGGCCCCAAAACCGTTGCCGAAATATCCGTGCAGCTGCCCAGGGGCTCGGCAAAGATCACATCCGGAGAGGTTGACCGCAATTCGTCGATCACCGTCATCATCGCAGAAAACTTGCAGCAGAAGCAGNNCCTTGTGCAGTTGCATGGCGGGTGTCCACCAGTTCATCTCCCTGGTCGTTTAACACGACGGCGCAACGCAAGCCGCGCACTTCGAGTTGCCGGGCCGCCGCTAGAATCAGGCTGGTCTTCCCTGCTCCAAGAAAGCCGCCGACGATTGCAATCCATGGCCGGTGCGACTTCGAATCCAGGCTCATCCGCTTACCGTGATGCGAATCTCGTCATCTGTTGTCAGGCGTAGCATCTCATCGAATGTCACCACCATCCGGCCTTCTCTGGGTGCCACCTGGTTCCTTATCGCTCGCCCTCCGATCTCGACCGATGCATTTCCGCCTATTGCAGCAATTTCGCAGGAGCGGCAAACAAGAGTTCCCCCGAGGACCTTCATCGCAAACCGCGTCATGCCTTTCTGCCTGACCAGCGAAAACGTACCCCACCCCGTTCCCGTCGCCCAGAAACATTTGAAGTTATCTCGCGAGATTCTGGGCGTTGCCACCACAGCCCCATTGGGTCCGTCGTAGAGGAAGCCACTCAAAGCACCGATTGTCGACCACGACGACATGGCCCGCGCGTAGTGGTGGCCGCACTCCGGTTCGTCCCACGGATTCCGCTTTTCTCCGTCGTAGCGGGAGCGGATATTCTCTACGCACTCCACGCCTTCCTGCACCAAGCCCCAATTCATCATCAGCGCGGCCACCAGGTATTCCTGGCCGGTCCATGCCTCGGCATAATACGGAAACGGAATGTGCGGCCTCTCCGCCTTGCCATAATCGCAGACCACGACCGCCGCTTCATCGTTGAGCGCATAGGTCCGCTCTACATTGTCATGATCTTTGAGCGTCGGCTTGTAGTTGTACCTATATATGGATTTGAGCGTCCTGCGAATGTTTTCTGGCGCGACCAGGGGCCCCATGCCTCCAATCTCTGCCAGGTATTGGCCGATCAGCTGATCGGCCAGGCACCCTCCGCCAACCTGGTATTCCGGATTCTCTGTATTCTCGGAGCCCATGTCGCTGCGCAGATTGCCGGCGATCTCATCCTTTTTGAAGCCGCGAACCTTCTGGATGAAATACTCGCCATTGAAAAGATTGGCATCGATCCACCGGCTTCCCTGCTCGAAGAGCCTCATATATGTCGCGGCGGATTCCGCGTCCCCAACGGCGCGGGCCATCTCCTCACCGGCCCGCAAGGCGCCTAGATAGTAAATTCCGCACATCGGATTGGGCCCGTAAAACTCCACGTCGTAGGTGTTGTGCTGNNGCGCCTTCTTCGCGCGCGGCCATGTCGCGCGCACGAGCGCCTCATCGCCTGAGATCTTCCAGTCCAGCCACGCGTGGATAATCTGCCCCATCTGTCCATCCGCGGCCGCGAATCCTGAGCGCGCTTTCCCATCGGGAAGCAACTGTCTGAAGTGGATCGCTCCTGCGTCGTCCATCGAGTATCCAAACGCATTTCGCCGCAATGACCGCGCAAACGAAGGGAATAGATGCGTTGTTGCCGTCTCATAGTTCCAGACATGGGTACAGTTGCCGAAGCAGCATCCCTGCGNNCCTGCGTGTCGTCGCTGCCCTCAAACGCATGAAACTCGCCATCCGCAGTCCGAAAGCAGGTTGTCGTCGCCAATGTCGAAAGGTTTGCGCTTGCCGCCTCCTTCACAGCCGCAGGCAGCGTGCTTTCACGCAATGCATTCGTGAACATGCGGGTTCGCGCTTCCAGATCTTTCAAATGTGCCGCCGTGTAGCTCACAGCCTCCCATGCATCCTTGAAACGCGCGGCATAAGAATTGCCGATGGCTGTCTTGCCTTCACCTTCCGGCGCCGACCACCCAATCCAGTCTGGCGTGCGATTGGCAAACCGCCACCCCAGCAGAAACTCAAAGCTCGCAGACTGTCCAGCGGGAATCGCCCTTTTCAGGCAAAGCACTCCGACGGAATTGTGAACGTCTGGTGGCGGGCCCAGCTCCCCTGTCTTTGAAAACTGGTCCCAGAAATGAAGCGGAGCGNNCCGCTGGCCACCCTTCCCAGTGCGAAACCTCTGCGCCACCATCGACACGTGCCGCGAGCACAAATTCACCCGCCATCGGATCGTCGGGCAGGAGCGCAGGGTTGCTCATCACCAGCCCCGCAATTTGGTTCTCTCTGCGATATTCGTTCCTTCTTCCCTCACTCGACTTCTGTCGCGCGGCTCCACCGTTGTCTGCTTTCGTGTTCACGGGATTCTCGATTGAGAATGCGATTCCAACCGTTGCCGCGCTGAAGCCAGGATTACTGACCCGATAACGCAGAATAGCTACCGGCAATCCCGAGTCGTCCGGCTCATGCGGAATGAAAGGCGAGAACGCATCGAGTTCGACCTTCACCGGCACCGCACTGTCCTGAAAATCAATATGCGCCAGCGGGTACTCACCAATGAACGTTGCAGATTCAAGCCTGCTAAGCCCGGGTACGTTGTTCGAGCCCAGGCCATCCTGCCCCTCAAAAGGAGCAACGATGCGAGACTCAAGAACACGCGCCACCGGTTTCCCGCCGCCCGACTGGGCCCAAATGCTCGGAAACGCATACGCCGGCCTGAATCCCTTGTTGGGCCGGTTGAATATCTCCCAGTCGACGAGTTGCCCGCGTCCGCCCAGCCCGATGCTCCCTGCGGCCACGCCACCAAGGGGAAACGAGATCATCCGGAGCTGCCGCCCGTGAAATCGTCGCGGATAACCCCGTTCATCACCGCGCTTGATCTGTTCTTTCGGCGCCTCTGAATCTTCGCCCGGCCCTCGCGCGGACACATGTTCCGAGAGCGTTGCCGCACCCATCGCTCCAGCAGCCTGCTTGAGGAAATTCCGGCGATCGAGCCTTACCTTCACGGTCATTGCGAATCCTGATTCGCTCGAATTGTACAGTGAGCACACCGCAGCTGATCGAGAGCCGACCTATCTCCTGATTCGACAGCAAGTGCAGGCTACGACCGTTTGAAGCCACCCGATGCGATGGAATGCTGCCACCCGCCTGAGTTGAGATCCGGCCACCGAATACAACCAGTACCGAGCACTCGAAGAACGTAAGTGTGAAATGAGAACACCAGTGAAGGTGATCTCGCGTCAAGTTTTGTGCCAGGCAATGAGCCGCAATCATGACGAGTTCAAAGAAAGGGATTCGCAACCCGGAGACTACCGAACCGTTGGCCGTGCTGGAGATCCTCCGTAAACAGGTAGTCGCACTGCGCCTGGATTGCAGCGGAGACGATCAATGAGTCGTACCATGCGAGCCCACTTTGGGCTTGGAGATGCAAAGCCTCCGCATAGAGTGCCTGTGACGAGTGAACACTGAGCAAGGGGCGGAAAACCGCGCCCAGATATTGCTCCGCATCCGTCAATCTCATCGGTTGGGAGAACCGTCTCAGGGCAACACTGAA
>PLKU01000141.1:0-13330 GCA_003140705.1 Acidobacteriaceae bacterium
GTCATACATGGGCATTGCACATTCTGAGGCCAATTTGCCGAAACGACATGAGCAAAAGGTTCACCTGCATCAGCGGGGCGGCACGAGCTCAATGCTCTCCGCGCTCAGGACGAGCTCCTCGATCGCACAATCTCCTGACCCTTTGCCGCCCAGCGGCGGCCCCTTGTAACGGACCGGCATCGCTTTGGTGAATTTCCAGGAAATGATTGGGGTACCGGTCTCGTCGCGCAAGGTCACAGTTCCGCTCCGGCGGGCTGCAGAGCTTGAATTACGCGCGGCCGCCATCCAGCTCCACAGATCTCCCACGCTGACCACGCCTCGTTTCAAAGTGATGTCGCCAACGTTGTGGATGCCGCCGGTCCCTGGTATCTTGCGGACGCCTAGGTTTCCCCCGGACTCATTCCCCGAACGATAAACTGCCGACCTCTGCGTAAGGCCGATGGCTTCGCTGAATCCGCCCAGCGGCATCCGCAAACCTGCGGGGTGACTCAGGTAGACGACATAGTTGAACGAAGGATAAGGCACTGAGCGATCGGGCACTATAATTCCTCCGATTCTTCAGCTTGTTTTCCACCACGACTTCAAAATGCAAGAAGAGCGTAAACGGAAATCCCATTTTCTTGGCCAAAATTGCTGAAGGCATTTACCCGGAATCTCCGCTTTCGGCTCCGATTTGACTGAATTGTACTGCTCCAAGGTGGAACGGCAAGACCGGAACTACGCTTGCAGCCGAAGTCGGCCACTCGGACATTCGGCAGTCAAGTGTTGAAAACTGGGCATTCCGCCAACTGAGAGCTCAAACAGTGGAATGATTCCGCATCCTTCAGTCGATCCAGGCCTGTCCAGGGCGGCCCACAGATTGAGGGCTGAATCCCTGTCGCTCGATACTCTCCGAATGTGAATCCGGTAGACGGTTCCATCTCACGTTGCTGCCTACCCAAACAGGCCCCAAGCTAGCTCACGCTCGGCAGAGATCAACGTTATAGAACTAAACAATATGACCTCCAATATGACTCTCCTGAAGGCCACGAAGAGCCCTGAACTAAACTAAATCACCGATGTGTCGATATGTTGTTTCCACCCGCGTTACTGCACCGTGAGCGTGACCGTACCTGTTTCGGTGACGCTGCCGGAGGTGCCTGTTATTGTCAGGGTGTAGCTGCCCGCCGTAGTACCCAGATTGCCCGTGCCACCTCCGCCACCGCCCCCGGAGCCGCTTCCTCCTCCGCCGCAAGCCCCGGCGCCTCCTGTAAGCGCCACCAGAAGCGCGATCATCCCGAGCAGGTTACGCCAGCTCCGCCGCCGCGCCGGGATGCCGAAGAGTAATATGCAAGCCAGAGTCGCGCCGCCGGTTGCATACCAGGGCATCCCGGGGTGTTGCATCGGGTGCTGCGGAAATGCCAGTCCCGCGGTCGTGGGTGCCGTGGTTGTGATGACCAGCGTCGCTGTTCCAGCGTTGCTTCCACTAATGCTCGCCGGCGTGGTCGTGCCGAAGGTAAGTGTGGGCGAATCCTGACCTCCGGTCGGGCTGGATGTGATTGCCACGGTCAGCGCGACGCTGCCAGTGAAGCCTCCCGAAGGAGCGATCGTGATCGTGGAGGCATTCCCGCTAGTTGCACCGGGTAGGATACTGACGGTTGTACCGCTGATCGTAAAGGCGCGCGCCATAACTGTGACGATATTTGTACCCGCAGCATTGGTATAGGTCGAAGAACTCGCCGCATCCGGCATGTAGCTGGCTGTGAGCATGTCCATTCCAGCTGCGAGCGATCCGGCCGGAACGGTGATTGTTGCACTGCCGGCTACGAGCGCCGTCGACGTCGAAGTGTAGCTTCCACTGCTCAGTGTGACTGTACCTGTGGCCGTCGGATAGCCACTTCCACCACTGACGGTGATCGTTACCGGCAACGACGAAGCCGTAGAGACGCTGGACGAGGACGGCGCCACAGTCACTGTGGGCGTAATGATCGGTACGGGTGTGACAACAACAGAAGAGCTCTGCGACGACGAAGTTAATGTTGAGGAGGCAGCCGCATCGGGTGTGTAGGTGACGGTTAAGGTGTCCGTCCCGACAGGCAGGACCCCAGCGGGTATGGTAAATTTCGCCTGTGCAAGTACGAGCGTTATTGCAGAAGCCGAATAGCTGCCGCTTGTCAGCACAACACTCCCACTGGGCACCGGCAGCTGATCACCGGTTTCGTTAAGAACGTCGACTGACACCGTAAGCGGCTGTGCAGTTGTAATGTTGTAACCTGCCTGCGACAGGCCTACCGACGGCGTGACCTTTACCACGGCCACAGTGCTAGATCCCGATGCACTGTTGTAGATAGGAAAGCTTGTTGCATCCGGCGTGTAGGTGACTGTTAGTGTATCGGTTCCCACAGGCAGCGCCCCGGNNAGAGTGAACGACGATGTGTAGGTCCCGCTGGTCAATGTTGCCGTTCCCGTAGGTGTCTGGTTTCCCGCACCGCCGTTTACTGTTGCAAGTACGCCGAATCCCTGGTTGATCGGCACATTGGATGGCGACGGCTGTACGGTCAAAGTGGGCGTAATCTTTGCGGCGGTCGTGACCGTTAGAGGGGCAACAGTTGACGCGCTGAAATAAATTGAGGAGCTGGCAGTATCCGGTGTGTAGGTCACGGTTAGTGTGTCGGTGCCTGCCGGTAGCGAATTGGCCAGAACATTGACCGTTGCGCTGCCGTTGGTGAGAGCTACAGGTGCCGAAGAGTAGCTGCCGCTGGTCAGCGTAACCGCTCCAGTGGGTATCCCATTGCCACTTCCCCCATTTACGCCGATGGAAACGGTAAGGCTCTGCGCCGTGGTTATATTCGACGAAGATAGCGTAGCCGTCACGGTTGGGATGATCTTCGGAACAGCAGTTACTGTAACGGTATTCGCACCAGTGGCGCTGCTGTATACCGATGAGGTCGATGAATCGGGCGTGTAATTTGCCGTAATCCTATCGTTACCTGCTGCCAGCGATCCGACGGGAATTTGGATCGTAGCACTGCCCGCCGCCAGCGTAGCGCTCGCAGATGTATAACTGCCGCCGATTATCGTCACCGAGCCAGTTGGAATAATCGTATCGCTTGTGCTGCTTACAGTAACTGTGGCTGTCAATGGTTGCGCTGTGGTGATGCTCGATGAAGAAAGCGACACTGTTACCGTTGGAGCAATTATCGAACCCGTATAGTTGTCAATGAACTTCTGCACATCCAAGGAACCGAGCCCGGTAACTTCGTTGTATCCAGTAGTCACAAGGTACCCCGGCTGGCCCCCGTTGAGCCCCGTGCTCGAAGGTATGCTGTTGTTGCACATGCTGGGCGTATTGATGTTGCAACTGGTTACACCACTAGTGGCAACCGTAACGTCGTTGAAGGCCTGGGGAGCGCTTGCTGCCATCTGATAAAGCTCTGGATTGAGATTGCCGACGCCGCGCCCCATCTTCTCTGCAAGCAGTGCCGCCACCCCAGCCATGCTGGGAGCCGCTGCTGACGTACCGCAGAAACTCACAAAGTAGAAACTGCCGTTCGACTGGGTGACGCAGCTGCCTCCTCCCGCGGCAAAGCAGCCAAAATAACCGTCGTGACACGAACTGGAGAATGCAATGTCCGGCGTGTAGCGACCTGACCTGGCTGCAGGGACTCCGGTCCCCGTCTGCCAGCTTGGGGTCGGGATAATAGTGCTGACTCCTCCGCCAGAGGAGGCCGCTTGCGGGCTCAAGCTTGCATTTAGCGGCTCNNTGTAACTCCGAGCTGAGGCAAGGTTGGTGCCGTTGCTGGAGTTCCAGTAGAGAGAAGGATCACCGGTGTCGTTGAATTCTGTACCGCCGACGCACGTGGCATAGCTTGAAGAGCAGATGTAATTGGGGCTGTTGGGCGAGGGGTTTGCGGGCGGTGTTGCGAAGCTGGTGTCGCATCCCGATGCGCCGGCATCCCCTGAGGAGACGAAGGACGAGATTCCCTCCGCCGCGGCCTGCTGAAACAGTGTGTCCCAGAATGTAACTCCGCTCGGTCCGGCCGACGACTCGCATGCTCCAAAGCTGATAGTCATCACTTGCGCGGGAACGGGTGAGGTCTGCACCAGGTACTGCGCGTCTGCTCCGATGCCCCCGCTCGCCGGCGTCGCAACCACAAGCAGGAGATTCGCGTTGGGAGCCACGCTCCCGGCACGCAATACGTCCAGCGTCGCTTCGCCCTGTCCGCCGGTGGAGACGCCGGAACCCGGAGGAGCGGTAAGCGCAGGACCCGGATCCACACCCCCGAATGCGGTGGGAACAATTTCTGTTGGATTCTGAAAGTTCGAAGCGGTCTGCTGCTCGAAGTTGGAGAAGTCAGCAGGATTTGTCCGTGACTGGCCCACGATACCGATAGTCCGCTTGTAGCCGCTGTAGGAGACTAGCCCATCGTAGATGGTTTGGAAGTCTGCAGGAGTGATGAAGTTAGTTCCGCTGGAAATGGTCAGTTCCGGCGATGCCGACTGCGCCTCTGTGAAGTGACTGAGCGGTTGCTCATCGATGGCGTACAGCCCCTGAATGGCCTTGATGGCCGGCGCCAGGGCCACCGGGACCAACGGGTCAGATGAGACACTCAGGCGTTCAACACCGTTGACCTCGTAGAGATGCACCTCGGTCCGGAAGGCTTGCCCGACCTCCGCCGTCGTGCCGCTGAATCCAATGAATATCCTGCTCGGCGAAACCCAGTTCACGTGCAGTCCCTGCGACTGCAACCACTGAGTCAACGTTGCAATATCCTGCTCCGAGAGTCCAAACCGCTCCCCGAACTCGGCAGGAGTCAGCCAGTGGTGGTAGTCAGGCGATGTCGGATTTTGCTGGTCGGCAAGCAGCTTCTTCAATCCCGCTTCCTGCTCCGGCGACCATGCCAAAACCATGGTCAACCCGTCCATCGTCTGCTTCGCCGGCGCCAGGCCCGCATCATTGCCCGGGTTTGCCCACTGCGGAAGATGGTTTGCCAGCGCCTGCATCTTCAACTGATCCACATCCCGCATGATGCGATCGGTGGTCTGCGCCTGGAGCCCGTTCGCGCCAAAGGCACCGGCGATGAGAAGTAGAGGGATCGCCAGGACTGCGATCGGCCGGGTTATCAGACTTATTCGGTACGTCACCTCAGAAACTATAGAAGAAAAAGGGCCGAGCATCGATTGGCGCATATTTGGACGTTCCTCTGGGCACGAAAGGATGGAATGACCCGTGGGTGCGCGTAGCCCGCAAGTGGCCCTGCTCATGCACCAACATAAACAAGGACGAGGAAAGCGACTATGGCACGCGTCACCGTTCTCATGGCAACCGCTCTGGGAATTTATTGAAGTATAACGCGCTTCTGCGCTTATCCACGAGTTTAGGGAACTTGCCCCTGTCTTTCGGATGTATTGTCGCCGATATTTCCCCAATGTGATTTGGCTCACGTTGGGTCCGAGTGGCCGGTCGTTCACTCAGGGGCTCAGGGCCGACGTCTCCTGTAATACGACAAAATCATTACGACCAGGACGACGGCTGTAAGCCAAGCGATTTTTCCGTAATGAAGCTGCATCGTTGCGGGCTCACCTTCTGCCGATCATCGGTATTAATTACGGTTCTCCATCTCAATATCCTTCAGTTCGTCGATCTCACGCTGGAGCTCGCTCTGTTCGCGCAACCTGATCAGGAACCACGAGACTATCCAGACAACCATCAGAATCAGGAAGGGAAGTCCATTCGGTAATATGCCCTGTTCCCTCGTCGAAACCATCGCCAGCGCCAAAACGAACGTGGCAATGGCCAGCATTACTGGACCAAATGACCACAGCAGAAACCGGCGCACATGGTCGCGTTGGCGCTTGATCTCAAGCCGGCAAACCTCCAGGCCTGTATTAAGTCCGACGTCCCCAGGTATCACCGCGGACCACATTCCCCGGTTCAGGAAGTACAATCCGACAAGGCTCCAGGCGAGGGCAAATGCGAACGGCGGTTGCAGCACTTGTCTCAGCGCAGGAAACTGTTTCATGCAGTACGCGTAGAAGATGCCTGCAACGAGCGGGCAGGCCACAGTCCCAATCAACTTCCTGCGGGTCTTTGCGCGAAGTAGACGGGACCTCTGTTCAATCAATTTCGATATCATTGTGGGTTTCTCCGTTGGCTGGTTCAGCCATATCGCTCTTACCCCGTTTTCGGGCGAATCATTCTGCATCGTTCCCTCCCTCTTGCCGATGTTTGTGGAATCGCTTCGCGAGGATGTTCTTGATTCGATAAATTCTCATTGCCACGTTCGCGGGCGACAAGCCCGTGATCTCTCCAGTCGATGCCGCATCCATATCTTCGAGATAAGAAACAATGACCTGGCGATCGAGCGGTTTGAGCCTCTGAATCAGCGCTGATATCCGGTTCAGATCTATTCGCCGATTCGCGGCAGACTGCGCATCCGCTTTGTCCGGCAGGACTTCGAGTTCCTCCAGGCTCACAAGATTCGAAAGGGTCCGGCGTTCACGAATGATGTGCGAGACGGCCACGTGGTGAGCCACGCGATACACCCAGGTGCGAAGGGAGCAGCGGAAATTGTAATTCTGAAGACTCCGCCATAGTTGAAAATGAATCTCTTGGCTCAGGTCGCGGCGTTTCTCCGGATCTGCTTCATAGGCTCTTGCCAGGCGTTCGAGTGCGGGACCAAATTGGTCCAAGGCCTCCCCATAGAGGCCACCCTGATTTGTTTGTTCGGCCAGAATCGATTCCTTTCCTCCCACAATCAAGGTAGTCGCCGAACATCGAAGTTTTTAACTGACTCGAACAGAATATTTCGCTGTGCGGGAGTTCTTGGGCTCTCATGGCCGGTTCCCTCCGGTCACTCAATAATGACTACTCATCGGTAAACAGAATCGAAGCGGCATGGAGGCGCGGCCAGATTAGGCCACCGCAACGGCCTAAAAAGTAGGACCGCTCCGCCGAATCGACGTTCCGGACGGTCTGACCGCCAAACCGGCCATTCGGCGGTCAAATGTTGATAACTGGGCTTTGCACCACTTGAGGGCTAATTTGGGGTGCTCTGGGCGGTCCGAATGCGGGGAACGCATTCGAGTTGGGCTGCGTAGAGGTCCCTATGAGGCGTCTACGAAAGGTTCTCCGCAGGGGCTTGGTTATTGTCTTGGTTTGGATTGGTATCTGCGCCGGGATTGGCATCATGGCCGCAGAAATGGCACTGCATCCAGGGCGGCGGGCGTTGGGAACTCATGCGAAAGAGAACGCCTCGGATGTGGCCGCACGAAATGGTGCGGAGCTGACCGAAGTCGCCGTCACCGCAGTCGATGGTGTGACATTGCGCGCTTGGAGCATCCGACACTTTCACGGCAATGGCGATGCGGTCATCCTTCTACATGGGCACACCGACAATCGTGCAGGCATGTTGGGCAATGCCGATCTTTTGCTTCGCCACGGTTTCGCGGTTTTGCTGCCCGATGCCCGCGCGCATGGGATCAGCGGTGGAGATATTTCTACTTGCGGCGTGATGGAATCGGGAGATATAAGGCGTTGGTTCGACTCGGTTCAGAAGGCAGAAGCCCCGCGATGCGTTGACGGGCTTGGCGAATCGATGGGTGCCGCGCAGTTGCTCGAGTCTCTCCGAACTACACCGGGATTTTGTGCCGTCGTGGCTGAGTGCCCGTTTGCCAGCTTCAGGGAAGCCTCCTATGATCGCCTCGCAGAGCGGCTTGATGCAGGAGCGTGGTTGGGACGCACTCTCCTCCGCCCCGCGGTGGACACTGGTTTTCTATACACACGATGGAAGTACGGTGTTGACTGAGATCAGGCTTCGCCGTCGAATGCAGTGGCCGCGAGCGGTGTTCCCGTCCTGCTCATTCATGGCAAGAAGGACACAAACCTTCCGCCCCGCCACTCGGAAATGATTCTTGAGCACAGCTCTTCGCGTGTCCCTTCAGTGGTTTTGTGGGAGCCTGAGGATGCCGGTCACACTGGCGCGGCGGGGGGGCGGCGGCGCCGACAAGTGGTTATTAACGGCGAGGCTATGCGACTGCGTAGCCAGTCAGCATCGTCACTGCGGCCAATAGCCCGCATTGCAATATATTTGCGAGCAGAATCCGGCTCCCGACGGTGCTTCCAATTCCCACGGTGTACCTCAACTCAGTTGCTTGATCAGACTTGATTGAACTCGATGACTGATGGCAAAACGCGAGATCCAAGATATCCCAGCCTGCGCATTTTTGGTGAGCGCATCCTGATATTGGACTCATTGTGTCTTGCCCCTGACGGCGTATGGTCTTGTCGCATGCCGTAGCATTCAGCCAAGATTCTTCAACTCCGGATAGCGCGAGTAGATGCGCCGCCGATCTTCGGGAGGCAACTGCTCGAGCCGAACGGGCCTGTCCTGTAGCCGTGTGCCCTTTTGATTCAGCACATTCATCAGGCTCCATTCCCGCTGCAACTGTTGCGGCTCTTGCGCCTTTAGATCGTACCGTGTAAAGTCCGAGACCAGTGCCGGACTGTCCGTACTCAAGTCATTGAGCAGCGCCAACCGGAATTTCCGATTCATGAACCACCTGATTCGGAAGTCCTTCTCTGAGCCTGGAGCGCCTGTTCCATTTTCATCAAATCGGTAGTCGAGGGCCGCATTGGAAGGCGTGTGCTTTCTCCACTCCAAGCCAAAGGCTCCCTCTGTTAGTACCTGTACATCTGCCCAGCGCTCCTTGACGGCTTGCAGCCACCAGGTCAGGTCCTGGTCGTGACCAACCGAGACCTCCCAGATTCCTGTTACCCATCCAAATCCATTCAGTGCGTGGCCCCGATCAAAGTGAATCGCGGTGGTGTCCATCATTTCTTTGCGGCCTGCTTCAACCCCGAGATTTCCGACTGTCTCGATGGGGCCGACCCCCAGGCGACTGTTGAATCCTCCCTGAAAGCCGTCGCGACGGGCAGCCAGAAAGTCGCAGGTCCAACCATCGAGACACACACAGTCAATGAAATCCGCAGCGCCCTGCGCCGGCTTCAGGTAATGTTCGCGACTGGGATAATAGGGATAGCATATGCCTCCGTCGCCGTCGCCGTTGTCGATTCCGTGCTGACTCCATATCTGCCCCTGGCACACATGAATGCCCTCTTCTGTCGCCAGGAAATTCTGGTTCTCCGCATCCATGAATCCTGCAACCATACACTCCGGTCGGTATCCACCGCCCACCATGGCCGATATCAGTTGCAGCGCCTTGTGGATCGTTTCCCGTATGTGCTCGCGAGTGTCATACATGGGCGCGAAATACCCGCCCGGGATGAACGTGATTTCGTCGCCGAACCGTTCGTGGTAGGAAGCGAGCAGGCGCCGCGCATCTTTATATTCCTGGCGGGTGTCATTCAGTGCCAGCCAACTGATGGCCCACGTCATTCTTCCGTTTGGACATCCTCGCTCAAAGGCGTCTCGTCGTGAGCGGATGTGGTCTGGACTGTTGTCAGGAGCCTCATCTTTGCCGATAGAGCGATTCGGAGTGACCTCGATCTGGTTGACTCGCACGACGGATACATGAGTCACATATCGCCCATGCAGAGCCGATGGCCGCGGGCGGTCGATTGGCGCACCTGATCCCGACCGTGCAAGCGCGAGCGAGGCCGCTGATGCCGCCGCCCGGCCCAAAAACTTCCGCCTGTCCCACAAGTGCTCCATCTCTGTCCCTGTCATTTCGACTTGCTGCGTCACGGGTTTGCATCAAGAAGCGATGCTGAGTGTTCGTTGAATCTGCATCTTTCCTCTAGGTCTCTGACCGCTTATTTTGAGCTTTTCCACCCTTGGCGCGACAAGGCTGCGTCAAGGATGAGACACCCGCAGTGGTACAAGAACAAGCGGTCAGAAAACTAGCGTGGTTGTTAACCCGATCGAGCCATTAACGATTGGCGAGCCTTCGGCACACGGTGAGAGAAAGTTGAAAAAGTATCTTACGCCTTTTGGCAGGGACGAGGAAATCGTCTATGTATAAGCCTCTTGAAGAGGGTATAGTTTCTAGATCGGCTTTCGGGAAAGAAGAGTATCGTCGTGGCTCGACGATTCCGGCTTCTCATACTTGACTTGATGCGGTACCGCGGAAGGCGAGATAGTTCGTCAAACAAACTCAGCCTAACCTATGACCAGCGCATCGAACCGGTCACTCCATAATAATTTCCATTCAGTACCTACCAACCACAGCCAAACAGCTGACTCCGATTCCAAGATTGAGCGTCACATGGCGATAATTGGGCTTTTCACATTCTGAGGCCAATTCCAGTCAGCAGCGGAAGACTGCGAGCATGGCGATATTGCTCAACCATGAGCTGAAGGCTTGCGACCATTCGACCGATATCCAGACCACCGAATACAGCGCGGCGAAATGAAAGCGTGGGGCTGATCTCACCAACCTATTGGATTGCGGGCTAGAATGACAGTCGTATTGGAGAAGACTCTTGGATAGGAACCGGTGGGGAGTCAAGTGGCTCCTTTGTTTGGCGCTGATGCTACTCGCTTTGCGCTGCGCTGCTGCTCAGTTGGTGGCAACCAAGGACCTCTCGGGCAATGTTGCAGTTTCCGCATTGCCAGCGACATCGCACCCAGAACCGTCACCCGCGCCGATCACATCCAATCCTGAAATCGCAAGGAAGGCCGATTGCGTAATAGGGATTCGCGACGGTGAGGTTGTGTGAAAAACCCAAGAGAAGTTGCAACTTGAGGTCATCCGCATCGACCCTACAGTGGTTTACCACGGGGCAGAATTTAGTGTCACTGTTCGCCTGAAGAACGTCGGTGCCGATAGCGTTCTAGTGCCTTGGGAGACGCCACCCGTCACGCTCGACACCGACCCCAAGACTGGAAATACAAGCACGGAGATCGCAAGCATCCACCTTTCGCTGGCAACTGGCGAGGACAGCCGAACCAGCAGCAACCTCAAAGGGGAAGCCGTGCTCTCCGCAGCCCCGAGCAACCGTCTTCAGCAAACGGAATTGTTGTCTGGTCAGTGGGTGGAAGTGAAGTTTAAGGCTGCCATTGAATGCGACTCATCGATGTCACCTGCATGCCATGTGTCTGCTGCCAGTAGACACGCAGAACTCACCGCCCATTGGTGGGAATGGCTGAGTACCCACGAAGTCGACGGTTGTAATGTGTGGAGTGGCTGGTACAATTCGCGGGAAGTTGACTCTGAGCCTCTGCCGGTTGTTTACGTCGCGGCATCCTCAGTTGACGACAGGAAGTCTGCCTCACCTCACTAGTTGTCCTGGGTGTACCGAACACGGCCAGACAGCCGGCGACGGCCCCGTGATCGATGGTCAACTGTTGAAAACTGGGCTTTGCACATTCCGATGCCGAATTTGCTGGTTACAGCGAAATGCCGCCGCCCGTAGAAGGGCTGGGCGAGGGCCCGCCAAGTTTGGCGTTACAACGGAATCCCGCCAGCCGGCTGTCAAGCCAGAATTATCACTTGATTAACTACTCCGGACGCCGTCAGTTCGCGTCCCAGCTTTGTGGAGCATTCACATACGAACGATCAAGTTCGGCGACGGACGCGCAACCGAGCAGCCGCAGCGTGCGGTCGAGGTCGGTGCGCAGAATTTCGATGGCGCGATCGACTCCGGCTTCTCCGGCAGCAGCGAGACCATAGGCGTAGGCGCGTCCGCAGAGCACGGCCCGTGCGCCGAGGCAGAGGGCCTTGACAATGTCGGTACCGCGGCGAATGCCTCCGTCCATAAGGATTTCGGCCTGCCCGTTGACGGCCTTCACGACCTCGGGCAAGGCGCGCAAGGAAGAAGAAACGCAATCGAGTTGGCGGCCGCCATGATTGGAGACGGAAATGGCCGCGGCGCCTTCATCGACGGCGCGGCGTGCATCGTCTCCGGTGAGGACGCCCTTAACGACGATAGGACCGCGCCACAGTTCGCGAATCCAGCCGAGGTCGCTCCAGGTCACGGCGGATTCGGCGAGGGCGGCGGCAACATCGATGAGCGGCATGGGACCTTTGCCCGGGACCACGACGTTGGTGAGCGCTGGGAGGCCTCCATCACGCAGAAAACTCGCGAGCCAACCCGGGCGCGAGAGAACTTGCGGAAGAAATGGAAGTCTTTCGAATGGACCGCCGCTGACGAGTTCCTTCATTCCGTTGCGGAAATCGCGCTCGCGGATCCCAGAAACGGGGGTATCGATGGTGACAACGAGCGCGGAAAACCCGGCGACGCGGGCGCGTTCAATCACAGCCTCGGCGGCGCCGCGGCCACCCATCAGATACAACTGATAGAAGACGGGGCCGGTCGAGGCGGCCTTTACATCTTCGAGTCTGTGCCCAGATATGGTGGAGAGAATGTAGGCGGTGCCCGCGTTGCCGGCGGCGCGAGCTGCACCCACTTCGCCCACGGGGTGCATGAGCCGGCTGTAGCCAACGGGAGCGAGCAGAAAGGGGAGAGCGAGATCGAAGCCAAGAACGCGTGTGCGCAAGTCACAATTGGCGAACGCGACCGCGTGTCGAGGACGGAAGGTGACGTCCTCATAAACGCGGCAATTCTCGCGGAGGGTAACTTCGCCTTCGGCGCCACCATCAAGGTAATCGAAAACGGATTTGGGCAAGCGGCGCTGTGCGATGGCCCGGAAATCTCCGATGCTGACGACGCGCGGAGAGGCGACGGAACGGGAGGATCGAGTCATTTCTGTTTGTTATGCCAAGGTGCGGAGTTCGTTAACCGGGATTTCCTTTTTGACCCTCAGAGCAGCTGCCATTGTCTCCCCCAATCTCTGTTCGCGTCAATGTGTAGGAATTTTCGGTCGTGGTCAAATTTGAAATTATGCCCCTTATCGTTTTCCTTCGTTATGAGAGGATATTTAAATGATGCGCCGACCACTTCTACGTCTCTTTGTTGCCTATGGGATGGGAGTGTTTTTCTTGGCGGAATCCTTCAATCCGAATTTCTGGCGACCGAACATCGCGTCCTGGTCTCCATTTGTCCACTTATTCATCGCCTTATTCGGCGTAGCATGGTTTATTCAGGCAGCTTTCCTCCATAGGCAGCTTAGGAACCAAAGAGGCTGAATAGATGGACGTAAACACGCAGGCATACAAGATCGTTCAGCAGCCGATAGGCGAGATGCCCATTAAGAAGAAACAGCCCGCCAGGGCCCAACTGGGCTTGAAGAGGGCTGTTGTTTGACCCCTGAACGGCGCAGGGCGATAGCTAAAAAAGCGATCTAACAAGCGAAGCCATCTGGAACTAACCCTCAAATGTTGAAAACTGGGTATTGCACATTCTGAGACCCCAGAAGCGAGCGGCTCTTGCCGCTTGGGAACCGGGTCGGTAGAAGAGTTTGATGGCAATATATCAACATCTGAGACT
>PLKU01000141.1:13361-16409 GCA_003140705.1 Acidobacteriaceae bacterium
ACGAACGGCTTCACATACTGCGCCGGTATCCGGGGCAAAGCGTCCCGGCGACCAGCAAGATGGGGAGAGCATTCTTCATCCTGCCACCACTGCTTCAAGTTGCACCAGCTGGCCGCGATCTTCCAACGGAATCGGTTGTCCGGCTACAATCGCGCGCGGCAATCTCGCAAATACCTGCACAATGCGTGGATCGAATTGTGTCCCTGCATGTGTAAACAGTTCGCGGATAGCCTGCTGGTNNCTGCTGGTGGGTCATTCCCCGCCGGTAAGACCTGTTGGTAGTCATCGCGTCGTAGGCGTCCGAGACGTGGATGATGCGCGCGTCCACAGGCGTCTCCTCGCGCGATTGGCCTTTCGGGTATCCGGTACCATCCCAGTTCTCATGGTGCAGTTCCACGGCCTCGATGTAGGGCGCAAGGCCCTGCACTCCTTCGAGAATCCGGCGGCCAATCACCGGGTGTTCTTTGACAATGGCAAACTCCTTGTTGGTCAGCCGCCCAGGCTTCTGCAGGACGCGGTCGGCGATGCCGATCTTCCCGATATCGTGCAATAGCGCACCGATGCGAATCCGTTCAACCTGTTCGGGGTTCAGACCCATTGCGGCTGCAGTTGCACATGAAGTCTGGCTGACGCGAAAGCTATGACCGGAAGTATACCGATCACGCGCATCGAGTGCATTGGCGAGAGAACCGACAAACTCCACGTAAGCCCCTTGCAGATTTTCCTGCGCATTTCTCACAGATCCGGCGGCCCGATTGTAGCTCTCGGCCAATTCCCTGATTTCCGTCGTGGATGAAAGATCGATCGTGAACTCGGGAAGTACGCCGGTGCGCTCCGCGTTGCGGAGGTGCGAGACCACATGCGCGATCGGTTTCACAATGGAACGGGACGAGACAAGGCTGCATAAGAGAGCGACCAGCACGGAACCGAATGCCATGGTCAGGAAAAGATTGCGCAGTCTCGATCGAAGGGGGCCTGTTGCTTCGTCCACGTTTTCAAGACTCCATAAGGTATACCCGCCGCCCAGGTCCTGCATGGGAACCGATATCCAGTTGACGCCTCCTAATTGAAAATCACATTCCGATCGGCCCGCACAGCCGAGAAAGGCTGCCTCAACCTCTCTGTCTGAGACATTCGGAATGTTGACGTCGATCACTGCTCCGTCATGGATCAGCACGGCGGGAGTCGCGGCCCCTGGAAAGTCAAAATACTCCCCCAATGAAAGGGAGCCGATGTTTTCATCGTCCTCATCTATCGGTACAGATGCGAACTGGAATATGCGGCTGCCGATCACCAGCAGGCCTTTTTCGCTGTGTTCAATCAGGGCCTCATCCAATGGGACGAGTTGGCTTTTCCCGCCCGGTTTTTCTCCTCCCTGGCGGACGACGCCCGCAAGAGGCGCGCCATTGGGCGCAGAAACGAAAAGAAAATCGAAGCCCATGTGCTCGCCAAGCTCGCGCAATTGATCTTCCATCGTGCTGCGTGCATCCTCGCTATCGGATTCGGGATCAAACATTTGCATTCCGGCCTTCAGAGCCGCGCTTTGTCCTGCCATTTTAAGAAAGCGGCTATTCTGGAAGTCGGCTTTCGACTGCGCGCGGGCCATCGCAAGCTGGTTTTCGCGCAGAGATCCACGCAGATCGTCGCGCACAGCCGATTGCACGAGCTTTTGGGCAATCCAGAAACTGGCGGCAAGCAGGACTGCAAAAGGGACAAAGCAAAATAGAAAGGCGCGAGTTCGAAAGCGCATAGTCACCCGTTTCGGGCGATGATTGCCGAGGAGGTATTCACGGGCTCATTCTCTTCGGAGTCTTCGCCGATTGGCGTTGTGAGGCGTCGATTTGATTGTTCCCGCATACGCCTTCCTCGGGGGAAAACTGAATTCGCACCAAGTACTCTAGCGCTATAACGAGTGTAAGTTCGAATGTATCTAAGGACTTACAACTAATGGGGAAGGGTCATAGCGCTATCGGGTATGGGACTCGCCATGATCTTCAGGCTCCATGGCGGCTTTCACGCTACCGCCTTCACTTATCCCCTTGCGGAATTGCAGGCGGCTCGACTTGAGGCTCCTGACCTCCTCATTTCCGACGTGGAAATGCCGGAGCTATCTTGAATCGACCCAGCAATTCAAGTTAAGCAACGCTGCCCAGATTGCAAAGTGTTGCTGTTCTCTGGGCAGGCCGGCACACGGAACATTTCCTCGAATCCGTCCGGGACACGGGGTACCATTTCGAGTTCCTCCTGAAACCTGTACATACGGCAGATCTACTGCTCAGGATTCACGTGGTGACTCAAGTTGCTCCGCAGTCCGCCGCCTGAGGGGCCCCCGTGGCATGATCTTGCCAGTCGGCACAACTGAAATACGCTCATGGATGCCNNTCTGCTGTAGGAGTGACCTGCCCCCGATTTTTGTACCAGATGCTGTGGGAGGGACTCATTTAAGTGCCCCCAGTGATTTTCGAACGTTTCGAGTCGATGTAGTCGATTTTGTAGCTGCCAATGCATCCAAAATCCACAAAGATCAACTGGAATCAGGTCGCAGGAGGTAAGCACTTCCATCAAAAACACTTATATTCACTCAATTTCAACAAATCTCAACAAGTGCTTTCATCTGGTTCGGGACTAGTGTCTCTACCCAAAGCAACCATAGTAATATCAATGAGTTACAATTAGACGGTTGTTGAGCCTTGTGGATTTTGGAGGCTTTGACTGATACAAAATCGTCTACACGGCTTAGATTTCAGCCTTCGCCCTTTCCATAAGTGATTATTTTCAATTGGTTATGGCTAGTTCGTCGGAAGGTAGAGCATCTGGGTTTTCACCAGGGGTCCATGTTCAAAAGCAAGATTCCCACCTCAGTAGTTGGGCGCAATGACTGCAGGTGCATCATGGCGCTGTTGCGGCGAGCTGGCTGGCACCTCTGTAAGCATAAAGATGGAGTCGAACGCATTTCCACCCGAATCCACCCAGGTTTCTGAGTCGGGACCGGGCCACCCATTTTGTTGTTGTGCAGGAAGCTTCAGGCTAATCCAAAAGGGAGTTCCC
>PLKU01000363.1:0-146 GCA_003140705.1 Acidobacteriaceae bacterium
ATGTCAACAGGGCAAACCCTCATTAACAGCCGACTATTGGCGATTGTCGGGATTACTCCTGAAAAACGCCCATGTGGCCGGGAGCAATTCTCGGTCGAAGCCGCCGGTTGCTGCCGGGGAGATCCGATCTGGAAACGTGGTTTGGG
>PLKU01000363.1:248-13436 GCA_003140705.1 Acidobacteriaceae bacterium
AGGTCAAGGGGCCGGGTGTTGTCGGAGAGCAACCGGTCCTCAAGCCGGGCGAGAGCTATGAATATACGAGTGGCGCGCCTCTGAACACACCGTCGGGGATGATGGGCGGGGCTTACCAGATGGAGAGTGAGAGCGGTGAGTGTTTTGATATTGAGATACCGACGTTCTCGCTGGATCGTCCGAATCAGGGTGTATTGCCGAATTAAGAACCAGAGATCATGGGTTAGGGATCGGGGACGGGGGTTCGCGCTTTGCGCGAATTGGCATTGGTGCGCTGGCCGAAGGTGACCAGCGTCTAGTCTGCCGTTCTGCCCTTTATTTCAACCGGCAACACTCCAATGATTTCGACTGATCGACGTCATTCAGCGCTAAATCGCCAAGGCTCAATTCGACGCACGCGAGCGCTGGAAACGTGGTATGACCTGTTTGCATCAACTGATGCTTGGACTCTGATGGCGCGATCTGCTGGCGCCGGTAAGGTACGCCACATTCGTCGACCGGGACCTATGCGGACTGTCACGATCAAGCTCACGATTGAAGGTCTAGTGGGGCAACCTATTTGTCGTCCTTCATCCGACGTCGCTCGCTGTGCCGACTGATACGATGGTATCGATCGATACCATCGTCCGATAGCTTTGCATCCGCGCTTCTGCCGTAATAAGAAATCCGAAGCAATCGGAAAGACGCAACCCCGCAACTTTATCAAGGCATCCAAGCAAGCAACCCGCGGCGGTTCAAGGCGTGTACGGGACAACGGAATCCTTAAGCACTTCATCTNNTCGTCGTAAGCACCGAACAGGAGCAGCATGGAAAACCAAGATGCTGGCGCAAACGAGGGGATGGCGGCCGAACTCAACGGCGACGTGTCGAAACCGGCACCGCAACCTTCAGTCGACGAAAGACTCCAGAAGATCCTTGATAAAGCTCTGTATGCCGATGGACGGCCCGAGGCACAGAAGCTCAGGAATTTCCTGAACGGTACCTGGCTGGGCGAACCATTACACGCCGCACTGACAGACCTGCCCGTCGGGGCATGGACCGCCGCGATTGTATTCGACCTCCTGGATTTGATCCTCGACCGGAGGGAGTTCGCCTCAGCCGCGGATGCTTCCATCGGCATCGGACTGGCGGGAGCAGCAGGCGCCGCGGTAACCGGCATCACGGACTGGTCCGATGTGGATCCTCCAGCCCGCCGTCTCGGATTGGTTCATGGGCTATTGAACCTTGGCGGTACTGCGTTATTCGCTACGTCTCTGGTATTGCGAAGCAAGAAGTGCCGTAGAAGCGGCCGCATTGTCAGTGCGCTCGGCTACGCAGTGATGAGTTATGCGGCACATCTCGGCGGCAAGCTGGTCTACGAACACCGAGTAGGGGTTGATCGCACCGATGGCCAGATCCTTCCGTACAACTTCGTCGCCGTCTTGCCGGAATCTCAGCTAGTCGAGGACAAACCAACTCGGGCGATGGTTCAGGGCGTACCCATTCTTCTGGTCCGTCGCGCAGGCCGTCTCTTTGCCATGGCCGACACGTGCTCTCACTTTGGCGGCCCGCTTTCGGAGGGTACGCTCGTGAGTAATTGCATTGTGTGTCCCTATCACGCTTCCCAGTTTGACCTTGAAGATGGCCATGTCGTTAACGGACCAGCCGTGCACCCACAGCCGTGTCTCGAAGTCCGCACTCGCGGTGGACAGATCGAAATACGTAAGGCCTCCATCCCTAATCCATGACCTGCAGCCCGCGCCCCCGAGGCTGGAGATTGACAGCAGAAGCCACCACTCCTTCTTCTCGGCGGATGCGAAATCGCCAATTCACGTCTCCAGGCACGGTAGTCCTGGAAACGTGCATCGGGCTGTTGTCGTCAACCCAGGATCATGGCCACGCAGATCGGCGAACACTGGCCGACTTCCTGGGACGAATCTCAATTCGGGTTGATCGGTCAAGGGTTTCGCTCATGCGAAGACGGTCGCCATCATTGCTCGCAGCCAGCATCTTCGCGCCGCCCTTATCAAAGAGCCTAATCATCTTCATCGCAAGCGCTGTAAGTTGCTTCAACGTCTGGCATCGTTGCTGCTATTTATCTCCGTGACGATGATTTTGCAGGTTGGGAGAAGGTGCCGGTGACAGAAAAGGCGAAATCGTGAAGGGCCGGAGAGGCGCTTTAGGTTTGCAGACGGCATCTGACTAGCAGTGAGGTGATTTGTGAAGATCGGTTATCTGGGCAAGCAGGACTCATTTGCGGTGGAGATGTTGAAGCAAATGAAGGCGGGAAATTCGCAAGATGAGTTTTTGACTTGGCTGCCGGGCGAGAAGGCGCCGGCAATGGATTTGGAGGTACTGCTTGCGATCGGCAAAGTCGGTGCCGAGGAATTGGAAGGGCAGACGAAGCTTGGTCTGTTGCAGACCGCCTCCGCGGGTTATGACGAGGTGGATGTAGAGGCAGCGACGAAGGCCGGAATCTGGGTGGCTTCGGCGCCAACGACGAAGACCGGCAATGGGGAGTCGGTGGCGGAGTTTGCAGTGCTGCTGATGCTGGCGGCGTCTCGCCGGCTGAATGAGGAATTGGCGTTTACGCGGGATGGCGAGCAGGTCCGGCCAGAGAAGCCGGAGGTGAACATGGCGCTCCACGGTAAGACGGTTTGTATTGTGGGACTGGGGGGAATAGGGGATTTGCTGGTGGAGCGGCTGCGCGGATTTGGGATGGTCCTGACCGGTGTGGACAAACATCCGGAACATGCACCCGCCGGAGTGAAGGGATATGGGAGTGACCAGTTGAAGTTCGCACTGGCAACTGCGGACTACGTCGTTCTGGCGATTCCGGGGACCAAAGAAAATGAGAACATGATCGACGCGGAGGTGCTGGCGGGGATGAAGAAGGGCGCGGTGCTGTTGAATGTGTCACGTGGGACATTGGTAGACGAGCCGGCGCTGCTGGTCGCGGTGACGAGTGGACATCTTTATGGGGCGGGGTTGGATGTTGTGAAGAATGAGCCGGTGAAGCCGGACAATCCGTTACTGTCGGAGCCGCGGATTTTTGTGACGCCGCATATTGCCGGGTCGACGGATGTGATGCTGGAGGGGACGGTGAAGTACCTGAGGGAGGTGCTGGCTGGGTATATAAAGGGGGTACGGCCGGAGGGCGCGGTGAATGAACCGAAGGAGCCGCGTGTACCTTTGCATTAGGATGCCTAGACTGAAACCAGTTCGTAGACACTGGCCGACTTTCCGGGATCTATCCCATGTCGGAGATGCAATCGCTCGAGTCGGGCACCAACGGTGCGCCGCACTCGACGGACGATGGCGCCTGGCGAGTGGTAATGCTCTAGAATTGGTGCGACGGGTTCGCCCCTGCCCTGACCTGTTACCGGCCTTTCTTCCTACAGCAACTGCGGGCTTGAGTTAGAGAGTCCTGAACAATGCGAGGCGAAAGACAATATGGTTAGTTTGGGACATCTGGACCGCCGCGAGTTTCTTATCATTTCGGCACTTACGGCGGCCGCAACCCTGCTGCCGGATTCGCTGCACGCTGCTCAACCATCTGAACCCGGTCTGGTTTCTCTCCGGGTGACAGGCGATGCCCAAAGTGGATATGGAGTCACGATCCTGTTTCGCGATCAACCCATCGCGCGGCACCATCAAGGCGGAGAATTGTCTGCAATCTTCCAAAACAGTGAGCACAGCCTCCAAGACCGGGCCGATGACTGGAAAGCCGCTGCGTGNNGCGAATCAAGCTCACTGGAGTCATGCAACTCCCTAATCTGCGCACAACCGTCTTTGTCGATGTCAGCTACGAAGTTATGACCTCGCAAGTGATCATGAAGACGATTCGGTTACGCCAGGCAGATATGTACACGCTGCTTTACCAGCTGACTAATTGTCTGGAGCCGGAAGCGCAGCCCGCAAAGCTTTGGAGTTTCGACCACACAGACTGCAAAGGTGGGCCGCTACATGAGTATTCTCCTGCTGCAGGCTTCCGGACGGCCAGCGGCGTAACCGTAGGGCTGCTCACCGATTCAGGGTATCGCAATCAATGGAGCCGGATCATACGGAGAGATGGAACGCCCGTGAAGCCAGCACCCGTCAGCATTCCCGATCTGAATCTCTACTTTCTTCCCTATGTCGCCGATCGCGCCAAGAAAGGCGCATGCATCCAGCAGACATTCGGTGAGGCCACGGTCCAGTTGTCTGGAGAGGGCTCCCGCAAGCCAGTCGATCTTCCAGCGGCTTCCATGTGGAAGAGAAGCGGCGATATGAAAGTCGAGCAGTTTGGCGCCGTCGTCAAGCTGTCTCCAAGTGATAGGAAGGATTTCGTACTCTTCCCATTCCCGGCAAAAGGAGGCGAGATCTACGCCGTACATCTCGAGTATTGCTCCGAGGCTCCGATATCGGTTCACGCATGGGATGTAGACAGCCAGTTCAACAAACTTGGTGATCTCACACTGTTCAATGACACGGCGCCGGCCTCACCCGCAATCTTCTCAGATTTTGATCACTCCTTTGTTGTGCCCGCGCTGCAGGGCACGGGCGCCGCTATCGCGCTGTCGCTGACCGATTCTGGGGACGCGGGCGCTAACGAGAATCGCGGCGCACGCCTGCCCTCAATGGAAGTGCGAGATATCAAACTCTCCCGTGTGGCGACTCGGCGCGAACCGTACCACCGCCTGGAAATGGGGCAATCGCAGACCAGGACCGTGTTCATCTTTGCGTGTGATGCGATTCCCGACACACTTCGCGGGTATCGCCTCGCCAGCCAGCTTCAATTGGCCGACGGTCTTCAATGCAAAGGCGGCGAGACCGAGAAGGTGCTCTATGCAGACGTCATGATGCTGAGTTGGAATGCCCAAATGGCAGAGCTTCGTCCCATGTTGGCCCCCAGCATCTGGTATTCGGCTGCTGGCGAAATGTATCTGCGCGACAGCTTCTACGCTCTCTCCGGCATTCATAACCGCGAACTGAACGAGAAGGTTTTTGCTGCCTGGGCCGATAATCAGGGCGAGGACGGCGCCATCAACACTCTCGTAGAACCGAACATTGCCAACCTGGAACGCAAATCCAATGACTCAACCCCGCTATGGCTCATGTGGGCGCTGCTCAACCGCCGTCGATTCGGTACGGAACTTCAGATGGACAAAATACGACGAGCTGCGGAGTACTGCCTTCGAACTTATGATCCTACGCGCGAGGCTATTTGCACGGCGCAATTTGTCATGGGTCAACTCGATGTAATTCACTATCCCGAAGGTACAAGAATTCTGTGCGAAAACCAGGGAATGTTAGCTGTACTGCTGAGAGTGATTCGCGAGCTTCAGATCCCGGAAGTGAGCGCATCTATCTCGGAGAGCTACCTGGCAAAGGCTGAGGAGGAATATCGCAGCTACTATGATGCGAAGAGCGGCTTCCTCTTTCCGGCTCGAAATATACACGATGCAATCGGTTTTCCCGATATCCATCCCGAGTTTCTATCCCTTTGGCTTTTCAAGCGGCCAATTCTGACGGATGAAATGGTTGTCAATCACCTCAACCACATCCCGGCAATGCTACCGAGGGAGGATTGCCCCTACCCCGGCGAAGGCGGCACAGTGAGGCCGATCTTTATTGGCCTGGCGGGGGGAAAAGAGTGGAGCTATTTTACGGAGAAGTGGCATCCGATGGTAAGTGACTCCTACGCCGCAAGTTATGCCAACAAGGCGGCTGACGGCATTTACTACAACGGTGGCAGCTGGATGAGGATTGAGATCTGCGGCTATGTGACTGGCAAGCTGCATGGATGGCAGAAGGCGGACCATGCGATTGCGAACCGGCTGTGGGCAGAAATCCACACAGACGAGGACTTTCCGACGAGGCAGGAGTACTTGCCGACCTGTTCAAGGAATAAACTTTGCGGATATCACCGGGTGTTCGCCTGGAACGCTTTCGTGCTCCAGGCTCTGGAGATAGCCAGACTGCGGGAACCGGCCATGGATCCCGGGTACTCGAGATCAGCTCCACCTGTTGTCGGCTAAGAAGTGGGTAGCGTCAATTAGTTAAAGATCGAGGATGGAGATGGATTGCAATGGAAAGTACTGAAGGGCGCATGACATCTCGGCTTTCTTGAATATATCGACCGACAGGCCCATAGACAACTTAGGGGCGAACCGTTGAGTTGCAGTTTCTTCTTGACGATTGCGATCTGCCTCGCGCAGTTGTTCGTCTGTCGCCAACTCGTTGGCGATAGCGAAGCCGTCCAGCCGCGGCGGGGCTTCGAAAGCGAACCTTGGTGAAGGTCGATTAGAATTCGCAAGGAGATTATCAGGCTCCGAAAATGCGTTGTAATGCAGACGATGAAGTGAATTGCAATTACCAGCGGTCTACATTGCTTATTTCACGGCGAAGTGCGCTTCCCCTTGCAAGCCTGAGGAACGCCAGGTGATTGGATAGGCAATGGAAAACGCCGTTTTGTCCAGGAATGCTGGCGGGCACCGCACGGACGCGCCTCAAATAGCGAACTCTTCAGGTCTCAAAACGTGCAAAGCCCAGTTTTCAACATTTGACCACTCAATATCCGGCTTGCAGGTGACTGGCCCGGAACTAGATTTTCGTGTGAACCGAAGCCCGCATTTCGTAGTTCTTCAATGCTGCTCGGCGATTTGTTCCTGCGTCAGCGATTTGAATTTTGGGCAGCATTGTTTTCTCGCTATTCGGTCAATCTTGCCGCATTTTGCAATATCGTGCTCCGGGCCGTTATCCCAACTGACTGACCTTCAGCCCCAGATTGTCAAACTCCACCGTTCCGAGCCCGCGTGCGGCGGCCATTTGAAGATACGGCATGTGCTCGGGGTCCAGGTTCCAGTAGGCCTTGGCTGCGTAGGCGTCAATGGCTACCGGATCGGTTCCGGCTACCACGGTCTTCTTGGTCGCCACGTCTTCCAGGTTTCCTCCGGTGGGGCCGTTGCGCAGCAGGATGCGGTAGCAGTCCAGAATGGTAAGCGTGGGCAGCATGAAGTTGGCCAGGTCCACCAGGCTCTGGTGAATCTGCTGATGGAGACGGTTTCGTTCCCCGCCCAGAATACCGTACCAGTTCTTCATCCCGAGCGTTGCGCCGGTGAGAACGTGGTGCTTGGCGATGGGCATGTTGAAGATCTTGTCGGCCTCAAGAAACGGCGTGAAGACCGGCCACGTCTTGAGCACCACGCCGCCTATGTCCACTTCGCGGAAGAGCGCGGGATCGGGCAGAATGACCTCGGCGCCGGCGGCGTGGGCCGCATCCTGAATTCCGGAGCGATGGAAGCAGCGGCGCGGCTCGTTGCAACTAACATCGGTGACGATGACCCGCTTGGCGCCAGCCTGCAAGCACTGCCGCACCAGCTCGGCCACTGCTTCGGGATTCGTGTTGGCCGCCTGTTCTGGCGTGCGGTCCCAGGCGATGTTGGGCTTGATCACCACCACATCCTTGCGGCCGACAAAACGGCTGATGCCGCCCAGGTCAAAGAGCGCGCGGGCTACGAGTGCCGCCGGTTCTCCGCCTTGCACGACGGTCAAATGCGGGAATTGCGGGTTGGCGGCGATGCGATGGTCGCGCTTCGCTTGCTCGCCCTTTGGCACAATCGGACGGAAGCTGTGTTCGCTGAGCCATACGCCGAGGCCCGTCGCGCCCGCGGCCACGCCGCCCACCCGGAGCAGTTGCAGCATGGCTTCGCGCCGTGTGAGGGACGGCACCTCAAGCAGCTTGCGATCGGTCTCCTCGGTCATGGTGCTCCTTCCATTGATTGGTGCGCCACATTTTCAAAAGCAACTGCAGGTCCTTCGGCTCCGGTACGCTTCGCCCAGGATGGCGGATCTTTTCGTTTCATTGCTCCCGCATCGGTCAGCCATCTGCGAGAGGTTAGACTTCCATCAACTGTATGCGCGCCGGATCGTCGACGCCCAACTGGTGCGTGGCATTGGCGGCGGTAGCAATGTAGCGTGGCTTACGGCCCGCGGCTTCCAGCGTAGGCACACCCGCCTCGGCGCGTTTGCGCTCGATCATCTGCCAGGCAGTGTGGTCCAGGGCCACACGGTCCTCGCCCACGATAAGCGTATTCGGATACCAGAGGTTCTCGGGGTGGAAGCCCGGCCCGCCCTGGTACACCGAAGACATGGCGTCGCCAATGGTGAAGCGCACCTTGTCGCGGATGACGGGAATGCAATTTAGATCGGCCACGCCGGGATTGCAGCCGTTGGCATGAATCTCCCATGGTTTTTGGATCACGCCGTACATGTTCTTCATCGCGAACGTCACGCCTGCCATCTCGTGGTCTTTCAGAATGGGTAGGCCGATCACCATGTCGCACTCGCGGGTAAGAATCTTCGAGAGGATCACGCTGGCCGAACCAAACGTCATCGGCTGCTCCTCGTAGCCCGAGACGTCGCTGCCATAACAACGCACGCGGCCAGGGTCGGTGTTGATCGTGAGGCCGCAGGCTTCAAGATCGCGCGCGTTGCGGTCCCACACAATAATGTTTCCCGGCTTCACGCCCGCCTGCTGCATCCGCTCGCAGATTGCCGTCACAAGCGCCACGTGAGTCGAAATCCCCCTGCCTCCCAGGCCGTTGACCTTGAGGCCGATCACCTTGCCAGAGGGCACAATGTGCTTCCAGGCTTCCACTGCGTTGTCGAGTCCGGTATNNAGCAGCGCCAGTACGCGCTTTTCATCCGGCTTCGACGTCGTGTTGCCAGCTGGCCCATGCAGGGCTGCATCCCTGGCCACCACTACGCGGGACTTGCCCGATTCGCTTTGCGCGTCCAGCATGCCGGCCAACGCCAAGTTGCTCTGCGCCCCCAGCACGACAACTCCCGTAGCTGCAACTTTCAGAAAATCCCTGCGGTTGTTCATGCCAATCCTCGCTTATTTCCATTGATGAGGAGTCATTGAGACCCCGGTTACAGTCACAGATTTGCTTCGACGCCGCGAGCCAACGCAAGCAGAGCCTGCGGCACCTCGGGCGTGGAATCGTAAGCAACAATGCGCACCAGATAAGGGCCTTTGCGGAAAATCACGCTCTGCGCAAGCGCGGTGCCTGCATCGCCCAGCTTGACTGGCTTGGCATCATTGGATTGGCTCTTCTCCAGAATCTTGCGTGCGCCCGCCGCGCCACCCATGGTGTAGACGTCTACGGTCGCCTCCAGCTTGTCTTGGTATTTGTAGTCAGAGGTCGAGGTGTTCACCACGCCGGCTGCGATGTACTCCTCCGCGCCGCCATCAATGTACTCATACAAATTACTGGCGGCAAAGTTGCGCGTCTCGCCACTCTTTTGCCACCCGGTCACAGCCCCCGATGCTGGGAACGGGTCGGATTTGGCCTTCTTCACCTCCGGTCTGGAAGCCGGGGCCACGGCATTCTCCCGCACTGGCTGGGGCTGACTCGCTGCCGCCAATGCCGGCGCTGCAGCTTCGGCGCGGTTCAGCAGAATCTGACTGCTCGGCGAACGGCTTTCGCCAATGCTGGTCACGTACACGGCTGGGCGGTCTTGCAGCGGGCATGCGTACTCGCACGCACCGCAGCCCACGCAGCGGCTGGGATCGATGCGCGGCTGCTTCACCACCTTCAAATTCCCGCCCGAGTCGATGACCTGCGCCTCCTGCACATAAATGGCCTTCGGCGACACCGGACACCATTCCTCGCAGACGATGCAATCGATGGCCATGGCCCAGGGCAGGCAGCGCCCGCGATCGTAGAACGCAGTCCCCAAGCGAATCGGCTGGCTTTGCGCGGAACCTACGACCCAGCCTTTTTCCTTGGGCGTGATCTGCCAGATGGCGCCGGTGGGGCACACTTCGGAGCACATCACGCAACTCGGTTCGCAGTAACCGATGCGCGGCACCAGCGTGGGCGACCAAAGGCCTTCGAGCCCCGCTTCGTCGAATGTGGGATGCAGCGCCGTGTTGGGACAAACCTTCATGCACTCGCCGCAGCGGATGCAGCGGGAAAGAAAATCGTGCTCGTCGAGCGAGCCCGGCGGACGCAGCAGGCGCTCGTGGCGGCTCTTGCCCAGGCCCGTGTTGGCGCGCATCAGCGGAACTACAGCTGCTCCGGCCACGATGCCCGTGAGCGTGCGGCGGCGGCCCAGGTCGGGCGAAGCCACCTGTGTCTCATTGTGGAAGATGCGGAAGACCAGGCTGTGATCCGGGCAACTGGCGACGCAGTTCATGCACATTAGGCATTCGCTCTTGCGCCACGGCACGCCGCCGATGGGATCGTCGCCGCCCTGGCAGTTCAACAGGCAGCGGTTGCAGTTGCTGCAGCTTTCGGAGTCCTTGTGCAGGCCCAGTATCGCCCAGCGCGACGCCACGCCCAGCAGAGCGCCAAGCGGGCAAATCGCCCGGCACCACAAGCGTGTCACGCGCAGGCTCGCTGAAAGAATGGCGATGAACAAAACGCCCAGCACCAAACCCTGGTAGTAGTGCGGTTGGCGAAGATCGAGCACCAGGAATTGCAGAATCGCGTGCAGCGTGCCGCCAATCGATTTAATCACCGCGATGGGACTATGTTCCATCGGCTCGAGCACGGCGCGGATCGCAGCGTTAAACGCAGGTAGCAACGACAAGCCGAAGGAGCGGACCAGCAAACTGAACGGATCGAGCAATCCAATGGCCGCCGAGCCGAAGCATGCGGCCACCAGCCCGGCGATCAGCACCACATACTTTCCGGTCTGCCACCGCTTGTAGCGGTTCGCTTGAATGCGCTGCTTGCCACGCTTGGCCTCGGAGGGCAGGTTGCCCACAAAATGCTGCAGCGTGCCCATGGGGCATATCCAGCCGCAGAAGAAGCGGCCCAGAAACAGCGTGGGGATCAGGATCAGCAGACTCCACAGCAGTCCACGATAGAGCGCGTGGCTAGCCAGCGCGTTGACCAGCGCCACCAGCGGGTCCCACTCGAAGAACAGGCGCACCGGCGCGCGTAGTTTGATCTCGGTGGCGCCGCCGGGAAAGATGTTAAGCGAAGTGAAGAGCAGCAGGCCAAGAAACAGGAGCAGAAAGAAAACCTGCGAAATCCGGCGCAACAGCAGCAACCTGGTACGGGCCACAGTTCTTCTCCACACGCCACTTGAGTTGGCGGTACGTGCTTAGAATGTATGATTGGCGCTCAAGCAGCCGCAGGACGGTGATCGGCATCACGTGATTCGCAGATGAGTAAATCAATAGGGTGTGGCTACTTTCGCACGACGGTCCAGCGATGGGGATAAAGGCGGTGCTGCCCTTCTTCAATATGGAAAGCCCAGTGGGGATCGAAATCTTCACTCAAGTAGATGGCCCTGAGTTGAACGACCGCTTCACCATTTCCTCGGCACATCGCATCCCCGAACGTTCCATCCCGCTCTCTGGTCTCGGGCGACAAGTAAGCCGAGGAACCAACCTGATTCAGTACGTTTCGATCGGAGAGCCACCCAAACGGCGGTCGCTGATTGATTAATACGGCAGGTTTGAAGTCTTCCATCGCTCCCAAAGTTGGCCTCAGCTTGCGCAAAGCTCAGTTTTCGCCAAGTGAGATCGCGCTCGATTGGCTAAGGAATATGGAAATAAACAAGACGACCTCCAATATGACTCCCTTGGAGGCCGCGATGAGCCCTGAATTAAACTAAAAACNNTTCCGCAAGCTGTTCAGCCGTGTCCCCAAAAAGTGCGCCGCAGGCAGCCTGCGAAGCCTGAGACACGGAATGGGGAGCCGCCCCGATTCTTTGCCGTTGGAATAGATGCCGGAAGAATCGCGAGTGGAGGCGGCTGGCGTATAGTGATACGAAACTGAATGGTAAGACAAAAAATCCACATTGAGGGAAGGAATGGGTCGGAGATGGTTTTTCTAAAATCGGCATTACTCGGTGTCATGGTGGTAATGGCAACCGTCGTCTGTTCGGCGCAGCAGAGATTTCCTTTGCGGTCGGGCGAATGGGCAGCCACCGTCTCGAGTACTACGGCGGGGCAGGAGCCCACTGTTCTTCTCTACTGCTTCAATGACGAGTTGTGGACCAAGGCCCTCACGCAGGATCCCCTCTGCACCGTTACGCAGCTCAGCGTCACTTCCAGCGGCGCAAGTTACCACATGGATTGTCAGATGAAGGTCTTTCAGATGAAGGGCAACATCGAGATGAGCTTCGATGGAATGGAGCACATGACCGCCAAGGGCCTCATCGACCTGACCTTGAACGGAAAAACAACCAGTTCGGTGACCCATTCCGACTATCGCTGGAAGGCGGCCAGCTGCAATCCGAACGATATGAATCTGAGGTCGAAAAGAACAAATTAGAGCGCCAGCCGTGTTTGCAGGGGATTTCAACATCTGCCGAGCCAGACGCGCTATCCTTGTGTCCGACAGCCATGCCAACTGAAAGCCGTGAAGTACGCCTTGCCTCCCGTCCTCAAGCTGAACCGTCCTTGGACAACTTCTCGTTTGCAACGGTCGAGGTTCGCGACCCCCATCCCGGCGAAGTGCTCGTCCGGAATGTATGCATCTCCGTCGATCCCTACTTGCGCGGGCGGATGAACGAGGGCAAGTCCTACGTTCCGCCATTTCAGATCGGCCAACCGCTGGAAGGCGGTGCAGTCGGACGAGTCATCGCTTCGCAGGATGAAAAGCTCCCCGTAGGGACCTATGTCCAAAGCATCTACGGTTGGCGTGAAGCCTTTGTTGCGCCGGGGGCGAGCCTGCAGATCGTCGATACAGCAGTGGCCCCAGCCTCTGCATATCTTGGAATTCTGGGCGTGACCGGTCTGACGGCATGGGTTGGCCTTTACAGCATTGCGAGACTGAAAACGGGCGAGACAATCTTTGTTTCCGGAGGCGCAGGCGCTGTCGGAAGTGCAGCCTGCCAGTTGGCGGGGATTCACGGTTGCAGGGTGATCGCCAGTGCCGGCACCGCGACGTTGCTCGTGCTGATGGTGCTGGTGAAGGTCAGCGTCTTGGTGCCGGACCCGCCGGTGTAAGTGGCGATGCCGCCGTCGTTCAGGCTGAGCGTCGGCACCCCGGAGACCGTCATCGCCTCGTTCATGGTGACGGCAATCGTGACCTTGGCGCCGACGGTTGCGGTGCTGCCGCCGGAGGTGACCGCGACGTTCGTCACATTGCTCGACGCGGTGCCGGGAATGCCGGGCACGACCAGGCCCGTCGTCAGGCTCGTATTGTCGACGAAGGCGACGTTGCTGGCGGCTGTGGTCGGGAAGTACGCGGTCAGCGCTCC
>PLKU01000086.1 GCA_003140705.1 Acidobacteriaceae bacterium
GATTCACGTGAACCTTCGATAGCGCCGAGCCCCGGTGGCGATTACCGTGCTGCAACCGCTGCATTATCGTTAGGCGGCTGCTTCCAATCGTGTGAAGCGACAACAGCTTTTGGGCCAGGATCCGAATCGGTCTGTACCGTCTTGGGAACCAAAGTCGTGGTTCCCGTCGATCCTGACGTGGATAGATCAGGTATGGCGCTCGCGCGCAGTTCAAGGCTCGAGATCAAATTTCGAAAAGTCGCCGTCTTGTGGGGGCGGTCTAGCTGTAACAGCCTGAGGGAACTGAAACTACCACCAATCAGCTCTTCATGCTTACTACGGTCTTTATTCTGCCAGAATCCCTGGTCCGGGCACACTCTTGTGACGAAGATTGCCCGAATCGTGGTCCCGATAGACATGTTCCATCTTGTAGGCATCATGTCCGGTAATTATTCCCTCAAGGCAAGTGTTCGGTCTAAGCGCGTCATTTTATTGGCTCGGCGCAGACCTGATGAATCTCGCCAAAATTCCGGGATTGGCGCGCCGGTGGCGTCGATCGGCGGAGCGGGTACGTTAGACGGAGTATTTCTGGTTGGGATTGTTGCGGTACTGCTGGCTTCAATGATTCAACCGGACGCAAGAAGGGCCGTGTGACAGGAGGGGTTATTAAAGACGGATTTCAAAATCCTGTCACATCGGCGTTTCAGGTGACTTATCAGCGAAGGAGTGTCCAAATCGCGTTCAATGAGTGCACTTGGCCTGTTGGCGACAGTTGACGTTGTTACCCAGGGAAGTTGATCAACCCTGACCGACTTCTGCACCCGGATGGAGTTTTGGCGACGCACGACTCGCAGTCGAGTACGCCTACCAGCAGTACGTGGCAACAACGTCAGGAGCCCCGGGAAGCTGGTTAGTGACGGTGGTGTGCAAAACAATCTGTATATTCTTCTTTTCCCAGTCTTTGGGGAGGGACTTCACCAGCGCCGAGATGGACTGCGGATTGGCTAGGAACTCGGCGGCTGCGCGCGTACCTGCGTGCCCGATTCCCGCGGCGGTGATGACCGTCGTACCTGTTTTGGAGTTCAACACACGGGATACGATCGCGTAGTCCTCTGCAAATTCGTGAGCATTGGTAGACCAGTGCTTCTGAGAGTCTGAGCGGTCCACGATGGCATCAGCCCCTTTGAAGACATAACGCAGATTCTCAGTCATGGTAAGAGTCCAGGAGTTGTTGTGCGCGCCAATCAGGATCGTGGGATGTTCGCGTAGATCGCCAAACGCTACATCGCTTCCGAATCGAACGTCGAATTGCTTGTTGCGATGCACCAGCAAGGACACGATCTTTGTTGTTGCCGCGACATCGCCAATTGTGACGAACGTATCCTTTGCGGCATAAAGATCTTGAGCGTCAATCTTGGTGCCCGGGGGCAATGGGATATAGGATTCGAATCCCATTTCCTCAGCTTGGCTGCGGGGGTGTTTCTGGTAGTACGCATCGACGTAGGCGGAAGACAACTGATAGACAGCATTGCCACCGACATAGATCAAGGTTGTATGAGGGTTATCCAAAATGGGCGACCAGAATTGATTGAAGGCACGCTCCTCAGAAGATGCAAGGTAGTGCGGTATTGCCCAAGCCAGGAGTACAACCGGAGCGGCAATCGCAATCCACCAAATGCGCCTCCGGATTCCTGAAGAGGTTGGCGCAAGACCGAGCCCTGCAACCACGTGAGATGCCGGCGGGATAATTGGCTGGCCCCGTTTCGGTCCGTGCTGAGGAACCGGCGGCAACGGAACCGTATTGGTGCCAGCCCATTCGAAGATGGCCTTAAACGAGCCGGAAGGAACGCTGATGAGGACAGAATCCTCACGCGCTGTTTGATAGTAGAGTGCCAGCCGCTTCCTGATCTCAGCGGCGCGTCCGCGAACGATTGGATCATCGTTTGTGTCGTAATCGGGCTTTCTGTTAAAAACATTCGCTCCGACGACTCGTTCCTTGAGCATCTCAAGGTGGCCGGCGAGAGTTTGATTGACGATGTACTGCAACAGTTCCTGGGACTGTTTGCTGGAGTGAAAAGGGGTACTTTGCAGGATCGAAGACAACGTTTTCTCGATTTCTGCCGCAGGTACCCCGTCCGAGCGCTCTTGCCGCTCTTGAAAGTCGTCCTTTTCAACCGCATGCGCCATCAATAGCCTCAAATTCCCCGCTTTGAACGGACTGTACCCCCTTTCGAGTGCTCTTGACAAGTCAGAATCTTGGCTCGTTGCCGAGTTCCTAAAAGTCCTGCGAAGTCAATAGGATGCAGTTATTCATCTCGTCGATTTGGAACGACTGGGCCTGCACTCCAATCGAGGAACAGTAAGGGGTTGTGAATCAATGTCCTGCGAGAAGTTGACGGGAAGCTGCGAATGCGGGAACGCTCTCGAACAGTACCGTACAGTACGTTGCCATTCTGAACGTACGGGTCGTCTTCTTGTGCGTGTTATACAGGCTGGCCCACAGAGTGTGCTGTAGGAATGTCAGCCGATCTATCGGCTTGACGCGGAGACCCTATCTCCCCCCCAGAAAGTGCTTGGGCCAATGAAGAAAAAAGCGAGATCGACAGGGAAAAGCCTCAGGAGGCAGCATGACTAGACTACGTTTCGCACTTTTGGCAGTCTTGATAGCCATCATGGCCGTTGGATTGCTAAACATTCCGGCTCTCCGTGCGCAAACATTGAGTTCCACCGCGGCCTTGTCGGGCACGGTTTCAGACCCCTCCGGCGCCAGGGTTCCGAAGGCAACCGTGAAGCTCACCAACGCTCAGCAGGGAATCAGCCGAGCCTCTTCAGCCGGCGCGGCCGGAGAGTTCTCGTTCGCCCTGCTGCCTACCGGCACCTACACTGTTGAGGCCAGCGCCTCGGGGTTCAAGACCACCCGCCAAACCGGAATTGTCCTCAATGCAGGGGACTCTCTGACCGAGAACATTCAATTGTCCATCGGCACCTCTGAGCAGGTGATGGTTTCCGAAACAGGGACCCAGTTGCAGACCGAGGATGCTAATGTCGGCACCGAGATTGCCCAAAAGCAGGTTGACGAGCTTCCTCTCAACTTCAGAAATGTGCTCGGCTTGGTGCTGTTGAACTCTTCGGTGAACAACCAGACCCAGCAGCAGTTATTGGCGGCTGGCGGCGCGGAGGATACGGCCGACCAGGACTTGTCCTTCATGAGCTTTGGCGGCGGCTTCTTCGGAACCACGGCATTTCTTCTTGATGGAGGCTGGAACGTTGCCGGCGGCTGGGGCGGAACCATTTATGTGCCCGCGGTGGACACCACCCAGGAATTCAAGGTAACTACGAATTCGTTCTCCGCTGAGTACGGATGGAGCACCGGCAATGTGGTGAACATGATTACCAGATCCGGCACCAGCGACGTCCATTTCACTTTGAGCGAGTACCTCCGCAACAACGATTTGGACGCCAACACCTACTTCCGTAATCTGTCCCACCTCCCCATTACTCCGGACCATCGCAATCAGTTTGCAGCTGCCGGCGGGGGACCGCTGTATATACCGGGCATTTACCGGCAACGCGCCAAGACGTTCTTTTTTACCAACTATGAGGGCCTGCGCCTCAATAACGCCGGTACCTATGGCGCCAATGTGCCCACCACCCAACAGGAGGGGGGCGACTTTTCGGCGCAGCTCGGCGCTCAGCTTTCGGGTGCCGCGGGCACGGATTCCTTGGGAAGGCCAGTCTACGCAGGCGCCATCTACAACCCCTACACCACCCGGCAAGTTCTGGCCACCAGCGGCCCGAATGCGGGAAAGATGGTGACCATCCGCGATCCCTATCCTGGAAACAAGATTCCCTCCAGCGGCGCAGGGGCAATCGATGCCCTCGCGGCGAAGTTTGCAGCCGGGAATTACTGGCCGGCCCCGAAGAATCCAACGAGCCAATTCAACTACAACGTCTCGGGTTCGCAATCAACTCAATCCAACGAGTACGGAATTCGAATCGACCACCACTTTAACGCCAACACCTCGATGTACGGCCGATGGTCGCGAAAGTGGGAGACCAAGGCCGGTTCTCCGGCCTACTACGGAGCCGACGATGTAGCCGGACCCGAGGTCTACAACCCGGACAACCGGTACAGTATCGCCACCGGCGCCTCGCACATCTTTTCGCCCACATTTGTTCTGAATGGCGCCGTGGAATTCAATCGATGGACGGAAGGAAACGACACCCAGAGCTTCGGGTTCAAGTCTTCCGCGCTCGGTTTGCCCGGCATCATCGACACGTATTCTCCGCAGTTTCCGCAGGTTGGTTTCGGCGCCAGCAACTATGCTCCTCTGGGAGCAACCACCGGCTTCGGCCAAGCCAGTTTTGCGAACAATGCGGGTTCCGCTTCGATCGACCTCAACAAGATGCACAAAGCGCACTCCCTTTCGTTCGGGTATATGGGCGCTGTAATTGACATATATGGCGGCAGGATTGCTCCCACGCAATTCAACTTCTCAAATGCCATGACGTCAGGTCCCGACCCGAACAACGCGACAACGGCCGGAGATGCGTTCGCTTCCTTTATGTCCGGCGCCGGTACCGGCGGCTCCACAGGGTTTAACGCATTTCCGGCGTCGTAGTACTACTTGCATGGGGGGTATCTCCAGGACAATTGGAAGGTGGCTCGCAAGCTGACCCTGAACCTGGGCTTCCGCTATGAACTGCAGACCCCGATCACAGCGAGGGCCAATGATCAGGCGTACTTCGACTTCCATGCCCTCAATCCGATCAGCGCCGCGGCCGGGGTGCCGGCTTACGGGGAAATCGTCTACGCCACGCCGGGCCACCGCAATCTCTACAACTTCAACTGGGACGACGTGGCTCCCCGCATCGGATTCGCATACAACGTCGCGCCCAAGCTTGTGCTGCGCGGCGGCTTTGGTCTTTATTACTCCAGAAACTTCTTTGGCAATGGACCGAACCCTGGGTATTCTCAATCGACGAATTGGACTCCCTCGGTCAACGGGATCACGGTCGTACAGCCGCTCGCCCAGGCATTCTCAACCGGCGTTCTGCCGGTCACCGGGAACGCGCTGCACGGCCTCACAAACGTCGGTCAGGGCGGCGGCGGCGTCGATCCATATCATCCGGATCCCCGCATCAAGCAGTTCATGGTTGGATTCCAGTACGCGTTCACGCCGAACGACCTGCTGGATGTCAACTATGTGGGCAACCGCGGAACTCGGATCATCTTGGAAGGCATGAACTACGGGCAACTGAACCCGCAGTATCTCTCCATGGGTTCAGCGCTGAACAACCCGGTGGCTAATCCGTTTGCAGCAGCCATGAACGCTCTGAACCTCCCGACCAGTTCCTGCGGACTGAGCTCGCCGACCGTTTCGCAGGCGCAATTGCTTGAGCCGTATCCGGAGTTCTGCGGAGGCGCCCCTGCCTCCCAGGAAACGGCCGGCTTCTCCAGCTACAACTCGTTGCAGGCGAGTTTCACCCACCGCGTCAGCTGGGGCCTGATCTTCATGGCCTCCTACACCTACGCGAAGTTCCTCGACGATACCGACGGAGCGGAACAATGGGCAAACATCAGCAGCGGAGGCGCCAGCATCCGCAATTACTACGACTTGAAGGCAGATAAATCAGTCGACGGAACGGATGTCCCGCAGTCTCTCGCTTTGAACTACGTGTATGAGTTGCCGGTTGGCCGGGGCAAGAAGTTCGGAAGCAACATGAACCCCATCGCGGACGAAATCGTCGGCGGCTGGCAGGTCTCCGGCATTACCCACGTGCAGGCTGGTTTCCCCTTGTCGATCAATGCCAACAATAACGGTGCAAGTCTCTGGGGCGGGAATCAACATGCGAACCTGACCGGAGCCGCGATGAAGGGCACAGGTCAGTGCGGGGCGGGCACCAGTAACCCCATCTCTGTGGGAACCAAGTACTGCTTCTTCAACCCGGCAGCCTTTTCACAGGCTCCCGCATACACGTTTGGCAGTGCCCCGCGTTACTTCTCGAACCTCCGGGCTCCCGGTTTCGTCGACGAAGATCTGGGGATTCAGAAGTGGTTCAACATCACGGAGAAGTTCCGCCTGCAGTTCACCGCACAGTTGTTCAACGCGTTCAACCACGCCAACTTCGACTCGCCCGATGTCAACCTCGGGGACGCAGGAACCACAATGGGAGAGTCCAGCAATACCCAGGGACCAAGGCAGGTCCAGTTGTCGCTCAAGCTGGTTCGGTAAGGTACCTATGCACAGGGCCGTAATGGTTCTCTGCGCGGCGATCGCGTTCACAACTTCGAACGTGAACACGCTCGCCGCCGCAGAGGATTCCAACCAAATGCTTGAATCCCTCCTGGCTGCAGCGCATGATGCTCAGTCCAGGAGGGACTTCAACGCTGCCGCAGAATCATACCGCAAGGCCGTCNNTCGGTTCCAGAACTATGGGCCAATCTAGGGCTGATGTATCACGAGTCTGGAAAACCGGCTGAGGCAATGCGCAGCTTCAGAGAAGCGATCAGGCTCAATCCATCTCTGTTTGTTCCTCAGTTGTTCGTCGGGATTGAGTTCCTTGGAGCCAAGAATCCCGAGGCCGCCGTTGATTTCCTTGAGCGAGCTGAAAAGCTCAATCCCAATGACTTGCAGGCCGCGCTTAACCTCGGAAAGGCATACAACTTGTTAAACCATGCCGATCGTGCCGCTGATGCCTACTCGATTGCAGCTCGGCTGACGCCGAATGACGGGAACATCTGGCTGACTCTTGGAACTACATACTTGCGGCAGGTTGAAAGCGATGCCCGTGTGATGACCTCTGCCTACAGCCATTCACCTTATGTCACTCTTCGTGCAGCGGAGACCTTTGCCGAAGAGGGAAAGCTGCTGCAGGCAGAGGATGCATACAAAACCGCTATTGCCTCCGGCTCGCCTGCACCATGCACCCACGCGGAGTTTGGCATCACGCTCCTTCGAAAGAAAAACGTGGCCGAGGCGCGTGAGCAATTCGAGCGGGAAGCCAGCGCGGGAACTCATTGTGGACTGGCAGCCCTCGGATTGGCAGTTGCCGAAGTCGCTGAAGGACGTCCGGATGCGGCGTTAACGAGGCTGACTTCTCTTTCGATGGCCGATCCTGGATTCGTGCGGTCGAGTCTTCCACTGTTTCGCGACGCTGTATCTGCTGACCAGGCAAGGCCGGCCGCCGCTCTCGCTCGAGCTGCGCGGAACGACGGAGCCCTCTCAATGAATCTTGGCGCCCTGATAGAAGGGGTTTTCATTTTTCCTGACAGGGCGGACGCGATGGGTTCTGGTGAGGATGGACGGTTTTCAGGCAAACAAGCCCCCGTGGTGGCAAACGCCGAGATGCTCTATGCAATGGGTCGTTACGCTCAATGCGACGATTTGCTCAAGCCGGCACTCGGCGCGACCGCCAGCGATCATTTGCAGCTTGTTGCTTCGTGCTCCTTTTACGCAGGCGATTTCCGCACCACTTCTGCCGCAGCTCTACGCTTGAAAAGCAATCCGGCAACTCGTGTACGGGGATTGTATTGGGAGAGCAAGGCGGATCAGAAACTAGCGATTGCAGCGCTGATGCGTGCCGGAGAGATTGATGCGGACTCTCCACGCATGCACGTCTTGGTAGGAGATGTCTTTCGACAAAAGCGACGCTGGGACGATGCCGAAGCGGAATACAGAAAAGCCGTGGCCCTCGATCCGAAGAGCCATTCCGCGCGGCTGAGCCTTGCCATTGCATTGTTTTCCGAATTGAAGAACGACGAGGCATTCGATATCGACCGTAGCCTTTTGGTTGATGATCCAGGCGACGCGGAGGCAAATCTGCTCGCTGGCGAGATCAATGTCCAACTGAACCACTTTGCGGAAGCCGAGCCGTATCTCTCCAAGTGCCAGAATCTCCAACCGGAGTTCGTGCCACATTTGCATGCCCTCTTGGGACAGGTATATGCAGAGACGGATCGGATTCCTGCCGCAGTCACTGAGTACAAGCAGGCGCTGTTGGGCGACGAAGACGGGAGCATTCACTTCATGCTCGCCCGACTTTATCGGAAGGCCGGCGACAAGGACGCGGCCGACAAGGCCTTCAAAGAGTCAAGAACCCTGAGACAAAAATGGGACGACCGTGCACGGATGGAACTTGAACAGATTCCTACGGATACGAGCCGTCAATAACTCGTCAGTCCATGGCCAGGTGGAGTAAGAAACTGACGGATTCTTCTTTGCAATTTGGATGTCTCACAGAGGATAAGTGCTGCAAATGAGCTGGAAGATGGATTCTCAGACTACTAAGTTTTCCCGTCGGCGGTTTTCTCTTGGTCTTGCGGCTGCTCCGATTACCGCCGCCCTTGGGACTGTTCACTTCTCCCCGAAGGCGAAGGCGGACGAACCACTCGAGTCGACAAAGTGGATCGCTGATACATCATCGCCTCCATTCGGCTTGACCGAAACTTTTCATCGCAATATGCTCGCCATGCCGGTTGTTCCATTTTCTTTAGAGGAAGTCGAGCTGCACGATGGCCCGTTGAAGGAATCCGCTGAATCGAATCGCAGCTATCTGATGCGCCTGTCAGTGGACAGGCTCCTGCACAACTTTCGAGTGAATGCAGGGCTTCCGTCATCCGCAAAACCCCTCGGCGGATGGGAGGCGCCCAGAGTGGAGCTACGCGGGCATTTTGTGGGGCACTATCTGTCGGCATGCGGTTTGATGTATGCGTCAACCGGCGATCAGGAGATCAAGGCGAGGGGTGACCAGATCGTCAGCGGCTTGGCGGTTTGCCAAAAGAGCCTTGGATCATCCGGCTATATCAGCGCATTTCCAGAGGAGTTGTTCGAGCGACTGGATGCTCTGAAAGGAGTATGGGCTCCTTTCTACACCCTTCACAAAATTATGGCAGGGTTGCTCGATATGCATACGCATGCGGGTAACGCAGAGGCGCTCGACGTATTGCTGGGAGTGGCAAAATGGGTCGACGCCTGGACGGTGTCGAAAGCTCCGGAACACATGCAGGAGATTCTCGATAACGAATTCGGTGGTATGAACGAAGTCCTGTATAACCTTGCCAGCGTCACCGGAGACGATCGATGGGCAGTGGCGGGCGACCGCTTTACAAAAATGAAGTTCTTCAATCCACTTGCGCTCCGCAAGGATGAGCTTCGCGGACTGCACGCGAATACACACATTCCGGAGGTGATTGGAGCAGCAAGGCGCTACGAGATATCCCAGGACACCCGCTATCGAAACGTAGCGGAGTTCTTCTGGGACACAGTGGTCGAATCGCGTACCTACGCAACCGGAGGCTCCAGCAATAAGGAACACTGGGAGACTCAACCCTACCACCTTGGCGTGGAATTGGTGGAGTCGAGCCACCATCAGGAATGCTGCTGCGCATACAACATGATGAAGCTTACCCGCCATCTCTACGCGTGGACCGCACAGCCGAAATATATCGACTACTACGAGCGGAATCTATTTAACCATCGCCTTGGAACGATCCAGCCCGAGACTGGATTGACTTCGTACTTCCTCTCCATGACGCCTGGCGCCTGGAAGACGGTCGCAACGGAAGATGACACCTTCTGGTGCTGCAACGGAACTGCAGTCGAAGAGTTTTCGAAACTGAACGACACGATCTATTCTCACGACAACCACGGCGTCTACGTGAATCTGTTTGTGGCCTCCGGTCTTCACTGGAAGGCGCGCGGCATTCGATTGAAGCAGTCCACGGGATTTCCCATCGAGCCGCGGACGAGCATCGTCGTGGACGAGTCGATTGCAGAACCGTGGGTTTTGAATTTGAGGATTCCTGCCTGGACAAGATGCGACGTCGCTATCTCGATCAATGGCAAGCAGGTGGAGGGAATCGCCGCGCAGGGTAGCTACTTGAGGGTTAAGCGCGTTTGGAAACGGGGCGACCGCGTGGAGATGCAGCTACCAATGCATGTGAGGATTGAGGCGATCCCGAACAATCCCACCTGGAGAGCCTTTGGCTATGGTCCTCTCATTCTCGCCGGACAATTTCCGGCCACCGGTCTCAATGGCGAGCTACTTCACATGAACCAGGGGCCTGAGGTCGCCAAGAGCCCGCTGAATGTGCCCCCCATCGATGGTGACGATGCAGCTCTGTTGACGAAGATCAAACCGGCCGACGAGCCGCTGACTTTCTCGCTCGCAACTGCCGGGCAGACAGTAACTCTGAAGCCGTTGTATCAGAGCTGGGAGAGATTCGCTGTTTATTGGAAGACCACGTGAGAAGTGAACTGGCCTGCGGGATCCTGAACCTGTTGGGATGACTGAACTGATTCATAAAAAGGGGACAACATGCTTCTCTTTGTTGGACGAATATCGTTGCTGCTGTTTAGTTCGGTGATTCTTGCAGTTGGTATTGCCCTGCCCGCAATTTCACAGGTGTCTACTCAAGGCGGATCGAGTGCCCTCATTCGGCAGACCGCTTCTGGCGTGGAGATAAGAACAGACGCGTGCATCCTTACCATCCGCCCGATGGCCGAGAGCGCGATGCGCGTTCACTGCGCGAAGGAAGCGGCGGTCGAAAGCCCAAGCATCGTTCTGCTTCAGCCAGCATCTACGCCGGCATTCAAGGTGTCGCAGAATGCTGCGACGGTTGTACTTGCGACATCGAGGATGAAAGCAGTCTTCGATCGTCAAAACGGAGCTCTTCACTTTACGGATGGTTTCGGCCATACCTTTCTCTCCGAGATTCCTAGCACTCGCCGGCTGGACCAAACAGCGGTTCAGGGCGAAGCGACTTTTGAAGCTGAACAAGCTTTTCTTTCTCCCCCGGGCGAACATCTGTTCGGAAGCGGAGAATTTCAGGATGGTTTCCTTGACATTCGAGATCTCCCCCGACGCCTGACTCAAGTCAATAGCCAGATCGCAATTCCGTTCCTGCTTTCGAGCAAGGGCTATGGAATTCTCTGGCACAACTATGGGTTGACTGACTTGAATCCTGCGAATGAACGTGTGGTCCTGACGCGGTCGTCTGTAGGCAATGAAACATCGGCAGATGTAACGACAGCCGAAGGCACACGACATGTGGTCCGGAGCGAGGCCGATTTTGAGGGGAGTCTCGAAATTCCTCGCGGTGGGCGATATGCCTTCATGCTGGATGTGGGGCAAAAGATGGCCCGCCGTTACCACGTTGAGATCGACGGTAAAACGGTCATTGACTTCTCCAACTTCTGGCTCCCTCCCACGACAAGCTGGTTTGGCGATCTCACTGCGGGCCACCACGTCATTCGCGTTATCGGGCAGCAGGATGACCAACCAATTCTTTTCTTTAGGCCAAGCGCAGACCGCACCGTACTGCGATCTCCCGTAGCGGATGCGATCGATTACGTCGTCTTCGCGGGGCCGGCTCTCGAGGAAGTGATAGCGACTTACAGGCAGTTGACAGGACCAGCGCCGCTCCTGCCAATATGGGCGTATGGCTATATTCACAGCCGTGAACGGTTCCACTCCAGCCAAGAGATTCTGGATACAGCAACGGAGTTCAGAAGGCGTCATTTGCCCCTCGATCTCCTCGTGCAGGATTGGCAGTACTGGGGCAAGTACGGCTGGAACGCCATGCGGTTTGACGAGAGCGCCTATCCGAATCCGGCCGAGATGATGTCTGCATTG
>PLKU01000521.1 GCA_003140705.1 Acidobacteriaceae bacterium
CAGAACATCTGGTATGAGATTCTGCGCCCCTCAAGCTACGGTCTCACTGCACAGGGGAAAGAAGACCGACCGCGGTGGGAGAAGAGTTTCAATGAGCTGGGCGCTTGCCTGTCGATCGACTGCGCTGCTATCCGAGACCAGGATCCAGCGACCGCGACCACAGGAGATTAGATCGGGTACAGCATCGCCAGCGCGTCTCAGCTTCGCCAGTGCAAATCCAAAGGCCCGTCCATCGGGTGTTTGGACGATACCCCGGCAGGAGTTTCAAGGCGCGCCTGCTTCAGGGCGAAGTNNGCGTCGTCAATCAGCATCAGGCTGGGATTGTGGCGAAGACCTTCGGCCTGCTGAATCATCGTGACCTGATCCTGGCGCACAAACTTTGCGCCGAAGAACTTCGCAATCGGGGTGACAAACGGGACGTGGTAAAACACGTTCCAAGCCGCCACAACGTCGATGCGGCAGGTTGAGGCAGTGACCGGCGTGACGGTGGTGAGCGAAGAAAACCACTTTTCGCCGCAGCGAATGATTTCCGTGCGTCGATTCGGCAATGAGAAGTCGATCGTGGTCTCGATCGGCTGACCATACACACCCAGCAGCTTGTAGGGCGCTGAGTTGCCGCTCGGAGCGTGCGCGCTCATGCGAAACCCTTCAGGAATGGGCTCGAATTTCTTGGTCTTCTCACGGATACTCGCGCGGGATCGCCACCACCACGCCTGATGCACAAACGGGCCATGCGCCGGATCCATCAGGCCGATGATGCCGTGATCCACATTGCAGGGCAGGTCGGCTGTGAGAAAGGCCGTTCGATAGCGCGGACCAAACTTGGCCAGTTCCGGAACCTTGCGCCGGCGCTCCGCGCTTTCCGCTTTTCGCCCGGCGCCGACGGATGGAACATAAACCCATGCATGGCCGTCCTGCTCCTCGCAGGGAAAGGCAGTCGCAAAGATGCGGGTTGCGTCCAGGTGGTCCTGGCTTGAGAGCGACGGGATGAGAGCGCATTGTCCGCTGCAAGGCTCGAACTCCCAGCCGTGGTACCTGCAGGTAACGTTCTCGCCATCAAACCAGCCGTAGCTGAGGGGAATGCCGCGATGCGGACAACTGTCGCGCATGGCAAAGACGCGCCCGTCGCTGCGACGCCCAAGCACCAGCGGGATATCCAACAGCATGGCTGTGGCCAGTTCGCCAGGTCGCAACTCCGATGTCCGCAGAGCCGGATACCAGTCGTCATAAATGAGCGTGGCAGTTGGACCCTGGATCGTGGAGCCAGCGTCTGTTGGGTTTAGCGGCGGCATTTGGGACTCACAATAGCATTGTCGCCGTTGCCTGCGCCAATGGGCAATCGCCGCTCAGTTGTGAAGCGATGTCACGATCNNGACGGTCTTCATTGAGGCCGGTGGCGATTCCGTCTGGATGCCAATGCTTCTGGCAGCATGGATAGTCCAGCGGTACGCACTGCGAGGCGATTCTTCGCGCTCGCATCTCAAATCTGCCGGGCAGAATATTCAACATGCAGGCGATCGCGATGACGCTGACTTGCGGGCTGCGCTGCCAGCGTTCCAGCCAGCGGCTGAATCCCGAAGAGTGCGGGATCACATAAACCTCAGCTCCCAGGCTGCGCATCAGGCGGGTAATGGGGTTCACTTGGCAACCGGGGCTGCAGCCCGAGCACTGCATGTCGGTGCCGGTTGAAGTCCCACGGCAGAATGTGTCGTACGGGCCACGCATGCAGCCAGGAACCAGAACAACCTTCTCCGACTTGCTTTCGAATGCAGGACGGAGTCCCCGATTCATGATCTCGGTGGCAACCATGTTGACGTGATACTCCACCGGCTGCCTTCCGTAAAAGATCTGGTCTTCGCGGCATCCACGGGCGGCATATTCATCCGACAAGAATATTGGAACTCCCTGGGTATAGACGCCCAGCACGCGATCGGCCTCTTGCTGGAACCAGCCAAGCATGCGGATGGATGACTCGATGCATCGACCGGCTTCCGCTTCCGGGAGGGTTCCAAGATAGGAATTCCAATGGTTCAGGCGGGCTGTTTCTTGTTCGAATTCGCCCGTTGCTTGCAGCCACTCGATCAAGCGGGGCAACTGGGCCACTGAGATCCGTCCTGCTGCCTTGCGGCGCAAGTTGGGCAGTAGAAAGAGCCGGATCGCCCATGCCCGCAGGAAGTCTGCCGCAGGTTTCAAGCGCGCCCTTTGTTGGCGCAACCGATAGAGGCTGCGGCAACCTTGCACAACCCACCCCGGTGTTGTGAAGGCGGCGCCGGCGTACAGTTTCAGCACCATACCCAGAGTGAGAAATTCAATGGAATATTCGCCGGGACTTCGTGGAGGCTCTTGCAATTCAGATTGCACATATTGGCCGTAGCCGCCGACGGCCTGGCCAGCGCGCAAATCGATTTCCTCGAGTAAATGATTCGAGAATCGCGAGACATCCGCGTAAAAGCCGTCGGAGGAACCGCTTGTCGACCGCCGGTCATAGACCTGATCGTGACGGAACCTTGAATGAGCAATGCAGGGCGCAGACGGCTCCGGCTCAATTTCCAGCCCAGAGAGCCGCTCCCGCGCACTCATTTGGCTTTCCGTACCCAGGGGTTCTTGCATCGCCTGGTTCTTTCCGCGATCCCACCGATTGCAACCAGTGGCAGACCACCGAGGATAATACGCCCACTTTATTAAATGGTTCCATCAGGAACTGCACTATTCTTCCAGTTTGCCCAAGGTCTGCAGCTTTCCGCCTTTGAGCACAAACCGTTCGCCACGCCAGACGATGGTGTTTCCGGCAAATCCGGCCAACCAGATGCCCATCGCCAGGAAGTCGCGCAGAGGCAGAAGCCACAGGCTGGGGAGAACGTTGTGGTCGCGGAGCACCTGAACCCCCACAGTCATGGCCAACGTGAGTCGAAGAAAAAAGCTTAGCCCGAGAAGCCACAAACTCAGCGGGCTCAGTCCGCTGGCCAGCACGTTCAGCGCGGCCCAGGCGAGTCCGTAAGTGAAGACAAGACCGGCGTAACCCCAGGGGCGTGCGTCGCGGACCGTGCGAGCCCAGCGCACCTGGTGATCGAAGAAACCGCGCCAGGTATACGCAGGGATCGCGGTCTCGACCACCTCGGCGCTGAGCGCGATCCTGTAGCCGGCGCGGTCGATGCGGGCGCCCAGTTCGTAGTCGTCGGCAAGATGGTCGACGAGCGATTCGAGCCCGCCAATCCGGTTCAGTGCCTGCCGGCTTACAGCGAGCGTGGAGCCGAGGCCGTAATGCAGTCCGCCCTCGATCATTTTGGAAAGCAGGACCCCGGGCTGGAAGTCGGTGGCGATGCCCAGGGCTTCAAGTCGCGAGGGTAGTGTTTTGTGGGGACGCCCCCGGTAGAGCGCGGTCACCAGGCCCACTTGGCCTACCGGGGCCGGTGACTTGCCGGGTTGGGCCGGCGCAGGGGCAAAGTGGGCCATGACCCGCTCGAGATACCTCGGGGAGACGGTGATGTCAGAGTCGTTGATGAGTAAGAAATCGTAGCGAGCACGGGGAACGAGCTGGGCCAGCGTGCTGACCTTGCCGTTGGTTCCCAGGCGTGCGGGACACAGAATCAGTTGAATGGAGTGGAAAGGAAACTCATATTTGAGCTGTTCAACCGCAGCGACAGCCGGATCAGCAAGGCTGGAGACGCCGAAAAGCAGCTCGAATTCACCTGGGTAAGACTGGGCGCAGTGGCTGCGGAAGGCTTCGCTCATGCCCAAATCAAGCCCTTTGAGGGACTTGAGGATGCTGACGCCGGGGGCAAAGGGCGCCAGCGGAGGCCGCCGGGGCGCCAGCAGGGCCAACGCCCCAACCAGCGAGGCGAGAAAGTAGCCCATGCCTGCGACGGCCAGCACCGTGGTGAAGATTTCCACGGATTGGGCCAAAACGTGCGGCATCACAGGGGTTAGTGTAGCGGAAACAGGGCGTCAGGGAGTATCAAACAGCCTTGGCGGATTTATTGAGGCGGGGTTTGATCGGCTGGCAAGATGGTCATTGTGGATGCGAAGAGCTTGTAGTTTGAATACCGGTGCGTTTCATCTCCGGTGCGGTCTCCTGAGATCCATGTCGTCTCAACATCGCTGGGCAGCCAAAGCGAAAGATTCAGCTTGGGTATCTTCACGTCGCCGTAATCAAGCAATGAGCGAAGCTGGGTCAATTGAATTCCTGGCAGCGGTGCCAGCAGATCAGTTTGCATGCGAACAATCTGAAATGTGGATTGGTCTATCCAGGCCAGGCCCTGGCTGAACGTAGAGCATGGGCCGGTGGACGAATGCACGATGGTGTCCATGCGTGTCTTTGCAGGAATCTCGGCGAAGGCCACCACGTAGGTCTCGTGATTGTTGACCTTCTGTTGTCCCAGGTAACGAAAGCGGGATCCCTCGAGATTGCTTGGAACAAAGAACAGCCACGAAGTGGCGAAGCCGGTGGTGCGCGGCGCGTCCGGATCGTTTTTTGCGTCACGAATTGGATGATCATGTGTGTCTGTTCTGTATTCATCGACGGTATCGACATCGTCGCCGAGGGAGTTTTTCTCGTGCACGATGCGGTATCCGAAGGTCCGGATTCGGTACTGCGGAACAGGGATGCCCACAGGCATTTGCCTGCGCCTGCTAGCTTGCCCTCCGCTGCCCGAATCCAACGTAGAACCAGTTACCTGTTCAACCTCCTCCCTGGCAATCAGATTCGGCATTCTGTGCAAAAGGTCTGCCGTCACTACACCCGTGTGATCAAGAATTGATTCAGTGCTCACCTGAGACGGCTCGCCGGCCGCGGTGTCTTTGGGATTGGCTCCTGCTTCAAATCTGATCCCGCGCAAAGTTGACACTGCCCTCTTCAATTCGTCCGAAGACTGATCGACGTAAGTGGTGACGGGCGCGCCATGCTTCGATGGGGTCGGGGGCGCTATGCCGAGCAATTCGTCTGAAAGGCCTCCGCATGAGGGATAAGCCGAAGTTAGTGATTGGGGGGGTGCAGAAGGGGTGGCGACAGCCGCAACCGGCCCCGTCAAACTCGCAATCTTTCCGGCCACATCGGGATCGACCTCCCGCGCCGCTGTTTTATCAGCCTCCGCTCCGGCAGCGTCGTGCATGTTTTGCCTGGCAATGCCGCGCGCGTACAGTGCGCTGGTATTTTCCGGGTCCAGCTGTAACGATTTGCTCAAGTCGTCTATGGCTTTATCGAAATCGCCGCCGCCCTTGTACGCCATACCCCGGTAATAGAAGGCATCTGCGTCATCCGGTTTTATGCGGATCGCCTCAGTGAAGTCAAGGATTGCGAGATTATCGTCGCCCGCGTGGATGTACGCGATACCACGACTATCCAAAGCGGCTGTGATGTTGAGGGTGGGTCCGTCACGGCTGGTCACATGACTGGACTTGATGCGGATAGCTTGGTTGAAGTCCAGGATTGCGGGCTCGTATTCATGCCTGGCTGCGTGGGCATTGCCGCGATTGTTGAAGGCAGCTGGATAGTCCGGTCTAAGTTGGATGGCCTGCGTACAGTCCTCGATGGCCCGGTCGAAGTCTCCCTTGCCGTAATACGCATTGCCGCGGTTATTGTATGCAACCGCGAGTTCCGCAGGCGTGTCCGCGCGGGCGTCAATGACGGCGATGCAACCTTTGATGACGATGTCTGGAGTGCGCTTCTGGCAATTTGCCCAGTTTGCTTCATGGTTACTGGGAATCTGGTCAGGCGCGCCTGGGCTCTGTGCCCCTGCCGGCGTGATGACAATTGCCATCACAGTAGCCACAAGCACGAGTGGATGAATGATGGCCCGTCGCCCGACTTGTACGTGCTTTCCTCGCTGCATCGGAAAGTACTCCAGGTTGGCCGGATCATCGCTCTGCATGCAAGCCTACGAGACAGAATGCCACGATTTGGCATCGCGCAGCTGATTTTTCGCTGCCCCGGTCTATTCGTAGCGCAGAGCTTCGATGGGGTCCATGGCGGCAGCTTTCCAGGCCGGGTAGATGCCAAAGATAAGTCCAATGGCGCAGGAGACAGCAAAGGCGATGAGAACCCAGGTAAAGGAAAGGGCTGCATGAAGGAAGGAAACAGCGTAATGCAAGATGAGCGTGAAGGTCGCCCCAGCTCCAATGCCGATGAGGCCGCCCACCACGCAGAGTGTCACCGCTTCCAGCGTGAATTGCAGAAGGATGTTTTTCCTGGTTGCGCCAATGGCCTTGCGGATTCCAATCTCCCTGGTGCGCTCAGTCACTGAGACAAGCATGATGTTCATCACGCCAACACCGCCAACCATCAGGCCGACCGATGAGACGGCGACCATGAAGAGAAAGAGGCCGCCGGTAAGGGTGTTCCAAAGGCGGGTCAACGAGTCGGGCCCAAAGATGGCGAAGTTATCGTCCTGCTCAAGGCGAACATTGCGTCGGCGCCGAAGCAGCTCGCGGATCTCGTCGATCACCAACGCCTTGTGGGAAGGATCGTCATACTTCACGGTGATCCAGAAATCCTTTTGTTCGGGATGGATCTTTTGGAAGGTTTCAACGGGGAAATAAGCTGAATTGTCCTGCGTATTGCGGCCGCTTCCAAAGGGTTGCGGCTGCTTATCGAGCACGCCGATCACCGTGAAAATGTCGCCCTCGCAATCGATATCCTTGCCGATCGGAGATTCGTCGGGGAAGAGGTCTTCGGCCGCATCGTGCCCAAGCACAACCACATTGGCGTGGCGCTCTTCTTCGGCATCGGTCCACATCCGGCCTTCGACGAGCTCGATATCCTGTGTCACCTTCACATCTGAAGAGCTGCCGTTCAAAATGGTGTTGGTAATCTTGTGCGTTCCCGCCCTGATCGACACGCTGCCGAGACCGGTTTGAAAGTTCTGGTAGGTGAGCCCGGGATCGACGGCAACCACATAGGGCAGACTGCGCATGGCAATGCCGTCGTCATAGGTAAGCTGTTTCCGATTCAATTCCTCGGTGGTGGGACGCTTGCCAAACGGTTCAAAGCGGAAGACCCACAGATCGTTGGTGCCCAGAGATTTGACGAAAGAGTCGATGTTGCTATTGAGTCCATTGATGGCGGAAGAGATCAGAATCACGGTCGCAATACCGATTGAGATTCCGAGAATCGTGAGACCGGAGCGCAGCTTGTTTTTGCGCAGGGTCTCAAGCGCCATTTTCACTGATTCTTTTGAGTCGCTGATTCTCATGGCTATAGCTCCGATCGCAGGGCGACGATGGGATCGAGTTGCGAAGCCTTGTTTGCCGGATAAACTCCGAAGAACAGTCCAACTGCGGTAGCCACAAACAAGCTTACGACGATGGGCCAGATCTCAACTTCCGAAGGGAAGGAGATGACAAGAGTAATGACCTTGGCCAGGGTGATGCCAGCGATTACTCCGATGACGCCGCCCGTCAGCGACATGGTGGCCGACTCGATGAGGAACTGAATGAGAATGTCTTTGCGGCGCGCACCCAGGGCCTTGCGGACGCCGATCTCCCGCGTACGCTCGGTCACCGAGACCAGCATAATATTCATGATGACAATACCGCCGATCACCAGAGAGATGCCCGCAATAGCGACAACAATGGCGCCGAAGTTGTTGAGGATGTTGCCCAGCATGTTGCCAAAGGTTGCGCTGGTATCGATGGAGAAGGCATCGGAGTCGCCTGGCAGCAGATGGCGGCGTGCGCGCATGATGACGCGGAGCTGATCCATCACGTTGTCCATCACTTCGCCGCCGCCGCCGGCATCTGCATAGATCGCCAGGCTGGAGTGGGCGCCGAATTGATGGAGAAACGCGGTAAGAGGGATGCCCACCCAGTTATCCATGCTGGTTCCCAGTGTCTTGCCCTGGCTCTCCGCAACTCCGATTACTGTGTAGGGAGACCCGTTGACGCGAATCTCCTTTCCCAGCGGGTCGCCCTGCCCGAGGACGTTTTCGACGATGTCGGCGCCGATGATGGCTACGTGAGCGTTGTGTTCGTCTTCGGACTCGGTGAAGGAGCGCCCCTCGGCGATGTTGAGATTTGCAATCGCAGGCATGGTCCAGGTGATTCCGCGGATGGTGGAGTCTGTGGTGGACTTGGTCTGGTAGACGACTCCGCCGGTCGTGGAGTGATCGGATCCAACTAATACGCAAGACCGGCATTCGGAGAGAACTGCCCTGTAGTCGTCGTAGGAAATATCCTTGCGCTTTTGGTACGAAAGATACTCTTCAATGGTGATGAAGGTCTGCGGCATCTTGGTAATGGTGATCACGCTGGCGCCATAGCGATTGATATTGTCCGTTACAAATTTCTTTGCTCCATTGGTCAGGGTCACCACCGTGATGACGGACGCGACACCGATGACTACGCCAAGCAGCGTCAGCACCGAGCGCAACTTATTCACCCAAAGCGACTGCAACGCGATTCGGATAGCTTCGGCGACGTGCATGAACTCGGCTCCCGGTGTTCGGCTTCCAGGCAATCCTCGTGGAACCAAGTCTATCAGCCAACGTGTGCCGGTTAGAGGCATAATGCTTTCGAGCCTGGGAAGGCAGCTTCCGGGGGCCGGATGCCGTAAAGCCGCCATCGCATATAATGATCCAGTTGGTAGCCGGACCGGACGGCCGCTTTCCGCATCTTCGGACGCGGGGAGAGGAA
>PLKU01000416.1 GCA_003140705.1 Acidobacteriaceae bacterium
TATTCTATTGATTGCAAACATAGATCAATTGAATTCCCATAGCCTGACCGCATCCGCCGCAAAAGCCAGCGGCTCACTTCAAACGATCCTATCGAAACTGCCCGGAGAAATTACTCCGACTGTCCGTCATCTCGCGCGGGCAGTCCCGATAGGAACCTAACGTTTCAGGGGAGTAATCCTGCCAATTGTGCTGTCTCATGCATTCAGGAGGACAGGATGACCTGGCGCCAGGGAATTTGTAACCACTAGTCCGGTTTACAGGATGAAGTTGAGGCATCTAGAAGGCCTACTGGCTCAACCTGAATCTTGCCGACGCGGCAGCGATTCGCGGATGGCTCGGCGTGTGATCGCTTTGGTCTTCTATAGGCAAAACCGCACGTCCGGGATTACGGCTAAGCCCTCGAATGAAAACAAAGACAACACTGCAGTTGTTCCGCGGCTCCCGCCGAAAGCTGCGCAGGTATTGCTGATGCTGTTGCTCATGGCTGGGGCGTGGCCGGCTGGCTCGGTGGAGCTGGGGCTGGCTCGGATGCCTTTGGTGCCGGTGCGGCGTCGTGAGAGGCGGGAGCCGTATTGGGTGCCGGTGATGGAGCCTGCGTGGTCGGAGCAGGTGCGGGCACGCGTTTCTGGATCGGTGTCGGCAATGTTATGGCCGCCACCGCGTCGGGGTCGTCGCGCAGCTTGAAGTAGAGGGTCGTTCCGTCGGCCGGCGTCGGCACGATGAAGGTGCTCTCGGCAAAGCCGGTGGGCACTTCGGCCGGCTTTGCGAAATCTTTCGCTGCGCTGAAAGACCGCACGAGGAATAGACCACTGCCGTCGATGGCGCAGGTTGGAGCATCCGCGGTGGTGCAATGGATGGCGGTGATCTGCGGTGTGCGGACGAGGGTGCCGAGCGGAGTCCAGTCGCCGGATGTGCCGTCTTCCGCGACCGGACGCATCTGCAGCTTGCCGAAGGCAGACTGACCGAAGGCCTTCAAGGGATCAAGCGTAGCGATGGCGGTGTGTTCGTCCTGGAGGACGAGGTTGTTATCCGCAAGCGAGAGACTGGTATGGACTGAGCCGCCGACGGTGGCCACTTCGATGGTCTGCTTGCGGGGGAATATATCCCTGGTTTGCACGACGAAGGTTAGTTTGCCGTTAAGAGAGAGGTCGCCCTTCGCGCCGAGGGTGACAGAGAGGGCACCGTTCAGCTGCACGGGTTTGTCGTTGAAGGAGAGCAGTATAAGACTCGGACGTGGGGCCTGGGCAGAGATCTTGACGGTCATCGTGCGTCCGTCTTGGAGCTTTACAGTTGCATCTTTGCCATCGTCCGGGGAGACGCCAGCCTTGGCGTTGAGATATACGGTCCTGTCGTCGTTGCCGCTATCGGCGGGCATGAAGGTTTGATTGTCGATCTGAGCAGAGACGACTTCCTTGAGGCCCTCGCCGGTAAGTATGGCTGTCTTGTCGCCCTTGTGAATCTTCAGGCCGTCCAGGTGGATGTCGCCGGTGTATGCGGTGAGAGAGACGTTCTCAGTATGAGAGTCGCCATACTGCTGGATGGCGAGAGAGTAGCCGCCGGGAAGCACCTTCTTAAGCGAGATGCCCAGGTCAAGAGTGTCTTTGACATCCTTGCCTGGGTCGGGCTTGAAGGTAACGTCTACGTCCTTGTTTTCTTTGTTCGTGAGCGCGATGTGCTGGACGCAGGCGGCGCCGCTGCCTTTGAGGGTGAGGTGATTGTCCTGCCCGGCGAAGAGTGGTGTATCGCTGACGATCTTCCAGTCTTTGCCGTCGACCTGCTGGAGGGTGAGAGTGGGACCTTCGAATGCGTCAAAACCCCAGTAACCGCGGACGGTGCCAGTGATGGTGAGGTCGCTGCCGGTGCCAATCTTCACCTCTGCCTTCGCTGGCTGTGGGCTGTCGTCATGGAACCTGGCAACATGCAGCACCTCGCGCAGCTGTTCGTTGGTGACAGCAAGGCCACCCTCGAAGGCTTCGGGGGTGAGTGGGAGCTCAGCGAGGGCACCCGTTCGGTTGAGGTGCAGAATCAGATCGTGAGCAAAGTTTGTGGAGAAGACGAGTGGGGCGCCTTCGAGCAACAGAGTCATCTTCGGCTGTAACAGGCATGCGACCTGGTTGGAATCGTGGGGATGCAACGGCGGCGGAATGGCCTTCTGGATCGCGGGCAGGCCGATCACTATGACAGACTTAGGCTTGTTGAACGAGGGTGGTGCGTTGAGCTTCAGGTTGAGTGTGGAGTCCTGTGGGAAGCTGATTGCGGGAATGTACTGATACACTGCCGTGCGCATCAGGCTGACAAGATGGACGAGATCCACAACAGCGCCGACATAGGCTGAGTAGAGTCCGGCGCCAACGGGCTGTGTATAGGAGGCAGCGTTGATGAAGTCAGACGATGCGCCGGTCGAGACGGCTTCGGCGATACTTTGGCCGTGCCCGTCGTCGAGGAGGACGGGAGCGCTGGACTGGGTTAGGCAGTTTACCTGCTGCTCGACAGGTTTTTTGAAGCAGTCGGCGTTCGGCTTCAGAGCGAGGGCTGAAGCCAGCTTCGCGGAGCGCTCCTGGATGGCTTTCTCGTCGTTCTGTGGGACCGTCTTCATCGCGGCGAGATAGCGTTCGATGCGCTGCTGTTCAAAGGAGGCTTCATTCAAGTCGGTATCGGCGCGAATAAAGAGACCCGGCCTGCCTTTAACGGCGGAGCGAAGGGTGTTGAAGTCGCCGCCAGTCTCTGGCGCTACAAAGAGAATGGCCTGTTCAGCTTCGGCGGGGACCGTTATCGTCGTGCCTTCAGCAGTCTTCTTGTCCCAGGTTTCGATCTTGGTGAACCAGTTGTCCGGCGGCTCGTTTGTCGTGCCGCGAAGAAAGGCGACAATGAGCAGCAAATGGTTGGACTGGCTTGCAGGAAGGTCGGCCTTGACCCATATCTTGTCGCCTGGCTGCAGATTGGGCACCTCACCGATGGGCAGCGTGGCGCTTCCGCGCGTGACGCGGATGTCGATCTTCGGACCGTCGAGGTCGAAGCGTGCGTTATCGGCACGGAGGGCTGTCGTCATGGACAGGGCGAAAAAGCAGGCAGCGACTAGCGGGGACTTCATTCGTTATTGGATGCGCGTGACGTGCCGAAGGTGGTTGCGGAACCCGGCCCGAAGATTGAAACATGGGCAGTCAGTCGTGAGAATTAGGCTTTGTTCCTATGGGATTAGCTGTATGCGATTGTTTGCTGTTGCCCTGAGTTCACCGCTATTGAACGCCAGATTGAGGGTTCCCTAACACTAGTGAATGGCAGATCGGTAACTTAAAGTCGGCCAGTGTCTTGGAATCTGTCAATTGCGCCCGAGGAACGGCATGCTTGGCAAGCAGCACAATTTGCGCAGCGCAGCACACTGACCGCACACCAGAACCTGGCTACCCGAAAGACTGGCGCGCCAAGCGCGAGTTGGATCTACTGAAGACCAGTCAACCTACCGTAGCCGTTCGGAGTTCCGGCGCCAAACTCTGATAGCCAAGGCAACGATCACGAATGAACGGACCAGAATTCTTCCAGGAGCAGCCTATGCCCAATAAACGGTTCTTCCCGGGCATAGGGATCAGTAAATTCTGGCTGACTAACCAGTACTAATGATCGCTTCGAGACCCGGCAGTGCATACGCGCAGCGGCTCATCGCGACCGCGTATGCACTGCTTGCATTGTGTTGCATACCGCTAGAAGCTAGGGCCAGACGACCGAGTTGGGGACCTCGATCCGATCGGCGGGCAGGAGTGTAGCCACTAATACGTGAGGCCAGGTCAGACCATTGAAATTCAGAACGACAGTTTGTGTGTATTGGATCTGAGTGAAGGGAACGGTGATAATTGTCGGAGTTTCACTTCGCGGCCTCTTGAATCAGCGTAACTGTTCCCAGGAGGCCGGAAGCAGCGATTGAACCGGCCGGTCACACGTGGGAAGGCCGGTCCAGCGCTAGCTCTGCTTCTTGGTGCTCTGCAACTGCCAATAAACGGAGTAACGCTGATCTGCAACCTGATACATGGGCATGATCTCGTATTTCGCGCCCTCGCCGGCCGCGGCGAAGCGCAGGTCCGACGTGGACTCAACCTGGATCCACTGATTCGTGTTTGCATCCGTTGGGACAGCGACTCTGGGCAAAGGGGCTGCGGCGGGCAGATTTTTTGGCACGGTGCCGCCGCTATGAATGATGCGGAACGCTTCTTCCGACGGGCCGGCGCCGAGATCGGCGGAGAGGACGAGCGGACCATACAATGCGGCACTCACCGAGTCGTCGCCAGGCAGCGCTTCCTGGCGTAGTTCCATTGGGAGGCTGATGCCGATGATGTCGCCGTCCTTCCAGGTTCTCCGAATGGCGAGATACGACCCCGGATCGGCCATGGCTTCAAGCGGTTGGCCGTTGATCATGACGGTCGCCTCGACCGTTGTCCAGGCTGGGATGCGGATATGGATAATGCGAGGAACAGGACGGGAAGACTTGATTTTGAGAGTAGTTCCATGCTCTCTTGGGAACTGCGTGACCTGCTCCACGACAAGGCCTTCGTCCTTCCAATCCAGCGTGGATGCGATGAACTGGTTGACAAAGATGTCGCCGTTGCGCCGGAAATAAATCGTGTCTGCGAATTTGGCGAATTCCTCGGCACCAGTGCCTGTGCAGCACCAGAACGATTCCTCAGGAGAGTTGTAGGCGCGCCAGTAGCCGGCAGCGAGCGGGAAGAAGTACTGCTTGAGGCCCTGTGTGTTCTGGGAACCGAGCCTGCAGTTGAACAGGGCGCGTTCGTACGCATCCATCCAGCGCGCATCGGACGTCCAACTGAAAACGTGGCGCTGGAGCTTCATCAGGTTGTAAGCTACGCAGCACTCGGCGTTCGTCCAGGCCAATGTTCCGTTGAGTTGATCGGCGGGAGTCTTCCAGTGCTCATCGAGGCTGCTGTTGCCGATGACGTAGTTG
>PLKU01000384.1:0-3737 GCA_003140705.1 Acidobacteriaceae bacterium
TACCCCTCCCCTTACATACCCATCGAGGAGCGCGGATAATCGGGGTGCGAGGTTGCGGGACGCGTATCCCGAACCCGCTGTTTGTCCCAAGCTTCAAAGGTGTTCGCCATGCTCCGTCGCGACCTGATCAAATCCACACTCGCAACCGGACTCGCAACTGTATTTTCAAGCCGGGCCTCGGCATCCGGCATTCCCGCTCCATCCACTGCCACAACCTCCGAGTTCTCCAGCGACCGCTCGTTTTGGCTCGAACAGATGCGCCGAGTGGCGCATCCCGTGTTGAGCGCACTCAGCCAGGGCCGCCTGCGAGCCACAATGCCCGTAGAGAAAGCACGTGAGGGGGCAGCCAACCGGGGGCAGACCTCGCATCTCGAGGCATTCGCTCGCACTCTGTCTGGGGTTGCGCCGTGGCTCGAGCACGGTCCTGCCTCCGGCAAAGAAGGCGAACTTCGCGCTGATTATCTTGCAATGACGCGACTGGCTCTCGCTGCCGGTGTGAACCTTCAGTCCCCGGACTATCTGCAATTTGGCACAACCAGTCAGACCCTTGTGGATGCCGGGTTCCTCGCTCTGGCTGTACTCCGCGCGCCACAGGAATTGAATGCAAAAATTGGCCCAACTTTACGCGCCCAGTTGGCTGAAGCACTGCGCGCCGTCCGACCGCTCAAGGCGCCCATGAATAACTGGCTCTTGTTTGCGGCAGGCGTTGAAGCCGCGCTCTTCGCCTTGGGAGAACCTTGGGAGCGCACGCGGGTGGATGATGCCCTTCGCAAACACATGCTGTGGTACGCCGGCGACGGCGCTTATGGCGATGGCCCCCACTTTCACTGGGACTATTACAGCTCTTATGTAATTCATCCTTTCCTGCTTGCCATTCTCGACACCGTCGGGAATCAGGACGAGGATTGGAAGGCCTTGGCCCCGATGATCAACGCTCGTGCCAGCCGCTATGCGCATGTTCAGGAGCGCCTGATCGCGCCTGACGGATCCTATCCGATCCTTGGCCGATCCATTTCCTACCGCAGTGGTGCATTTCATCTGCTCTGCGACGCTGCTTTGCGTCATACCCTACCTGACGACATTGCGCCCGAACAAGTGCGTTGCGCGCTGGCTGCAGTTCTCCATCGCACGCTCAGCCCGGAGGGCACCTTCGACAAGGACGGATGGCTCCAGATTGGTTTGGCCGGCCACCAGCCAGCCCTTGGCGAGGGCTATATTTCGACAGGCAGTCTCTACCTGTGCGCTACTGCGTTTCTTCCCCTTGGTCTTCCAGCTGAAGATCGCTTCTGGTCAAGCTCGGATGTACCGTGGTCTTCACAGAAGCTGTGGCAAGGAGACAATATCGAGGCCGATCACGCGATCGATAACTAGACAAAGCAACAATGAGCAAAGTGTGACGCTCAAACCTGCTTCGCTTTCCACAGCAGATAAAGTCCCCACGCCGCCAGCGTAGAAGCGTCGCGGATGGTTCCGTCGCACATCATCGCCTCAAACTCTTCAACCCCCACCAGGCGCGGCACCAGGTCATGCTCCTCAGGATCCGGATCCTTCTCGGTGTGCGTCAATCCGGTTGCCAGAAACACATGCTGCTTTTGCCGGGCAAATCCGTAGGCGATCCACAGCGATCCCAGGGATGTCATCTCGGCGGCCGCCAGACCCATTTCCTCCTTCAGTTCCCCGCGCGCCAGCTCTTCCGGATTCTCGACCTCTGTCTCCCAACCGCCCTGCGGCAGTTCCAGCGCCCGTTCCTGAATGGTGTAGCGGAACTGCTCAACCAGCCAGACGTGCCCCTTGTCGATGGGTAGAATGATGGCGCAGTCGTCTTTGTCCACCACGCCGTAGATGCCCTTCTTCCCGTTCGAGCGCACAATCTGGTCCTCGCGCAGGCGCAACCATTGGTTGCGATATACCTCGCGGCTTGCCAGCGTTGTGATGGCGCTGCCGTGGCCGGCTTCAGTTGGATTCATGAGGTCTCCTTCACGTTCAATTCATCCCGCACCCTGAACTTGCGGAGCCGGCCCAGCAACGACGCCGGCCCGCTCACACCCAACCGCACCAGGTTGCCTTCGTACGCCCTCCGATGCACTACCATTCCCGCCTCAATTGCCGCCAGCGCGGCGCCCTCGTGTTGCGGAACTCTGAGCTCCGCATCGATCACTGGATCGGAGTGCAAGGCACGGTCAATGGCCGACAGCAGCGCATCTATTCCCTCGCCGGTCTGCGCTGAAACCGCGACCTCATCAGTACCAACTCCATCGCGAGCTTGCGTACGAGCCAGCACCCGCTGCCGTTCATGTTCTCCCAGCAAGTCAATCTTGTTCATCACTTCGATGCGCGGCTTATCCAGCGCCTCGAGCTCGCCAAGTACCTTTTCGACTTGGGACTTTTGTTCCTCGCCATAGGTCGATGCCGCGTCCCTCACATGCAGCAGCACCTCGGCCTGAGCCACCTCTTCCAGAGTGGCTCTGAAGCTGGTTACCAAAGTGTGGGGCAGGTTGCGGATGAAGCCCACCGTGTCAGACAAAAGCACCTTTCGCCGGCTGGGAAGTTCAATGGCCTTGAGTTTTGGATCCAGAGTCGCAAACATCCGCGACGAAGCCAGCACCCCGGCGCCGGTCAGGCAGTTGAACAGAGTGCTCTTCCCTGCATTGGTATAGCCCACCAGCGCCANNCCAGCGCCACGGTCGGCACCGGAACCGACTCCCTCCGTTGACGCTGCTGCTTGCGAACGCTGCGTACAGACTCGAGGTCGTCCTTCAAGTGGTCAAGGCGTGCCTGAATGCGCCGCCGGTCAGTCTCCAGTTTGGTTTCGCCCGGGCCTCGGGTTCCGATGCCGCCTCCCAGTTGAGACATGGTCTTGCCGCGTCCCGCGAGTCGCGGCAGCAAGTACTCAAGCTGCGCCAACTCCACCTGCAGCTGGCCTTCGCGCGTCCGAGCATGACGCGCAAAAATGTCCAGGATCAGTTGAGTCCGGTCCAGCACCCGGCAAGGCAGAGCTGCCTCAAGATTACGCAATTGCGTGGGTGAAAGGTCGCGGTCGAAGAGCACCAGGTCCGCCTCAGTGGAAGCGGCTATTCCAGCAATCTCTTCCACCTTGCCTGAGCCAATCAGCGTGGCCGGATCGGGCCTGGAGCGCCGCTGCATCACCTCGGCCACAACTTGGGCGCCGGCGCTGGCAACTAGTTCCCGAAACTNNAGCCAGCGACTCCTCCGCATCCAGGTCCGTCGATTCCGAAAAGGCAGATCCCGGCGTCTGGCCCTGGAACAGGCCATCTCCCGGCGAAGGAAGTTCTTCAGATTCAGAAAGTTTCGAGAAGGGATCGTGCCTTGGTGCAGCGTCGAACAACGGGTCCGCACGGAATGCAGTGACCGATCCGGCCGCCAAACGCGCTCCCGCTGCACCTGCGCGATTGCTGGGTGAGCGAAGCCCGGCTTCAGGTCTCGTCAGGTCCACACCGACCAGCACTGCACGTTCCAGCGCTCCGCTCCCACCACCTGAACCTGTGGTCGGGAACCCCAGCGCTGGGCGCGTTGCGCCGGCTCTGGTCTCTTTCAACGTCAATCGCAACCGCTCCCGCGTGCTATCGCTGCTCCGCAGCAACGGGAGATGTCGACGGAACAGCCACTGGCGATGGGCCAATACCCGTCTGCACTGCGGCAATCGGGCGATGCTCGGTATGCATCACGCTTCGGTTGCTGACGACTGTCGAAATCGCGTGCTTGAAAATCAACTGCTC
>PLKU01000384.1:3773-7235 GCA_003140705.1 Acidobacteriaceae bacterium
GTTTTCCATGTGCCGATCTCCTACTTTCCTCTGAAGGGGTTAGATGCAACTCGACTGCATGTTCGTTAAAAAGCAAATCCCCGGGGGCGCCCTTGGAAATCCCAGAACCGCCGTATCCCGGAATGTGAACACATTATATGCGCTTTCATGCCTTTACAGGTGTACGGACCGTCCCCTTTCGTCCTGTACACGCTTGAGATCGACAACTGGGACGCAGAATCCAGAGCGCGCGGTAAAATAGCTACGTGCAAAGTGCTGGCCCACCAACTGTTGCTCCCGCCAAATCCTTTCAGCCTGTTCCAATGCTTGACCTGAAGCGCCAATATCTCCCGCTCCATCAGGAACTGTTAGATGCCGTCGCCCACGTCCTTGAGACGCAGCAATTCATCCTTGGCGAGCCGGTAGGAGCCTTTGAGCGTGCTGCGGCTGCCCAGTTGGGTGTGGCCCACGGAATGGGATGCTCCTCAGGCACGGATGCCCTCTGGCTGGCCCTTGCCGGTGCGGGCATTGGCAAAGACCAGGCCGTCATCACCACCCCTTTCAGCTTTTTTGCCTCCGTCAGCTGCATTCTCCGCGCCAGAGCAACTCCGATCCTGGCGGACATCGACCCCGCGACTTTCAATCTGGACCCGGAAGCGGTGGACCGGGTCTTGAAGGGCACTCCAATCAAAGGCCTTAGCGCCATTCTCCCCGTCCACCTCTACGGCCAATGCGCCGACTGGACAGCCTTTTCTCGCCTCGGGCAGGAGCACGGACTCAAGCTGGTGGAAGACGCAGCCCAGGCCTGGGGTGCGGAATGGGACGGCGTGAAGGCCGGAGCGCTCGGTGACATCGCTGCCTTCAGCTTCTACCCGACCAAGAATCTGAGCGCCGCCGGCGACGCCGGCATGGTCACTACCAATTCGGCAGAACTGGCCGAACGGGTCAAAATGCTGCGCCAGCACGGAATGCGCCGCCGCTACTTCCACGACGAAGTCGGCTGGAACGCGCGAATGGACGGCTTCCAGGGCGCCATCCTCTCCGTAAAACTCAAGTACATCGGCGGCTGGAATCATGCTCGCCGGACCGTCGCCAAGCGCTATCACGCGATGTTTCATGCCGCGGGGCTAGTCGAATCCGGGCTTTACCCCAACCACGGCGTCGTGCTGCCCCGTGAGGTTCCCGGCAGTAGGCACGTCTGGCATCAGTACGTGATTCGCACACCACGCCGCGATGCCCTGCGCGATTTTCTGTCCATTCGCGGTATCGGCTCGGAGATTTACTACCCTCTCCCGCTCCATATGCAAGAGCCGCTCAAAAGTCTCGGATACACGGAAGGTAGTTTCCCTGAAGCGGAACGCGCCGCCCGCGAAGTCCTTGCCCTACCCAGCTTCCCTGAGCTCCGTGAAGATGAGCAGCGGACCGTAGTCAGCGCCATCGCCGATTTTCTCAGCTGAGTGGACCCGTCTTATCCCACGGTTACCGCAGCTACCTCGTAATCCCCCACGCGCGGAATTTTAAACCGCAAAATCTGGCCGTCGAGTCGGAACGGCACGCTTTGCTCGGCGCACAGCAGTTCAACCGACTTCACCCGCACGCCGGACGGAAGCTTCAAGCTCACTGTTTGCGGCCCCAGCGGATGCACATCCGCCATCCATCCGTGATGCGCGTTGGGGCTGGTGTAGTTGAGCAGGTGCACGGCATATCCGGGATTCGTCTCCCACGCAAACATCTCCACAAAGCCTTCGCCATCCACGTTGACCACGCGCTCGTCCCCGGTAATCCACCGGATCGTATTCTGCATCAGACGCAGCAGGTCACCGTGGCCGGTGAGCCAATATGTGCGCTCAATGTCGCCGGGAAAATAGGCGATGCGGCTCGCGCCAATCTCGCGCAGCACCACAGCAGGCTCGTCGGTGTGGGAAACAGGCGGGTACGCTAACTCTGGCGGATACCGCACAAATCCCGGCACCACGGTCAACACCGCATCGCGCACCGGTTTCAGCGGAATGCGATTCTGTGCGCCCGGCAGCCAGTTTGTGTCCACAAAGCCTTCGAGAATCGTGTGTGGTCGCTCAATGCGGCCGTAATAGGCATTGCCGTTTGTACCAATGGCCTCGCCGGCCTTCCTGATCCCGAGCAGATCCGCGAGTCCGAATTCCTCACGCGGCCTCAGGTTCTCGTCATACAGTCCGGTTTCAAAGCTGGCCATGATCGATCCGCCCCGGCGCACATACTCTCGAATCTGCTCGCACTGGCGGTCGCTCAGCATGGCGATGTTGGGCAGCAGAAGCGCGCGGTACTTGCTCAGGCGCTCCGGCTCCAGGCGATCTTCATGCACATAATCAAATGAGAATCGCCCCGCCAGCAGCGTTTCATAAAGGCCATGCGTGGTCTCGCGCATGTAGGTCCGTGACTGCATCGTTGCAGGGCCGGGGTAAAGCAGCTGTGTGCTCTGTCCCATCACGACGCCAATGTTTGCTACGGAGCGGCGCACCTTGAGATGAGCATCGTGCTTCTCTGTCCAGCGAAAATAATCCACACCCACTTTCTGCCAGCGGCGATCTTCACCAAAGCCATTCTCGGAGCCCACAAAGTGGTAGTACGGAACCAATCCGCTGGCCAGCGTCTCGTTTAGCCACATCTTTGCCTCGCCAGCGTTCTTGGCGAGGTTCCGCCACGGCACTTCGCAGGTGGAATACGCAGCGGTGATGTTGGCCGCAAACTTGCCATCCATCACGGCCGTGCAAACGCGGCCCTGCAGTGCAGCTCCCCACACCGCAGGATCCTGGTTGGTGCGGCCCTGGTTATCGCCCTGAAACCAGGCAATCGTCTTGCCCAAACGGTCCAAATTTGGCCCCGCGTGAACATTGCCCCCCAGGTTGGCAAAAAAGAAGCTGTCCGACTTCTTCTCTTTGGCGATAGCGTCGTATTTGCTCCAGAGCCCAAAGAGTCGATCGTTGAATGCATGCCAGTAGGCCACACTATTTGCGGGCGGCAACTTGCTGCAGATGGCGCAATGGCAATCCGGCAGGTTCCCGATCGGAGGCCAGCCGTTTGTGTAAAAGCAGTCCACGTCGTACAGCGAATTCACTTCACGCATCACCGCGGGAACGTAATCGTCCATGTATGTCGAGAACATGCACGTCTTGAACAGGCGCGGATCTTCAGTGCTGAACTGTGCTGACCCGTCCTTGTTGCGCATTGCCCACTCCGGATGCACCTCTAGCGCGTCCTCCCAGTTCAGATCGGGGCTCATGCGCGCCACCACGTGCATGCCCCGCTTTCTGGCTGCGGCCACGCACTCGCCAAAGAAGTCCTGGTCCTTTAGAAATTTCCCGTGGCGATGAAACTTCACCTTCGACGGGTAGAAGGCAAGAATTCCAGTAACGCTGATGTAAATGACGTCGGTCCCGCAGGAGTGCCAATAGTCAGCCCACTGCTCAATGTCCATCACAGCAGGGTCGTGCTCCGTCATGTTGC
>PLKU01000237.1 GCA_003140705.1 Acidobacteriaceae bacterium
TCGAGCTATGTCATCCTCTTCGCTCCCCGTCCGTTACAGACGCTTCAACGCTACTACAGGATGATCCGCCATCTTCAAGTGCATCGATATTTCCCTTTCGTGGGTCTCACTTATAGGTTTTCTCTTAGCATCACTTGAAGACTTCCCATGTTCCGCCTACGCGTGTACGCTATGCTCGCATCTCGCCAATGGAATAAACAGCCCTGTCGAGGGACTGACCCTGCTTGCGATCAGCGCAGGCGTTTATTTTTCCTGTGGTGATCCCACACATCCTGTGCGATACTTATGTGGCATGAACAGAGGAGCCGGAAAAATGGGTGAATCCAAACTCGATCTCTTGCAAGGCACCCTGGATCTGATGGTCCTGCAAACCCTTGCCACCATTGGGGCGCAGCATGGCTACGGCATTGCCCGCCGCATTGAGCAGGCCAGTGGAGACGAAGTCCGGCTCAACCAAGGCACCATCTATGCATCTCTCGTCCGTCTCCAGCAGCGCGGATGGATCGACGCGGAATGGGGCATCTCCGACAACAATCGCAAGGCCAAGTTCTACTCCATCACCCGCGGCGGCCGTAAACAGCTCGAAAAGGACGCGGCCTACTGGCAGCGCTTGTCTGATGTGATGGGCCGCGTGCTCGCCATGTCTGCGGAAGGCAATCTCTAATGAGCGCGCTGCGTCGAGCGTTGGCCCGCGTGCGTTCTTTTTACCAGAAGCCCCCGCTCGACGCCGACTTCGAAGCCGAAATAGCCGCGCATCTCGAAATGGCCATCGAGGAGAACATCCGGCGCGGCCTCACTCCTCTCGAAGCCCGCCGCCAGGCACTCATTCGTTTCGGCGGTATCGACTTGGCAAAAGACCAACAACGCGAAGCGCGAGGACTTATGAAACTCGACATTCTTCTCCAGGATCTGCGTTACACCATCCGCACCCTGAGCCGCGACCGCGGTTTCACCCTCGTCGCCATTCTTATTCTTGCCCTTGGAATCGGCGCCAACATCGCCGTCTTCAGCGTAGTCAACACGCTGCTTCTTCGCCCGCTTCCCTTCCCCAACTCGCAGCAACTGGTCCGCATTCATCAAAAGGATCCCGAGGGCGGCGATTCCAGCATGACGTACTCCACCGATGCTATGCAGGCATTCCAGCAGCAGAATCGGTCCTTCCAGCAGATCACCGGCTACTTCGCCTTCTCCGGACCAGACAACGTAAAGCTCATCGGCAACGGCCAGCCGCAGCCCATCACCGGTCTTTCGGTTGCCGGCAACTTCTTGCCGACGCTCGGCGTCACACCCATGCTCGGCCGCAATTTCAGCACCGAGGAAACTCTCAAGAACAGCCGGCCCGTCGCCTTGCTGAGCTATCCATTCTGGAAGCGGCAGTTCGACGCCAACCCCGCCATCGTCGGCCAGACCATCAATCTCGACGGCACGCAGACCACCATCGTTGGCGTGCTGCCTAACACGTTCGACTTAGGCGCAGTTTTCTCTCCAGGAGCCAAAGTCGATCTCTTCAGCCCTGCGATCCTCGACAACATGGAAGATTGGGGCAACACCATGGCGCTTGTCGGCCGCCTCAAGTCCGGCATCACTCTGGCACAGGCACAGGCTGAAGCGGATAGCCTTGTTCCCCGTCTCCTCTTTAATAACAAGCACGTAGATTTGGGCGGCGGATACACAGCCCAAGTCTTCGGCCTCAAGGATTATGTCAGCGGCAAGCTGCGCCAGTCTCTCATCGTCCTGTGGTGCGCCGTCGGCATGATTCTTCTCATCGTCTGCGTCAATCTCTCCAACCTGCTGCTCGCCCGCGCCGCCGCCCGTGCCAAGGAGTTCGCCATGCGCACCGCTCTCGGCGCAGGCCGCGGCAGAATCGTCCGCCAGCTCCTCACCGAGAGCCTCGTGCTCTCCCTTGCCGGCGCGTTGCTCGGCCTCGGCATGGCCTTCGCCGTAATCGCCTGGTTGGCTCACCAGGGTTCCATCGCCCTGCCCCTGCTCAGCAGCCTGCACATCGACGTCGACGCTCTTGCGTGGACACTCCTGATTGCCATTGTGACTTCGCTGCTCTTCGGTCTCGCCCCCGGAATCAAGCTCGCCGGCGGCAACCTGCAATCAGCCATTAAAGACGGCACCATGGGGTCAGGCCAAGGCAGAAGCCACGACCGCGTGCGCTCCGCGCTCGTCATCTCTGAAATCGCCCTGGCCTGCGTCCTGCTGGTCGGCGCCGGCTTGCTGCTGCGCAGCTTTCTTCACGTCCTCGATGTCGATCTCGGCTTCGGGCCCAGCCATGCCGCTGCCATCAGTGTCAGCTATGACGATAGCGGCGGTGTAGCCAAGCGAGGCGTCATCCTGCAGCAGATTCTTCAGCGCGTCGAGCAGATTCCCGGCGTGGAAACCGCCGGCATCACAGACAGTCTACCCATGAGCACCAATCGCAGTTTTGGGATTTTGCCCAAGGACCATACCTATCGCAAAGACGAGTTCCCGGCCACTTTTGCCTACCTTGTCACTCCCGGCTATTTCAACGCAATTGGTATGCATCTTGTGAAGGGCCGCGATATTCGCTGGGAGGACAATGACAAGAGCCAGGGCGCGGTGATTGTCAACGAGACCGTTGCCCGATTCCTATGGCCTGGGCAAGACCCCATCGGGCGCATCGCCGAGGTAGCCGGTTATGAAGTTCATGTGATTGGCGTAGTTGCCGATGTGCATGAAACCAGCGCGGAGACCAACGCCGGATGGCAGATGTATCTGTCCCAAACGTCGCCTCAATTAGGCCCGATGGGAGCCAATCTCGTGATCCGCACCAAGCTCCCGCCCGCCTCTCTCGCCTCTAGCGTCATGGCTGTGCTGCGGCAGATGAATCCCAACCAGCCCGCGAACGAGTTCAAGCCGATCCAGATGCTGGTGGATCACGCCGGCTCCCCGCGCCGCTTCTTCGTCATGCTGGTAGCCTCTTTCGCCGGCCTTGGTCTTCTTCTCGCCGCACTCGGCATTTACGGTGTCATCTCCTACTCCGTCACCCAGCGCACCCAGGAGATCGGAATCCGGATGGCTCTCGGCGCATCACGCTCCAACGTTGTCGGCAGCGTCCTCTCCAGAACCCTCCGCCTCGCCCTCATCGGAATTGCAGCGGGAGCCATTGCGTCTTTGCTCGTCTCCCGGGCCATCGCCGCACTGCTCTTCAACACTGCACCCACTGACCCCGTAACGTTTGCCGCCATGGTCCTTCTAATCGGCGCCGTGGCTCTGCTCGCCGGCTATATCCCTGCAAGGAGAGCCTCCCGCATCAACCCCATGGTTGCTCTTCGCAACAACTGAGGGTGAAGTCCTGCCCGTTCGAAATTGGCCTCTTTTGAAAATCATCGTTCGCGAATGAGCCCCACCATTTCCAGCAGACGAATGCTTGCCAGATCTGGACTACTTTCTCTTGTAATCTGATCGTCTGTCGGTTTACTCCCGGGAAACGTTAGGTTCCTATCGG
>PLKU01000425.1:0-1797 GCA_003140705.1 Acidobacteriaceae bacterium
CTGTCGAAGATCTGAATGACGTCTGCGCCGGCCTGGACCTGGAGACGGCAGTACTCTTCGAGGACCTTGACGATCTTGTCGAGGAGGAGGCGCCAGGAGAGGGTGTCGCGATACATCATCTGCTTGGTGTGTATGTAGTTTTTGGAGCCGCCGCCCTCGATCATGTAGCTGGCGAGGGTGTAGGGTGCGCCGCAGAAGCCGATGATGCCCAGGCGGTCGCGGAAGTGGGCGGCGACCTTTTGGATGGCGCGGGCGACGTAGGCGAGGTCGGCAGCGCGGTCGGTGCGGAGGGCGCGGACGTCTTCAGCGGTGCGGACGGGATGGTGGACGACGGGACCTTCGCCGGCCTGGAACTCGAAGGGGAGGCCCATGGGTTCGAGGGGTAAAAGGAGGTCGGCAAAGATGATGGCGGCGTCGACGCCGAGCTTTTCAGCGGCAGTGATGGAGACTTCAGAGGCGAGCTCTGGGGATTTGCAGATTTCGACGAGGGTGTGGTGCTTGCGGACTTCGCGGTACTCCTGCATGTAGCGTCCGGCCTGGCGGAGAAACCAGACGGGGGTGCGGTCGACGGGACGGCGGAGACAGGCACGGACGAAGCGGCTGCCGTCGAGGATGGTGTCGGGAGCGGTTTCGACGGCGGGACTGAGAATTTTGGGTTCCATATAGCGTTGATTTTAACGGGAGAGGCGGCGAGGTGTTTTTTGGAGCAAAGATCTTGATTTTCTCAATTTGGAAAATGTGGTGAGAGGTTTGTGGCGCGGCAGCGTAGCGGATGCGGGATTTGATGGTGTAGAGCGGGGCCGGGAGCTGGGTTGGCGGAGACAGGTTGGGATTGAGGATGGGATGGAGGGGCGGGCATCGCTTATGCAATCAGTTTTTTGCTGCGGGGGTGGTGGCGGAGCGGCGAGGGCGGAGGCATGGGTGATTTGCGATTGATTACTGGGAATGGGCCTGCAGGGGGCGGCGGGGATGACTGCCGGGCGTTGGACTCGGGTGACGGTTTGATTTTTGGGGCTCTTGGATGGTGATGGGGGTTAGCCTACGGAGCGGGCTACGCGGAATCCTATAACGTCGGCGCGGATGGATCTTGTGGCGCGCATGCGGGCGGCAGAGCGGAGCATGGGAGCGCTGTCGCGCCATCCGCCACCGCGGACAATGCGCCTGGAGCTGTGGCCATCGAGAGCGGGGCGGCCGTCCTGGGGAGTGAGGTCGTAGGAGTCGTGCCAGAGGTCGGCGGTCCACTCGCGAACGTTGCCGTGCATGTCGTACANNCGCGGCAGGCGTACTCCCACTCAGCCTCAGACGGGATGCGGTAGCTTTGCTGGGATGCGGCGGAGAGGCGATCGCAGAATACCTGCGCTATGACGCCGCTGGCAACGTACTCAACGATGGAATCAACTACGGTTGTGGAACAAACGCATATGCTTGGAACGCTGAGGGCCAGATGACCTGCGCGGCGGGGGCGAACTACACCTATGACGGGGACGGGGTGCGCGTCGAGAAAACCGGCGGCGACGCCACGCCAACGCTCTATTGGGGCGTAGGTGCTTTGGCCGAGAGCAACATCAGCGGCACCGTGACCAGCGAATATATCTTTGTTAATGGAAGGCGTTTAGCCCGGCGGGACGCGGCCACGGGCAGTGTCTACTATTATCTGGAGGATATGCTCGGGTCATCGAATCTGCTGGCCAACGCGAATGGAACGGTAGAGAACGAGCCGGACTTTTACCCCTTTGGTGGCGAACTGCAGGTGACAGACAACCTCACCAACCAACACTACAAATTCACCGGCAAGGA
>PLKU01000425.1:1863-16758 GCA_003140705.1 Acidobacteriaceae bacterium
CCTGGGCCGCCAAACTGTTTTCCATCAGCCGAATGCTGACGCTGCTTGTTCTGATCCGGTCGCTCTTCTCGGTCTTCTCGCTATCATCGGCGGAAGTGGCGACTCGAGCGTTGCCGAGGGCAACAGCGTGCAAACGGAAGACGGGAATCTGATGTTCAGTTACGAGGTAGCGCTTGACTGCTTCCGCAAGGCGTTCAGAGTTCTGAATGCCAACGCTGCCAGCTGCGGGGGAGTGCGCTTCCATTTCGAGAATGTAGCCCTGGTGGCCAGTGACGCCGGCCGCCAGATCGTCAAGCTGCTTTTTGGCAGCGGCGGACAATGTGGGTACGCCACCGCGGAAGGCAACCTCAATCGTGTTGACCTGACGATACTGGTCGAGGCCGTTGACGGTTGTGTTCAGCTGGTTGACGTGGATGTCAGCACCCTTGGCCGTGGTTCCGGCTTGCTGAGCCTGAAGGCCTGCAGCCGTAGCGGTCTGGTTGGCGGCATCGGCAGCGGACTGCGCCTGACGAATGCCAGCCTGTGCCCGGGAATCGACATCCTTGATGTCTGAGGAATTCTTGGCGTTGACCTCATCGAGTTCGCTGAGCCGGTCATTGATGGGGTCTGTCTGGCGCTTGACCCACACCTTGCGAGCGAAGGGATTGACACGTCCCCAGAAACCTTCCTTTGCAGGAGGAGCGTTCTTCGTGGTCGTGGTGGACTGAGCTGCCTGAGGAGGAGTGCTCGTGGGCTGCTGCGAAGACTGGTCCTGCTGGCCAAGCGCAGGAATGGCGACCGCTGACGCCAGCAAGCAAATGGCTAACTGGCTATGGAAGTGGCTGCGATTTGAAGAAGTGATTCTCATATGAATTTTGGCCCTCGCCTTTTTGTTCTCCGCAATGGATTCTGCGGTAGGAGCGGTTTGCCTGCTCGCCCATAGGTATAGCAATGCCTGTGCCAATGGCGGATGCCAGTGGTGTGGATTGTCTATTTTGTTCATATTGAATGGGTTATGCGGATGAGGCTGTAGAGCAGTTGCAGCGAGTTTAGGGCCCTTTGGCGTGCGGGCGATGTAATTTTTGCAGCTTCGAGTATTTTGTACCGAGTAAAGAAGAAAGGCGGAAGGCTACCTGGTTTCTACATGGACGATTCGGACCTCCGGATAGGTGCCGTCCCAGTCAGAAGTAACAGCATCGAAGATCAGGCGGAAATCCTGGGTGTCTCCGGGCTTGAGGGGTGCAGTGGAGACCGGTTGGAGGTCGACGTAGGGGTCGCGGGTGCGAATGATCATCAAGGGCTGGGTCTCATTTTGCGCAACTTCATGGGCAAAGGTGCGGAAGAGGACCTGGACGGTGACGGCAGTGACAGTGCGGTTGCCGGTGTTGGCGATGTGGCCGTCAAGATAGGTGACCTTGCCGCCAGCGAAGTTGGCTGCCTCACTCATGGCCAGGCCGGTGATGGGCAGATTGGCCGCGTAGGCGTCTGACGCAGCGGAGATGGGCGTGACCGAGGCTGCTGGCTTGCTGTGTTCCAAAACCAGAATGAGGACGGCCGCACCGATGAGGACGACGGCGGCGGCGATGGCCAGGGAGAGCCAGTTACGCTCAGGCGGCTGGGCGGAAGAGGCAAGATTCAGATCGGGACCAGAGCTCACGAGCGGATTTTACACCCCTATCGAAAGGAATAGTTGGGGATCACCCGTTCTTGCTATATATGAGATGCTTTTTCGCCATTGGCCGATATATAGCTTGCGGCTGACAATTTTGTCCTAATCACCAATGAATGTGGGACAACTTTTGGCAGGGTGCGGGGTCCAAGGAAGAAAGACGGGGAACCGGCCGAGGGCCATTCCCGTAACCTTGCTGGGTGGCACAGAAAGGCAGGCCTTCGATGCAATCGATACCTCCGACCGCCATCAATTCTATGCCTGCGCCTGACACGGCGTTCACCCAGACTCGCCAGCCTCGGAGCGCCGAAGAAATGGTCTACCAGAGCTTGACGGTGGCCGCGATCCTATTGCTGCTGGGCAGCCTTTGGGTGTTTTGAAAAGAAGCTCCTCGCTTCTAGCTCTTATCTTTAGAATCGCAGGCTCCGGCGCCCATTCCGGCCGGACGGCATCGAAATCCGATCTTATTTGGAGAAAAGGCGCGCACTTCAGGTCCTGAGGGCAATTCTCAGCCGAAGCGGGCGCGTTTTACGGTCTGGCGGAAGTCTTCTCCGGTCATTTCAACACGAACACACATTTCAGCCAGGCGGGAGCGCATGCGGTCGCCAATTCGGTCGCCGAGGGTTTGCTCGCGGGCGGCGCGTTCGGCTTCAGTCTGGGCTCCGCTCCCAGCGGCGAGGTCAGGGTAGTTGGTGGTGATGATGGTGGTCTGCTTGTCGTTGTAGCGGGTGTTGAGGATGAGAGCAACCGTGTCCCAGACCCATTCATTGGGTTTTTGCGCGCCGAGGTCGTCGAGGACCAGCACGTCGGCGGCGAAGACGGGCTTGAGGAGCTCAAGCTCAGTGGTGTGGACCTGGGGGTTGTAACTGTTCTGGATGTTCTTGAGCAGTTCGCGGTAGTCGCAAAAGAGGCCTTTGACGCCGCGCTCCTGCACGAGGCGGCGCAGGACGCCGACGGCGAGGTGGGTTTTGCCGACGCCGATGGAGCCGGTGAAGAGCAGTCCCTTGCCGGCGGTATCGACTGGGTAGGCCTCGACAAACTTGCGGGCGGTGAGGTGGGCGCGGCCAAGTGAGGCGTCGGCGCCGCGAAAGGCTGTCTCATAGCCGTCGAGGGTGTAGTGACGGTAGCGCTCAGGGATATGGGCGGCGGCGAGGCGGCGGTCTTCACGCACCATCTCCTGGCATTCGCATGCGCGGGAAACCCATTGGCCGCGATCACTGACCACTCTTACCAGGCCGATTCCATTACATATTGTGCATACAGTCATCTGCATCAAGCGTAGCGCAAATGGCGCGGGGCTGGCGCGGTGGAGGTTGAGGGCCTCAATGTGGAAAAGCCGCCTGCGGTCGGGCGGACGCCTTCGGCTCGGAGTGCGAGCGGCATGGGAACCGTAGTATCTTTTCAGACTGTAGGGTTGGGGAATGGAGAAACCTTTGAGTCGAGTTATTCTTCGCAATGCATTGTTGATCGGCGCGGCTCTGGTTGGACTGGCGGGGCCGGCCCGGCTGGCAGGACAAGAGCCTGGGAACGTTCCGGAGACCAAGGCGCCGGCTCCAACGCAGGCGGCGCCAGTTGCGCCTGAAGCTGCAAAGCCAACGGCTCCGCCTGTTTCCGCATACCAGAAAGCGCACGACGAGCAGGTGTTGACGGATTTTCCGTGGCTGACACGGTTCAAGGATGCGGATGCCGCGCTGGGACCTCCGGCGCCGGGCGAGAAGCGCGTTGTGTTCATGGGCGACTCGATCACACAAGGATGGAAGCTCGACGGAGCAGATGGATCGTTTCCGGGAAAGCCGTATATCAATCGCGGAATCAGCGGTCAGACCACGCCACAGATGCTGGTTCGGTTTCGCCAGGATGTGATTGCGCTGAATCCGAGTGCGGTGGTGATTCTGGCAGGGATCAATGACATTGCCGGCAATACGGGGCCGGAGACTCTGGAACAGATTGAAGACAATTTGACTTCGATGGCCGAGTTGGCGACTGCGAATCATATTCGCGTGGTGCTTTGCTCGGTGATGCCTGCCTTCGATTTTCCATGGCGGCCGGGACTGTCGCCGGCGAGCAAAGTGGTGACGCTAAATGCATGGATCAAGCAATATGCGACGGACAACGGCTATCCATACGTGGACTACCACACGGCAATGAAGGATTTGCGCAACGGTCTGCCGGCGACGCTGAGCAAGGATGGTGTGCATCCTCTGCCAGCCGGGTACGCGATCATGGCACCGCTGGTTGAGGCGGGGATTGAGAAGGCACTGGCACAGTGAAGAAGGGGCGAGGGACCAGAGACTAGGGACTAGGGACTAAGGGACTGGGGACTAGAGCAGAGTGAACGAGAGGAGTTTGGCTTGGGATTGCGGGATGCGGTGGGAGGCTTGGCTAGCGCTAATCAAAGGCCGCCGTCGCTGTTCGTTGCTAAACGGTGCGAATGCCCCTACAATAGAAGTATTGCAGTGAAAGGTTTGTAGATGCCCAAGGAAAAGATCCATCCCAATTACGCCGCGGTGCTGGTTAAGTGCGCCTGCGGGAACAACTTTGAGACCCGGTCGACCCACAAGGGCGACATTCACGTGGAAATTTGCTCGAATTGCCACCCGTTCTTCACGGGCAAGCAGCGCCTTGTGGATACAGCAGGACGCGTCGAGCGGTTCCGCCGCAAGTATGCCAAGGCTGGCGAGGTCTCGGCAGTCAAGTAAGCGACGCCGAATCAGCTGGATTGGACGATTGGGCCTCCGCTTTGGCGGAGGCCCAAGTACGTTTGAGGTGCAGCTTTTAGCTTCTAGCCGTTCAAGCAGGGATTTGCTGATACGGTTTTACGCAGGGGCCGTCCCTGGCGAAGGCGAGTTGGCGGCTGGAAGCTAAGAGCTGGAAGCTCAAGGGAATTCATGGCTGGCAAGGGTTTTACCGTAAAGAAGGACTGGGATAACCCCAGAGAGCACCAGATGCCGGCGGGGACGCGGGTTCCGGCGGAGGTGCGGCTGGGGACGGTGCTGGTGGCTCCTGCTACGGTGCTGGCTCCCATGGCCGGGGTGACAGACACGGTGTTTCGGCGGTTTATCCGGCATGCCAGCTTATTCTCCAGCGCCAACAGCCTCCCCGAGGCTCCCGGATTGTTGGATGGGGTGGAGAAAGCTGTCACGAACACGCAGTCAGGATGCGGGCTGCTAATGACGGAGTTCACCTCAGCCGACGGGCTTGCGCGCATGAGGGAGACGAAGCGGCGGCGGTACCTGACCTTCTACGATGACGAGCATCCAATCGGAGCGCAGCTTTTCGGATCGAATGCGGAGACGCTGGCGGAAGCGGCGAAGATCGTGGAGCAGACGGGATTCGACTCGGTGGACCTGAACCTGGGCTGCCCGGCCAAGCGTGTGGTGGGCTGCAACGGAGGTTCGGGGCTGCTGCGGGATCTGCCGAAGATTGGCGAGATTTTCCGTGCGGTTCGGAAGGCGGTTTCGATTCCCTTCACCGTGAAGTTCCGCATGGGCTGGAACGAGAAGCAGATTGTGTGCGTGGAACTGGCACGGATGGCGGAGGCCGAGGGGCTGAATGCAGTGGCACTGCACGCACGAACGCGGGAACAGGGCTACAGCGGCCAGGCGCAGTGGGATTGGATTGCCGCGGTGAAGCAGGGTGTTGGGATTCCGGTGATTGGGAACGGTGACATTACGACTCCCGAAGCAGCAGTGGCCATGGTGGCGGAGACAGGCTGCGATGNNAGCGTGGTCGTCTTGCCCGCGCCGGCGAACCCTTGGATTTTCAGGCAGATTGCGCAGTACACGGCGACGGGCAGCTACGAACGGCCGACGGTGGAAGATCGTTACCGGATGATTCGCGCTTACTTTCAGATGCTGTTGGAAGAGGTCGAGGCCACGAAGGATTTGCCGAGAGATGCCCGCTTGGGCGAGACGTCGGGCAAGATGAAGCAGTTTGCCACATGGTTTACGCACGGGGTGCCGGGCGGGGCGAAGCTGCGCGGGGCGATTTACCAGGCGAAGACTGGAAGCGAAGTGCTGGACCAGGTAGAGCTGTTTTTTGCCGCGAAGCTTGCGGAGACGGATTCCGGGTTGGCAATGGAAGAGAGCGACGAACAGAGCTTTCCGGATGGGGCGCTGGTGTGCGACTAGGGCATTGACGACCCTGAGATGCGGGCTTGATGCGATCCCACAAATCGCAAAGTGCGCGATGGATGAGGCCCCCGGAAAAAGAATCCCTTACAATTCATGGCTGCGCGAGGGGCAGGCGGATGGTGGCGCGTGCACCTTCGCCGTCGTCGCGATTGATGAGGCGGATTTCGCCGCTGTGTGCGCGAGCAATCTGCTGCGCAAGCGCGAGGCCCACGCCGCTGCCTGCGGGCTTGGTGGTGTAGAAGGGGACAAAGAGGTTTTCAGTGTTGGCGATGCCGAGGCCGCGATCTTCGATGGTGACCAGAAGGCTGGAGTCGGCGACGCGCCAGCTGGCTCGTACAGGCTTGGAGCCGTTGGCAAGCGAAGCGTCGACGGCGTTGGCCAACAGGTTGATGAACATCTGCTCCAACTGATCAGGATCGGCGAGCAAGAGGGCGGGTGGTCCGGGTTCGAATTCTACGGGGATGCGCTGCTCAAGCAGGACAACGCGCTCGAGGAGCGGACCGAGCTGCACTGGCTTCAGGTGCGGCGGGGGCAACTGGGCGAGGAGCCGATAGGACTGCACGAAGCGGTGCAGTGAATCGGCGCGGCTTTCGACGACGCCGAGTCCGCGGCGGAAGTCATGGAGCGTGCCGTCGTCGCCTCCCATGTTGTCAACCCGCGCCAGCAGGCTACCGGCGATGGATTTGATGGGCGCGAGCGAGTTGGAAAGCTCGTGGCCGAGCACACGAATCAGACGCTTCCATGCGATCTGCTCCTCTTCCTGCAGGGGCAGACTCACGTCCGCGAGGAGGAGGAGCGTATGGGGAACTCCATCCTGACGAAAGGCCGCCTTGCGGAGTAGCCAGCGCGTGGCGTTGGGAGGCGACTCCTTGTTAACGTTGATGATGTGGATGGATTGGTCAGGCGCGGCGAGTAGTTCTTCAAGTCCCAACTCGTGCGCAGTGCGGCCAAAGCAGCGGGCGTACGTGAGCCCGAGGAGTTTGACTCCAGCGTTGTTGACCAGTTGAAGCAGGCTTTCGCGGTCAAACGCAAAGAGGGGCGCATGCATGACTTCGAGAATGCGGGCGAGGAGCGCGGTAGCTTCAAGTGAACGGACGCGCTGCTTTTGCAAGAGATCGGCGAGAGCATTGACTTCAGTGGCCAGCTCGCCAAAAGCATCTCTCGATCCGGCGCCACGCGCGCGGAAGGAGTAGTCGCCCTCACGCAGCGACGAGACGACATTGGACAGCGTTTGCAACGGGCGCACCATGCCTTCAATCAATCCGGCAGCCACGAGCACGAGATAGAGAAGCAGGCAGCCGGCAAGGAGCAGAGCGGGAGCGACGTCGATGTGGTGCTGGTAAAAGAGCAGCGCGGCAGAAACGAGAGTGGGCAAGGTGAGAAGCAAACAATAAAGCCACGCCCGGCGAATGGCCGAGCGGCGACGCCTGCGGGCATTCTTGTCAGAGCCCATATTTTTCGATGCGCCGATAGAGCGCGGCGCGACTGAGGCCGAGGGATTCAGCGGCCTGGGAGATATTGCCATCGCAGCGGCGAAGCACCTTCTTGATCAGCAGCGCCTCGACTTCATCGATACTCATATTCTCAAACGAGGGCGTTGAGGGGCGTGCGGCGACGATGGCGAGGTTGGCGGGTTCGACTTCATCTCCACGGCAAAGCAGCACAGCGCGCTCCACTGTGTGCTCAAGCTCGCGCACGTTGCCCGGCCAGGGATACTGCATCATCTGCTGCATGGCTGCGGGAGAGAAGCCGTTCACCTGCTTGCGATAGCGCGTGCGGTTGCGGCCGAGAAAGTGCATGGCCAGGAGAGGAATGTCTTCGCGGCGATCACGAAGGGCGGGCAGGTGAATCTCGACGGTGTTGATGCGGAAGAGCAGGTCTTCACGGAAGTTGCCGGCTTTTGCTTCTTCGTCGAGGCGCGCGTTGGTGGCGGAGAGTATGCGCACATCGACGCGGCGTGTTTGCGACGAGCCGACACGCTCGAGTTCTCCGGTCTCAAGCACGCGAAGCAGTTTGGCCTGCTGGCGGAGGGGGACGTTGGCAATCTCATCGAGGAAGAGAGTGCCACCGTTTGCCAGCTCGAAGCGGCCAATGCGATCAGTGCGTGCGTCAGTGAATGCGCCCTTGACGTGGCCGAAGATTTCGCTTTCGAAGGTGCCCTCAGGCAATCCACCAGCGTTGACTGCCACCAGTGAGCGGGCGGCCCGGGGCGAGGCAGCATGGAGCAGCTTGGCAACTATTTCCTTGCCGGTGCCATGCTCGCCGGTGATGAGAACATTGGCATCAGACGGGCCAACCTGACCAATCAACTCAAGCACGGGCTGCATGGAGGGAGCGCTAGCGACAAACTCGGGCATGCCTTCAGCGCGGAGGAGGCGATTTTCAAGTTCGAGCTGACGGGCGCGACGCAGAGCATGATGCAACTCGGCGTGAACGCGAACGAGCGAGACCAGGCGCTCATTCTCCCACGGCTTCTGGACGAAGTCGCGTGCGCCGCGCTTGATGGATTCGACGGCCAAGTCAATGTTGCCCCAGGCGGTCATGACGATGACTGGAATGCGCGGATCCATTTCGTGGATGCGGGCGAGGAGATCGAGGCCTTCCTGGCCGGAGGTGGTGTCGCGCGTGTAGTTAAGGTCGATGAGTACGACGTCGTAGTCGTTCTCGCCGATCGCATCGAGGAGCAACTTTGGAGAGCGAACACAGCTGACGTCGATGCCCTGCGGGGCCAGAAGCAGCTCGACAGCCTCGAGAATGTGGGGCTGATCGTCGGCGACCAAAACTCGAATTTTCTCTTCCTTAATTGGAATTGTCCGCCTCCACTACCCCTGATCTTGCATCGGAAATCGAGATGCCGTAGTCCTCGAGGATGGAACCGGTGGCGCGGCGCACTTCGATCCGCGATTTTTCATACGCGGTCTCTGCGGTAACCAACGCCAGGTCGGCCAAACTCAAGTCGTGCTCGGCTGAAAGTGTCTGCTGATTGGAGCCTACGCCGAGTTTCTGTTCCTTCTGCATGATATCCAAGGTTTTTTGAGCGAGGTCGCGGGCCTTTTGCGCAGCTTCAACGCGGCTTGCGCCTTGCTCCAGTGCATAGCTTGCATTGCGAACCTCAATGCGAATCTGCTTTTTCCGTTCCTCCATATACACCTGGGATTGGCGATATTCGAGTTCGGTGCGGTATTGATCGGCCTTGGCGATGCGGTTGCGTAAAGGCACGCTCAATTGAAGACCAACCTGATACTCAGGCGAAGAATAGTTCAATGCATTCGCCACGGCACCGCCGAACCCGCCAGGGACGGTTGAGCCGCTGGAGGGAGAGGTAGTGCCGCCGTATCCCGTGCCGGCATAGAAGCCATAAACAGAAAGCGTGGGCAACAGCGCGTTGCGGGCAGTTTTTCTGCTGAGTTCGCTATTTTGCAGAACGAGGGCTGACTCAAGCAGCTCGGTACGATTTTTGAGGGCATCCGCCATCATATCCTGCAGTGATTCGGAGCTGGACTGAACCTGGGTGCCGATATGGTCGACCGGGACGACCGGCATTTCCTGCAAGACGGGATCATCGAGCGAGCGAGTGATGGCGTTCTTCATATAAAGCTCTTGCAATTCGAGGTTTGTGCGGGAGACGGTGAGGTCTTGCTGGCGATTGGCCACTTCTCCTTCGGCCTTGAGCACATCCATTTCAGGAATGGCCTGCAACGCAAGCTGCTTACGGCTGATATCGAGGGTCTGGGTGGCAAACTCCACCGAGCGCTCATCGACTTGTTCCTCATCGTAAGCGCTCACCAGGTCCCAATAGAGATTGCAGATCTGGGTTACCGTGGCGATGGCCTGGGCGCGGAAAGCGATGTCAGAGACCTTCTGATTGGTTTTGGCGATACGCAGAAAGCGCAGGTTCGGTCCCAGTCCGAAGCCGGCAAGCAGTTGCTGCTGCATGTAGACCTGGACGTACGAGGTGAGCTGCGGATTGATGCTCTGGTTGGGGCTGTTGAAGGTTTGACGATTGTTGTTGAATTCAACCTGGAGACCGCCGCCAGTGGGAAACGCCTCCTGGTAGGTAAGATTGCCCTCAATGGTGTTGTCGTGAATGACCGGGACGCCGTAGATGGTCTTGTTGGGCAGCAGCTGGGTGAGGTGATCAACAAACGCGTTGGCAGAGATGAGTGGATCGTAGTTGGAGACAGAGGTACCCGTACCCAGCGTCGAGGTGACCAGACCCGATGCTCCGGCTCCTGCACCGCCTGCGCCGCCGCTGGTGCCACCCGCTCCTCCGCCAGCACCCCCGCCGAAGCCACCGGCGCCGGTTCCCCCAGGAGTGCCGGAGACTACGCCGGTATTGACGCCGCGGACGGAACCGCCAGCCGCGGTGCGCAGAATATCCATTTGCGCGATGGGGATGTTGTAGCGAGCGATGACGAGGTCGAGGTTGTTTTCGAGAGCGAGGTCGATGGCATTGCGCAGGGACAGATAGAGCTTGCCGTCCTTGACGAGCGCATCGAGTCGCGGAGAATTGGCAAGGCTAGGGGGCGCCACGACGGTGCCGCGATAGGCATTGATGGGGTTGCGCGAGGGCCGAAGCATCTCGTTAAAAGGAATCTGCGTGCCGCGTGCCGGCGGGATAGCGGCTGCCGGCGCAGGTGTCTGCTGGGAGACGGCGGTGGCGGGAGGCTCGACGGCGAGAGCCGGATTTACCTGCAACAGAAGCATGGCTACAACGGCCTGGATGGATCTTGCCGTATTTCTGAATGAATGGTTCACTTGGCGTTGACCTCCGTTGCCTTTGGCTCGATCAATTCGTCGCGCGTAAGCCAACCGTCGCGCAGTTCAAGGATGCGCTTGCTGTAGCGTGAGTTTTCTTCAGAGTGAGTGACCTGGACTATGGTTGTGCCGGCACGATTGAGCTCGCAGAAGAGATTCATAATCTCGCGTGCCTGGGTGGAGTGCAGGTTGCCTGTGGGTTCATCGGCAAGGAGGAGCGAAGGAGCATGGACCACGGCGCGCGCAATGCCGACAAGCTGCTGCTGCCCGCCGGAGAGCTGCGAGGGAAACAAATCTTTTTTGGCGACGATCTGGAAGCGGTCGAGAATGTCGGCCACCATCGCCTGGCGTTCCTTGGCAGGAAGATTCTTGTATGAAAGCGGGAGGTCAATATTCTCTGCGACTGTGAGATCGTCGAGCAGGTGATNNCGAAGACTTCCCTGCCCCGGAAGGTCCCATCACGGTGACGAACTCGCCCTCTTTGATGGTGAGGCCGATGCGGCGCAAGACCCAGGTCTCGGTATGGCCCGTTTTATAGCTGCGTTCGATGTTTTTCAATTCAATCATGATTTGTTACTCCGATCTCAAAGCTAGAATGGGGTCGACGGCCGCGGCGCGTCGGGCGGGCAGCCATGCCGCAAAAAAGGAAGCGACAGCAAGCACAAGCACAACCGCTGTGAAGGTAAGGCCGTCGTGCGGCTGAACACCAAAGATGTAGGTGCCCGCAAGAGTCACGGCAAACCACGCGAGTACTCCTCCGGCTGTCAATCCGATGGCAACCAACATAAGGGCGCGGCGCAACACGAGGGTGACAATGTTGGCCTGCGGAGCGCCGAGAGCAATGCGTAGGCCGATTTCGCGGGTGCGCTGCGCCACGGCGAAAGAGAGCAGGCCGTAAAGGCCGACAGAGGCGATAAGCAGAGCCAGTCCGGCTAAGGTCTCAAGCAGGTAAGCGGTCAGCGCCTGGCTTCCGAATGAATCTTCCACGGCTTCGTGGATGGTCTTCACATCAGTTGTTGTGGCGTCGGGGGCGACTTCATGCAGAGTTTTGTCGAATTGCGCTCGGAGAGAATCGGCGGGTACTGCGCTACGAATGGCGACCTGGATGAATGCGGTCGCGATGCCGTAGAACGGTGTTCCAGGCTCGGTCTGAGCGAGGGAGAAATAGAGCTCCGGCTTTGTGGCATCCGTAACCTTGCGCTGTTTGACGTCGCCGATGACGCCAACGATGTGCATTTCAGCGAACCTCCCTGTTTTGCCCATGGAGAAGATGTGGCCGACGGGGTCCTGACCAGGAAGGTAGCGGTTGACGAAGGCCTGGTTCACGACCACCACGACCGGTGAGGCTCCCGTGTCGTCCTCGGTGAAGAAACGGCCACGCAGCATGGGAATGCCTAAGGCATCAACAAGGCCAGGCGATGCCAGGCGGCCGTCGGCAGTTGGAGTTTTTTCGCGGGGAGCGTCCTTGTGATCGAGATTCCCGGAGATTCTGACAGAAAACTCGCTGCGCAACGGAAGGACCGAACTGAGCGCGGCCACCTTCACGCCGGGGATGGCGCGCAACCGATCGATTAAAGGAAGATATGTGGTGCGGATGATATCCGATTGAATATTGACCGCATCCTCGTCCTGATGAGAACTCCCCGCATTGATGATGATGCCGCCGGTGAGCACGTTCTGCTGCGTAAAGCCGAGCGGCACCTGACGGAGAGCGTGAATGGTGCGCAGAAAAAGTCCGGCGCCCAGGAGAAACACGAGCGTAAGCGCGAGCTGCGCTACGACCAGTGCTTCGCGGGTGCGACTCTGGCTGGCCGATGCCGTCGTTGTCACGCCGTTTAGGCTGCTCTGCACGTTCCGGCGCATGGCCCGGAGCGCGGGGAAGACTCCGACAATCACAGCGGTGAAGAGGGTAAGCGCGGCCAGGAAGACAACGACCCGCCAGTCGAGATGAACCGCATTGGTGAGCGGCAAATTGCGGGTGATTGGATGCCAGAGCAGTTTGATGGCGGACAGACCGAGAAGCAACCCGAAAACACTTCCGATGCCGCTGAGCAAAAGGCTCTCAACGATGGTTTGTTGCAGGAGACGAGTGCAGCTGGCCCCCAATGCGGCGCGGACTGCCTGTTCGCGAGTGCGCGAAACCGCACGCGCCAGCATGAGGCTGGTGACGTTGAGGCAGGCCAACGCCCAGATGCCGAACACCACAGCATATAGCAGCATCAGCGGCTTACGAACCTGGTGGTTTAGCGACTGTTGATACTCTGTGACGCCGATTCTGGGGGCTATGGAGGGGCCGTCGGTGGCCTCCTTGGCGATGACGGCCTGCGTGCGCGTCAGCTGATCCGTGAGTTGCGCGACGGTAATGCCGTCGGGCAACCGCGCGTAGACTTCATCGACCCACGCCACCTGCTTACCGCCCATCGCGGAGCGGCTTGCTGGATCGAGCGCGGCGGGCGACCATATTTGATTGACATCGCCAAAGGGAAACGAAAAACCCCTGGGCATGACGCCGAGAATAGTAAAGGCCTGACCTTTGATGGCGAGGGTCTTACCTACGATTTGAGGATCGGAAGCGTAGAACTTACGCCATACCTCTTCACCGATCAACACTACGTGATTGCGGCCCGGGTCATTCTCATCGCCGCGAAACGAACGGCCGAGGATGGGCTGCACGCCGAGCATTGCAGGCAGGCCAGCGGTGACCTCAACCTTCTGTGCCTGGAAGCGGCCTCCTGGAGCGACGATGCTGCCCATGGAACGATTCATCACTACTCCGGTACGCATTCCACGACCTACGGCATCACAAAACTGGATCACGTTGGCGTAGCTCAACAAGTAGTACGGCCCAGAACCCGCGCCTTTAATCTCGACGATGCGGTCCGGCTGCGCGTAAGGCAGCGGGCGCAAGAAGATTCCATTGAGAATGGTGAAGACAGCGATGTTGGCGCCCAGGCCAAGCGCGAGCACAGCAACCGCGGTGATGGTGAATCCCGGCGAGTGGCGCAACTGGCGGAGCCCGTAACGCATGTCTTGCAGAATCGATGCCATCTTCGTTCTCCTCCTAATCCGCGCGAAGCGCTTTCATGGGCTCGACGCCGGCGGCGCGGCGAGCGGGAATCCAACTGGCAATCAAGGATGCGCTGAGCAGCACAAGAGATACGACGGCGATAGCTCCGTAGTCGAGCGAACCGACGCCATAGAGCATACTTTGCATTTCACGGCCGACGAAGTACGAGCCGAGGAGGCCAATGCCAAGGCCGACAAGAGCAAGAACAAGGGCCTCTTTGAGAACGAGGCTGATGACGTTGCCGCGGCTTGCTCCGAGGGCCATGCGCAGGCCGATTTCGTGCTCGCGCTGAGCGACGGTGAAGGCCATCACGCCATAGATACCTACGGCCGCAAGGATCAGGGCCACAGTAGCAAAGGCTGCATAGAGGGTCATCGTGAAGCGATCGCCGGCGAGATTGAGGCTCTTGATTTCATCCATGGTGCGAGGATCGGCAAGAGCGATCTGCGGATCGACGGAATGGACGGCGGCGGCGATGCTGCGCATCATGGCGTCAGGATTTCCGGCGGTGCGCACGCCGACAGCCGCCGAGGGCCATGGAATCTGCCAGAAGGGAATGTAGATCTCAGGGCTGTCTTCGCGGAAATTGCCTTCACGCACATTATGAATGACCCCAATGATTTGCCAGGCGATGGGCGCACCCAGCTTGGTTACGCCGGGAATGAGTTCCTCAACCATGAGTCGCTGTTGGAGCGGATCTTTGCCGCTGAAGTACTTGCGCACGAATTCTTCATTGACCACGGCCACATGAATGCTGGAGGCATTGTCATCATCAGTAAACGTGCGGCCGCGAATGAGCTTGATGCCGAACGTGTTGAAGTAATCGGGCGAGACCATGCCGAAACCCGCACCCGGGCGCTGCGATGGATCAGAGAACTCGGGCTGGCCGGCGATGGTAAATGGCATGCCGAAGCCGAGGCCTTCCATGGGCGTGCCGGTGCCGACGGTTGCATCAAGCACACCCGGGACCGCTTTGATGCTGTCCAGCATCTGGTGGTAATACCCGGTAATCAGGGCTGGATCTTTGGGGCGTGCTTCAGGAACGGGCAGGAAAAAGGTCTGCACGTGTTCGGTGTTGACGCCGAGATCGACGCGAGTGAGATTCCAGAAACTGTGAATGGCCAGGCCGGCGCCGGTGAGCAGGGCGAGGGCGAGCGCAAACTCGCCGACAACGAGGATGCGGCGGAGGCGATGACGGCTTGCGCCGGTTCCAGATCGCCCGCCTTCCTTGAGCGCATCGTTGGGGTCGACGCGGGTTGCATACCAGGCCGGGAGGCAGCCGAACAAAA
>PLKU01000536.1 GCA_003140705.1 Acidobacteriaceae bacterium
GCCCGCGAAAGCTCTTCACGCTCGTGCGGTTCGCCTTGTCGTAACTGGCCTTGAAGATGAATGGGATGCCCAGGTCAGCAGTGACGCGCTGAAGCGCGTCCGCCATGGTCCGCACATGCGCTTCTCCTTCGATCACGCATGGACCGGCAATCAGGAAGAGCTTGCCCGCCCCGACCTGCACCGGCCCAATCTCAAAGGAATTGCTCACGAACCCGATTTTATCGTGGTAAGCTCGGCCGCTCCCCAATCCTGGCGACTCTTTGACCACTGCCACAACGCCCGTTCCAGTGCGTGAAGCGCCGTGGGCGCGGGCAGACCCTCTTTGGGCTGGACAATGCCATACCCGGCCAAGCGCTTGCAATGCGCATTGTATTCAGCGTAGAACGCCACATCGTGCCGCGCGTGTCCCAGCGCCTCAAGTGCGCGGTAATCCAATACCGCATAGAGCTCAGGGTGGATGGCAGCCAGAATTGCGGACGCAATTGAAATATCTACGCCACGGAGTCCGACCAGAGCCATGACCGCGTCTTCTGTCGAAGAACGAGGTGATGCCGCGATCGCCAGCGCGGTCCTGATGCTTTCATTGCTGTTGCCAATCAGGTAGTGCACAACGCGCTCGGATTTCCAGCGCACGATGGTTTCAAGGTTGGCCAGCGTGTATTCGCCGTCTCGAATTGCTTCGCCGGCTTCAAATGCAGCAGTCTCAAGCTGCTGTTCCCGCTCGCTGGCTTCCTGCCAATACTGCTCAGACAATTGCTGAAGGTCCGCTTCAGCAGGTTGAAGCTCAAAATACGCCATGGTTTCTAACTCTCTCTCCGCTCACAAAAACTAGGCAAAGATAGGCTCAGCAGATGCCTTTGTCAACTGCACAGACCACACATGAACAACCCAAAGTTTCGCCATAAGACTGACCCTAAAGTGTAGGCAAAAGCGGACGAAATTCGTCGCCCTGCCAATGGTAAAGATGCGTCTTCGAGGTTATAAATTCACACGCATTTGTGGGCATAAATATGCTAATATGTTTTTATGCGTACCACCATCGACATCCCGGACTCAATCTACCGCGAGATGAAGGTCTATGCGGCCAGCGAGGGAACCACTATCAAGCGAATCGTTCTTGAAGGCATTGTTGGCAGGCTGCGGAGTGGAGCCGGGGCGGTGAAGCAAATGGATCGACCGAGGTTCCCCGTCATTCGCTCCAGGCAGCCCGGATCCCTGAAACTGGGCGAGGAGGGCGTTTACGAATACATCCCTTTTCCCTGACTTGAATGTGTGGCTTGCCCTGGCACATGAGATTCACCCACACCATAGCGCAGCTCTGGCTTGGGGAGATTCGCTCGACAGCGTGAGTACGGTCTACTTTTGCCGTTTCACTCAGCTCGGACTGCTCCGCCTGCTGACTAGTCGGAGCGCAATGGGTGAGGATGTCCTTACCCAATCCGAAGCTTGGGATGCGTTTGACGCGCTCCTTGATAATCCAGGCAACCAGATGATGGAAGAGCCGCGCGGAATCGACATTCTGTTTCGGCAGCTCACTGACCGGAACGAAGCTTCACCGAAGCAATGGGCAGATGACTATCTAACCGCCTTTGCGATGGCCGTTGGGCTTCAGTTGGTCAGCTTCGACCGAGCTCTCGCCGGAAAAGCCAAGGGATCAGTGCTGCTAGGTTAGTTGCGACGCGACGATCTCGGGGCCAACACACTCCGCTGCGGCCCGCCCCTGCCTGTTCTGGTAACTCGCCACTATAAATTCCCGGAACAGCGGATGCGGCTCCAGCGGCTTNNCTTGAACTCCGGGTGGAACTGGCATCCCAGGAAATAGGGATGGCCTGGCAGCTCCACAATCTCTACATAGGTCGAGTCGGGCGTCGTTCCGCTTAAACGCAACCCACCACCTGTCAGCAGCGCTTCGTACTCGCGGTTAAACTCATACCGGTGGCGATGGCGCTCGCTGATCTCCGTTGCCCCGCAATAGGCTTTCGCGGCCAGCGAATCTGGTTGAAGAATGCATGTCCATGCGCCCAGGCGCATGGTTCCACCCATCTCCTCCACGCCCAGCAACTCCCGCAACTTGTAAATAATGCGGTGCTGGCTGGCGGGATCGAACTCGCTCGAATTGGCATCCTTCAGTCCGCATACATTCCGCGCAAACTCAATGCAGGCGGTCTGCATTCCCAGGCAGATTCCAAAGTAAGGCACCTCGTGCTCACGGGCATAGCGAATAGCGTTCAACATGCCTTCGATTCCGCGCTTGCCAAATCCTCCGGGCACAAGGATGCCGTCAAACCCAGCTAGCTGAGATTCGTAGCTCCGATCATCAGGAGTTCTTGACTCCAGCCCCTCCGCCTCGATCCATGTCACGTTGAGCTTTAGATTTTGTGAGACCGCACCGTGCGTCAGCGCTTCTTTCAGCGACTTATAACTGTCCTCATATTCCACGTACTTGCCAACAATAGCGATCGAGACCACATCCTTGGGGTGGTAGCAGCGATCGACCAGGCCCTTCCAATTCACCAGGTCAGCCTCGGGAGCTTCCTTGTGCAAATACTTCAGAATCAGCGAGTCCACGCCTTCCGCCGCAAAGCAAAGAGGGACCTCGTAGATTGAGGGCACATCCTTCGCTCCCACCACCGCCCGCTCCTCCACGTTGCAGAAGGCGGCTATCTTTTGCTTCATCTCGCGGCCAAGGTTGCGGTCGCAGCGGCAGAGCAGAATATCGGCCTGAATCCCGATTCCCAGCAATTCCTTCACTGAATGCTGTGTCGGCTTGGTCTTCAGCTCTTGCGCAGCCGCTATCCATGGCACCAGAGTCAGGTGAACAAAGACGGTATTCTCGCGGCCCAGTTCCTGGCGCATCTGGCGAATGGCTTCCAAAAACGGCAGCGACTCAATATCGCCCACCGTACCGCCAATCTCCACGATCGTCACGTCTGCGCCGTTCGATGAGACCTTGCGCATGGCGTTCTTGATCTCATTGGTGACGTGGGGGATGACCTGGACGGTCTTGC
>PLKU01000507.1 GCA_003140705.1 Acidobacteriaceae bacterium
AGTCCGCACCGATCTTCGCTCCCGCCAAAACAACAGCAAACTGCCAGATTCTCGTACCGTTGCCGATAGCTTCAGAGGAAACATCTGCGAGTTTGTGTATAAATACGCGCTCTTTAGGCTTAGTCATTCAATGACGCTTTCTTGATAGCGGTAATGCTGTTCTAGCAAACCTGACCCTACACTAAGCGGTTGCAAATCACTTATGTTNNTGAGGAGTTGGCCACAACACGCTGAGGCACGCAAGTGCCACCCGGTTCGTCATTCGGATTTCTGGTAGTGCCCGTAGCGGTAATACCCGTAGTACGAGTACCCATCCGAAGAGGTGTTCTGGCTCACCTGGTTCAGAACTACCCCAATGATATTGGCTCGCAGCCGATTCAGTACCGAAACCAACTCTGCGACGGCCTTACGCTTGGTTTCTCCGGCCCGGCTGATAATGAGTACCCCATCGGCGGCGGCGGCCATCTGGAGACATTCTGCAAAGCCCAGAAGGGGTGGCGAATCGAGAAACACCAGATCGAATTCCTTCGCGAATTCGTCCAACAGGGTGGCAAGCCGCGGGCCTATCAGATCGGCGGCCCGATGGGAGCCCAGCCCGGCTGGCAGGAAACTCAGGTTCGGCCAGCCCTCTACCGGCACTACGACATCCTGCCAAGGCAGTTCGCCGGTCAGGACATTGGAAAGTCCCTCCCGCGGGGTAAACCCGAACTTCGTGTGGAGGCTGGGGCGGCGCAAATCGGCATCTACAATTAGAGTCTTCTTACCTCGGTCGGCGTTGGCGATGGCGAGATGGGCCGCGATCGTCGACTTACCCTCGCTGGGAGCGGCACTGGTGATCACAATCGAGCGCAGCCGCCCTTCGAAATCGGAGAGCAGGATCGTATTGCGTATCGTCCGGACAGACTCTTCGAAATCGGTGGTCGAGCGATAGTATCCTTTTCGATTTCCGCCCTGAGCGGGCTTGGCTACGATGGCGGCCGCCGTGACGGCCGCTACACTCTTGGGGAGCTGAGCAGCAAGACGATCGACGGGCATCGTCCCAATGACATCTGTTCCGAGGAACCGGCTAGCCTCCTTGGGATCGCGGAGCGTCGTATCGAGCATGTCGTGCAGCAACGCAGCGCCTACTGCCAGAAGGGTCGAAAAGAGGAACGCCAGCATGAGATTGAGCTTTATATTGGGAAACACCGGCTTTAACGGCGGCCTCGCCAAATCTGCGATTCGAATGTTGTTGTTTTGAAAACCGGCATTGATGTCCGCTTCTCGGATCTTCCGGATGAGCTCGTCGTACAGAGTCTTATCGGCCTCGGCCTCCCGCTTCAACTGTTGATACTCAAACGATTTGGAGTTGATACGGTCCCATTCTTCCTTGGTCTCGGCTACGGTCTTCTGGAGCATCTGTTCGCGATTCAGCGCCTCACGATACTCCACTTCGATTCTTTCGGCGATATTGCTGCGTGTGCTCTCGAACTGCCTCTCCACTTCCGCCACTTCGGAGGCGGCCTTACGGTATTCCGGGTGGGTAGACCCATAGGTCGATTTAACCAGGGCAAATCGCTGGCGCGCCTGGTTGAGAGTCTCGTTGAGCTTCGCGAGCTCTGCCCCCTGTGAAGAAACCTGTGCCGCTTCCAGTGAGCCAGACTTCATGGCATTCCAGGCGGCTTCCTTGCTGACTCGCTCTCCCTGGGCGGCAGTGTACTCCGTATTCAGCTGTAGCAATCGCGCCGAGAGAATATTCGTTTTCTCCTCTGGATTGATAACGTCCAGATCCTTTTCAAACTGCGCAAGGGCCATGCCGGATTTTTCCATCTTCGCCTTCAACTCATCGATCTGCTTTTCCATGAAGTTGGACAAGCTAGCCGACGACCTGATGCGAATGTCATACGTGTGTGCTAAATAGGAGTTCGCTATCGCATTCGCGGCATCCGCGGAAAGAGCAGGATCTGAAGAACGGTAGCTGATCAGCAACAGGTAAGTGTTCGGAGGGCGGGTCACCCTTAGGCGCTTCAGCACCACTGGTGCTCGGGCTGTTTCCTGTGCCTTCTCAGGGCTCATCCCGCCCAGTTGACCTTCGCTATCCAGCAAATGAAACTGCTCAGCAACTGGTCGCAGCACGGAATCCGACTGGATCAGTTTGACCTGCGTTGCGAGAAACTGATCTGCGTCGTTGGGTGCAGAGGACCGCGCTGAGTCCTGGCCGACAACCTCTTGCGGAGCTTGCCGGTCGACATCAACTGTCGCCGTCGATTCATAGATAGGTTGCAGCCGCGCAGAAACCACTGCGGTTGCCAGTACACAGGTCGCCACAAAGCCGACGATTTTCCAGAGGTGCCGCCGCAGAACCCAAAGGTAGTGCGATAGCGGAACCGCGGGAGCTTCCGGCTCGAATTCCTGCTGTGGCTGCATCGGCGGGTAGTAGGCTACTGCCGGCAGATTGTTCGAGTGACCATGAGGGATTATCTCCGTCAGTCGAGATTGTTCAGGCATGGGTCCTCTCCAGACAACCTAGTGAATGACGTAGATCGCTGCGGCGCCAAGGCCGGCCGCTAAACCCACGGTTGTTTCCAAAACCTTCAGACTCGCTCGCGTTCCGGTCGCGTCCGGGACGTAGAGGATGTCGTTTGCCATCAGTGCCACGTCCGGGGACTTGCGATCCATGATCTTCTTCAAGTCGACTGGAATTTCATTCCTGCCGCCAGTACCACCTTCAACACGGTAGATGTAGGCGCTGTGGGAGGGGAATGTATCCAAGCCCTCTGAAAGGGCTAGCGCCTTCATGACGCTGCTTTCAGTACCATCCGTAATAAAGAACGCGCCTGGCTTCTTCACCCTGCCCAGAACGAAGACTTTGCCCGCCTCTGGAACACGGATATCTTCCCCGCCCTCCAGGGGCAGGTTCAGCGCCGGATCCTCTCCGCCCATGAGGCCCTTGACAGGTATCCGCTGAACCAGCATGGCCGATTTATCATCCGTCGCCGATGACTTCTTGCTGACCAGGATCTCCGCTCCGGCATTCTCGGATAGCCCCTCAGCTTGCGCAATGGCGTCAAGCAGCGTCACCGAACCCGTAGCCTGGAACGTAACGGGCTTCTTCACTGCACCAGAGACGGAAATCGGCCGGCTGCGGTACTCCACGACAGACACCGTTACGATGGGATCGACCAGCACATTCCCATCGGTCAGGGCCATCGTAATGGCAGTCTCCAACTCGTTCGGATAGAGGCCAGCTGCTGCTATATGCTGCCGCAGCATCGGCAGCCGAATAGTGCCGTCGGAGCCAACGCGGACGGTGCGGGTCAATTCGGGCGCATCGTACACTGTGATGCCGATCAGATCGTCCTTCCCAATCTTCTCGGTAGGCAGATTGGAGCCTTCGCTAAGGGCGGTTGCGCCCATGCCTGCGCGGTTGGGACTTGTCTGCTGTTGAGCCGAAGCTGAACCGGCCACGGCTATGGCCAAAATCGAAATGGTTAAGCATCTCATAAACGACTCCCGAATACCGGCGTCCGGCATCCTGCCCATCCCCATGTATCCTGTTGCTCGATCCCGATAGAACTTCTGCGATCTCATTCAATGGTCGCTGTCAGTCTTGAACGTTGTTACTTTCGTCGCAAGTTGCTCTATCGTTTTGCCAAGATTCCTAATTTCAGCGCGAAACTCATCCATGTGACTCCCCAGCCCATCTTCTCGATTTCCACCATTCAGCAGCACGCGCATGGCGTCGCGCGTAAGGTCCGATACGCTTCGTGCGCCGGTAACGGAACAAAGCCGTCTGAGGGCCGAGTACTCCTCTTCGGAGAGACGCACGCTGATCATTCTATTGCGGGGTTTCAGGACTGTCATAGGAGTTAAATGCCGGCCAGAAACTCTGGGCCGCGCTTGTCACTCGGAGAGATACTGCATGTGACGAAGCGAGGAGATGACAATATCTCGGCTAACTCTAGCAGGTCGAGATTCGAAAGTGAATTTCGGGCAGGCTTCGCCCCCATCTGTCCCAGGTTACTGGGAGGACCTTAAGAAGATCATGCGCGCTTGCTGCTGATGTGCGAAAACCATTTGTCTCGGCGCTTGCTGAGGCGGAAGACTGCGGCGCGCTGTTCGCTTGAAGTAAAACTACAGTGACAGGAAACATAGCAAGGATAGTTTAAAAAAACAAGAAAAATGTCAGACGGATGTCAAACAGACGACATCGTATGTCATTTGTACGACGCGATACGCCAGAAGCAGCTTTTTTCTTAGCGATTGCGCGCGAAAGTTGGGGAGCCTTCGGCGGTGTGAATTGTTCGGTACAAGGTGGTGCACTAACAAGCTCGCCTGTTCGGAGATCGGGCAGGGCAAGCGGTCGCAGGAAAAACAGAAG
>PLKU01000047.1 GCA_003140705.1 Acidobacteriaceae bacterium
GAGCGACCAGGACGCACGCCCGCGCGACCCGCTGGGGCGCGACGAAGACGACCCGGACAACCTCGGTGGTCTAGATACGGAGATTCCGATGCCCGATCCGGCCGGCGGCATCTCGGGGTGGGAGCCGTGCCCGTTTTAAGGAGAATTTATGCCGAGTAACAAACAGCCACCCGACCTGGTCGGGCCTTGGGAAAGATTCTGTTCCGCGATGGACTCGATCGAGATGCCGAAGGTGGCCAAGCGCGGCAAGAAGGGCATGGGCAAAGACGCCAGCAACGTGGAGAGAGCGCCGGTGATGTACGCGACCTATGAGGATCTGGACGCGGCGATCCGGGACATCCAGGATCAATGTTTGGCTGAAATCCGCAAAGTCATGGAGGCGCGCAATGCCAAATGACCTCATCCGCCAGCCGGAAGCGCAGCAAGACAAGTACTCCGACGCGGCGATGATCGAAACCCTCAAGAAAACTGTGTGCGAAAAGGCGACGGAAGCGCAGTTTCGCATGTTTATCGAAGTTTGCCGCGCGACGAACCTCAACCCGTTCCTGCGCGAGATTTGGTTTGTGCCATCGGTCGGAATCATGGCTGGCCGTGACGGTTACCTAGCGGTCGCCAATCGGAATCCGCAGTTCGACGGCATGGAAACTCGCGTGGAACGCGACGACAAGAAGATTCCGATAAAGGCCATCTGCACCGTCTGGCGAAAGGATCGCTCGCACCCGATCATCTGCGAGGCGTACTATTCCGAGTACAAAAAGTCTTCCAACGTGTGGTCGCAATACCCGTCTGCCATGATTTCCAAAGTGGCCGAGGTATTGGCTCTCAAACGGTCATTCGGCATCAACGGCGTGGTCACCGAGGAAGAGATCGGAACCGGAGAGCCGCGTGGAAGCGCGGCTGCGGCCCAAGAGGTCGTAGAGGCCAAGCTCTCCGGCAAGATGCCACTGGTGGCCGCGGAGGAAAAAGAGACCAGCGAGCCAGCGTCGGTAGTTGCGGAGCCTGATCCACTCCAGTCCACGCTCGCGACGTTCAGCACGCGCGCCGCCATCACCGCGGCCTTCGTCGAACTCAAAAAGGCTTGGCTCAAGTACGAATCCGAGGAAGCGTGGCTGCAAACGCTTGAGCAATTCGGCTTAAATCTAAATAAGGGCGGCACTGTGGGGTTGGCCAAAAGGTGCTTCACGGCACTCTGGAAGGCCGTTGAACGCATGCAGGATGAATCGAGGAAAGCATGAGCGAGATCGCAACGCAGGAACTTACGCTGTATCGACTCACTGACGACATTAGCGCGTACTTTGAAANNACCCCCTGGAAGACGGCAACGCGGATGCAATCAAGGCGCAACTGGCAGAGGTGGACGCGCAACTCGCGCGATTGGCCACCGAACTGGCCACCAAGACGGACAATATCGCCGGCGTGCTGCGCCGGATGGGTGTGGAGCAGGATCACCTGAAGGCCGAACAGGAGCGCATTCACGACCGCCGTAAGACCTTCGAGCGTGCTGAAAAGTGGCTGCGCGATTATGTGGTCTCAGTTATGGAGCAGCGCGGCATGACACAACTCAAGACCACGGAAACCACTTTGTTTCTGCGGCATTCGGACGCGGTTGTAATCCTGGACTCTGAGTTGATCGGCGTAGAATACAAGAACGTGACAGCCAAGATGCCAGCGCAACTGTGGCGTCAGATCGGAGAATATCTCAGCGGATCTCTCTCGGAGTCCTATAATGCAGTTCGGACAACTGAGGATATCAGCCTGAGCACCATCAAAAAGGCAATCAAGTCCGGACTGACGGTGGACGGCGCCGACGTGGAGTTTCACACGTCGCTCACAGTGAGATAAGGTTTGATCTTCCCGCAGTCGCCGGTGCGGGGGCGGATGCCGGCGTTCAGATCATCGCAGCCGTCGAGGTCCCGTTGAGCAAAGGAGCACATGCGGAGCAATAGAGGTCGCCAGCTTGGCCAGGCGGCTGCGATGTTCTGGAGGTAGCGATGGGAAATAATGCAGCGTTTACGAGTTTCGAGGTTACGAGTTTCGATAAACAAGGCACGCGCCGGAGCCGCAAGTCCGGACGCGACGTGAAACCGCAGGCCGCAACGCTTGCCGGGATGTTTGACACCTTCGGGCGGATGTCGCTCGAACAACAGGAGCGGACGTTTGAGATTCTGTCCGCCATGCACACGCAGAAGGAAATCTGCGAGGGCAACGATGAGCCGGACGGCGCGGAGCAGATCCCACTGAAGGAGCAGGAATAGTGGCCAAACGAAAGAAGATCAATTTCAGGCTCATCGACCGAATCACCGGCGCTGAGCCTTACGGCATCCTCGACAGGATGCGGGAACACCACGCCACGCGGCGCGCGTTTTGGAATTTACGATGGTCCGTGTGGCAAACTGCACGGCAGCGGGCGCGAGGTAGCGAATCCGCGCAGTACCGACGAAGGGCTTCAGATCGGGCGGCGCATTGAGTATCAGGTTCGTGATGTCACGAAGGGGATCGAATCTTATGGCTAAAGACGACAAATCTACAACAAATGGCTCACCGCTCAAGATCACCATGGGGGCTCTAC
>PLKU01000090.1 GCA_003140705.1 Acidobacteriaceae bacterium
ACCGGGCCGAAGATCTCCTCCTGGGCGATCGTCATGGAGTTCTCCACGTCGGCAAACAGGGTGGGCTCGACATAGAAGCCCTTCTCGAGATGAGCCGGCCGGCCGCCACCGACGACGACGCGGGCCCCTTCGGCCTTCCCCTTCTCGATGTAGCCGAGGACGCGCTCGCGCTGCACCGCACTGATCTGCGGGCCTTGGAGGTTGCCCGGGTCGGTGGGGTCGCCATAGGGGACATTGCGGAAGCCCGGCTCCATGATCGCGATGCCCTCGTCGTAACGCGAGCGCGGCAACAGCATCCGGGTCAGCATCACGCAGCCCTGCCCGCCGTGGGAGCAGACGGTCCAGGCCGACCCAAGTTTCACCTCGAAGTCGGCGTCGTCGAGGATGATGTTGGGAGACTTGCCACCGAGTTCCAGCGAAACCTTTTTCAGGTTGCCCGCGGCGGCGTGCAGGATTAGCTTGCCGACCTCGGTGGAGCCGGTGAAGGCCACCTTGTCGACACCGTCGTGGGCCGCCAAGGCCGCACCGGCAGTCTCACCGAATCCGGTGACGACGTTGACCACTCCGTCGGGGAGACCGGCCTCGAGCATGAGTTCACCCAAGCGCAGCGCCGAGAGCGGCGTCTGCTCGGCGGGCTTGAGGACCACCGTGTTCCCGGTCGCCAACGCCGGGCCGAGCTTCCAAGCGGCCATAAGGAGCGGGAAGTTCCAGGGGATGATCTGTCCGACAACCCCGAGCGGCTCATGGAAGTGATAGGCGACGGTGTCGCTGTCAATCTCAGAAAGCGTGCCTTCCTGGGCGCGGATGCATCCGGCAAAGTAGCGCCAGTGGTCGATGGCCAGGGGCAGGTCAGCCGCAGTGGTTTCGCGAATGGGTTTGCCGTTGTCCCAGGTCTCGGCCAATGCGAGCATGTCGAGGTTGTCTTCCATGCGCTGGGCGATCTGGTTCATGATGATGGCGCGCTGCGTTGGACTTGTGTGCCCCCAACTCTCTCTTGCGGCGTGCGCTGCATCAAGGGCAAGTTCGATGTCCTTCGCTGTGGACCGGGGAATTTCGCAAAACGTTCTTCCAGTGATGGGTGTGGCGTTTTCAAAGTACTGGCCAGACGCGGGCTCGACCCACTTTCCGCCAATGTAGTTGCCATAACGGGGGCGGAAGCTCATATGTTCACTGAGCTTGCCGGGATGCAACGCCGTAACAGTCGCCATTGAAGTGTCCTCCAGGTGGAAATACCGCGCAGGTGCGGGCGCAGGGGACGCGGCTCGAGAATCATACACCGCTGCCTACCACGATCGGCAACCGGGGTGTTGCAAGCGCGACAAGCGGCATGAATGGAAGGTTTTGCGAGCCAATGCCCATTCGATACCAGGCAATTTTGAGGGTTGCCATCAGGCAGCGCCAGGCTGCGCGCCGCTGCAGATCTCTGCACGATCATTTCCCGCCCATCGCGTGTGAGAAGAGACCTTGCGCGCTCAAAGGATGCACTGCGATTCCGAGCGAAACTGAGGGAAAAATGAACAATACATAAAGATCTCTTTTTAAAATCCTCATTTGTTCTTTATGTCACTTTTGCGTTACTTAGGTTAATCCGCAACGACCGGACCAGATAAGGCGGCATGTGAATCCTCGGCATTGGATTCCACACGGCCATCGCGGTCGTGTAGCGCTGAGGGCTTGCAGGCGGTTTGAAAAGCCGGCATGCGCGTAGCGCCTTACGTCGAGTGTTGGTTCGCAGTGTACTCAGTCATTCAACAAACATTTTTTCTTCTGGAGGATACAGCGCCGATGAATCTCAATCCGAACCGCATATTTCAAACAATGGCCGGAACCGCGATGGCATTTGCCTTAATCGCGGGCGCGCAAACGCCACCTGCGCCTGCACCAGCAGCAACACCTGCGGCAACACCGCCAGCAGCAGCACCTGCGCCGGCGGCTGATCAGGCACCGGCGGCACCAGCCGCACCGGCAGCTCCCACATGGAGCGTCGGTCCCATGGATGTGAGCGGTTTCATCGACGGATATTACAGCGTTAACTTTAACCGACCGACAGCGACCAACAATGGGCAAGTCAACGATCTTTACAACTTCGACGATAAGACGGACCAGTTCAGCCTGAGCGCGGCGAAGCTGACCTTGAATCACGATCCGGATCCGGTGGGCGCACACGTCGACTTTATTTACGGACGCACAAATGACTTAATCAACGCGCCGACGGCAAACTCCAGTTCCGCGGATCAGCTGAACTACATTGAGCAGGCATTTCTCAGCTTGAAACCGCCAAAGGCGAAAGGCTTCGAATTGGACTTCGGCAAGTTTGTTACTTCAGCTGGCGCGGAAGTGATTGAGGCGAAGGACAACTGGAACTACTCTCGCTCGCTGCTGTTTGCCTGGGCAATTCCCTACTGGCATTTCGGCGCGCGTACCTCGGTGCCCGTCTCGAAAGTGGATACGATCGGCGTTCAGGTCGTGAACGGTTGGAACAATGTTGCGAAGTCCAACGGTGGGGTAACGGTAGGCCTGACGAACGTGCTGACCAAGCCCAAGTACACCTGGAGCCTGAACTACTACGTTGGCCCCGAGAACGCCAATACATCGTCAGGAATGCGCAACCTGATCGACACCACACTTCTGCTGACGCCGAACGCGAAGTTCAATATGTACCTGAACTACGACTACGGCTCGAACCAGGACTCGATCACAAAGATCACCTATCCTGGATTCCGAGCCGGCAGCCCCGCTCCATTGGCGACGACAGTGACCTCGGGCGACAACATCCTGAACACCTGGCAGGGCGGCGCTGTTGCCTTCCACGAGCAAGCGACGGGCAAAACAGCCTTTTCGGGCAGGTATGAGTACTTCGACGATGCGAACGGCTACGAGACCGGCACCGCGCAACAAGTTCAGGAGTTCACAGCCACTTATGAATACAAGTGGGTCGAGGGACTGCTGACCAGGGTTGAGTATCGCGGTGACTTCTCAAACGTGGCTGTCTTCCACAAGGACCAGGCTTCACTGGTGGATCAGCAGCAAACGTTGACGATTGGTTTTATCGCCTTCTTCGGTCCAAAGCGCTAACTGGCGCCTTCCGTCCCAGGGGCGGAAGGATCGATCAACCCAAACACCGAACAAACCGCGAGCCTGGGCAGATGAGATTTACACCGTTGACCTGGCCGGACTCGCTGGCCTAAAAAGCACACGTTCTTCCACCCGGGCCAAGAGTTGGAATCGGGTGCAGCCAAACGAACCTTACCGATCCAGATCGACAAAATCCAGGAGAATGCTCATGGCAGATCAAAAAGCACCACAGATGCAGGCCACCCTGGGCCTTACCGGGCTAACCAGCAACGCAATGGCCCTCATCGCCCCCGGCGCCTTTCTTTGGCTCACCTTCTTCATTCAGGCAACCACCGGCACCACTGCTCCAACCATGTGGCTGGGCATCTTTGGCGCATTGTTGCTGTGCCTGGCTACCGCTGTAGCTTATGCCGAGATTTCCAAGCTCTATCCCGGCACCGGGTCAAGCTACTACTACGCTGAACAGGCGTTGTTGTCCCAGGACAAGATGTTCAAGTACGCCCGAATTGCCAAGTTCGTTGTCGGCTGGGGTTCGCATCTTTATTACTGGGTGTATCCGGGCGTGATGGTGGCCACCACCGGCATCTTCTGCGGCTATATCGTAGGCTTCCTGTATCCCAACGTCATGAGCGGCTCGAATCCAGGGCCGGTTTTCATGGCGCTGGTAGCAGTGGTCTTCTCGATCTTCGTCGGCTGGATCGCATCGAAGGGCGCGGGCGCATCGACGGCGGTGAACCTGGCCATCAATGTCATCCAGATCTCGGCGCTGATCGTCTTCAGTGTCCTAGCAGTGGGCTACCGCACTAGCCATCCTGCCGGATCGCCTGCCTTCCAGTACGATGGCCAGTCGCTGGCCACCTACACGTACCAGTTCGCGACTGCCAAGGACGGCTCGATCGTTCGCGATGCCAGCGGCAATCCTCTGCCGCTGCTGGACTCGGCGGGCAAGCCGGTTCCCTTCACCATCGACTATCCGGAGAAGGATTCAACCGGAGCCTTCCTCTCGCATCCGAACGCGATGTCAGTAATCGCGCCGCACAAGTTCAGCTACGTGTTTATTCAGGCCACGGTCGCCATTCTGATCCTGGTCGGCTTCGAATCGGTGACATCGATGGGAGGTGAGGCGAAAAACCCAACCAAGCATATTCCCATCGCTGTGATTGCATCGCTGCTGATACAGGGGTTGGTGTGTTACCTGATTGAATATTTCGCGGCGAACTACTTCCTCAGTAGCGGCTACTCGATGCAATCGGCAGCCAGTTCAGCTGCTCCGATCGGCGACATGATGATCATTGTCGGCGACGGGTTGCTGGGCCAGGGGCACGGCAAGTACTTCATGCTGGNNGCGCTGATCGGCACCACGCTCAGCTGCATGAACACAGGCGCCCGCGTCACATACGCCATGGGCAAGGACGACGAAGCACCTGAGCACTTCGGCATCCTTCATGCCGGGTCCCTGTCGCCGCGCAAGGCCATCTGGACGCTGGTTGCCATCTCCGCGGTCATCGGCGTGATCGCCGTCTCGCTGGTCTTCGGCGATGCCGGCGCACCCACCGATGCGGCGATCGCCGCGCTGCCACACGGCATCTTCTCGAGCTTCGGCTATCTCTCGCACGATCAACTGGCGGCTCTGCCGAATTCGCTGCTGACGATCACACTGACATCCAACTTCGGCACGTTCATTCTCTACGCGCTGAGTTGCTTCCTGTGCATTGTGGCCTTCCATGGACGGCCCGATTACAGCTTCACCAAGCACACGCTCATCCCCGGCTTCGGTTTGCTGGCCAACCTGGTCTGCATGGCCTTCTACCTGATCAGCCCAGCATTCGGGCTGGGCACATTCAAGGAGCCGCTGCTGGCTGTGGGTATCGCCGCCGTCTGGGGCATTTACGGAGCCATCTACTTCCTTCGCTCATCGAAGGCGAAGGGCAAGGCGGTCCTGCTGACGTCGAAGTAGACGCTGTCAACTGAGCGTCAAGAGAGGCCGGGGACCAGCATTCGCTGCCCCGGCCTTTCTGCGTTTGCGTTGGATGCCTGGCAACGGTTGGAAGACGTCGGAGCGGGCGGCTCGCGGACTGACAGGCACGATCAAGCGGGAAACTGACTGCGCGGCCTTGCGCGCGCATCCCCGGGCTGGATATGTTTGTGAAGCAGCTTAAGCAATTGACGAAAAGAGATTCATGGACGTTTTAAAGCGGCTTTTCGAGCAGCATTTTCATTTCTCCGCCGAACACGCGCAACCACTTCAGGGCCAACTCGGGGGTTCGGGACGGGCAATTGTCCGGCTAACCGGAAAAGGAATCAGCGCTATCGGCATTGTGTACCCGGTAAGAGAAGAGAATGTTGCCTTCCTCGAATTCTCAAAACATTTTTACCGCCATGGTTTGCCCGTTCCGGAGATTTATGCGGAGGACTTGAGCCACGACGCTTACCTGGAAGAAGACCTGGGCGACACGACGCTGTTCGAATTCCTGGGGAGGAATCGCGCTGGCGCAGCAATCTCGCCTGAGGCAATGGAGGCCTATCGCAAAGTGGTGGCTGCGCTGCCGCGCTTTCAAGTTGAAGCAGGCCGCGATCTGAATTACAAGGTTTGCTATCCACGCGCGAGTTTCGATCGCCAGTCCATCGCCTGGGATCTGAATTATTTCAAGTACTATTTCTTGCGGCTCGCAGGCGTGCCTTTCAACGAGCAGGCGCTGGAGGATGATTTCGGACGACTGGCCAAGTTGTTGCTGAGCGCAAACCGCGATTACTTTCTGTACCGGGATTTTCAAAGCCGCAATGTGATGCTGCGGGACGGGAGGCCCTATTTTCTTGATTACCAGGGCGGGCGCAAGGGCGCTCTGCAGTATGACATTGCTTCGCTGCTTTACGATGGCAAAGCCGACCTGCCGCCGGAGATGCGGCAGGAGTTACTCGACTACTATCTCGACTGCCTTGGCAAATTCATCCCGGTTGACCGTGCAGCGTTCATGGAGCACTACTACGGATACGTGTATGTGCGTATTCTGCAGGCCCTGGGCGCATATGGGTTCAGAGGGTTTTACGAGCGCAAAGCGCACTTTTTGCAGAGCGTGCCATACGCGCTGAAGAACCTGCGATGGCTGGCGCACAATGTGAAACTGCCGATTGTCTTGCCAGCGTTGATGGACGCGCTGAACAGCATGGCCGCATCAGAAAAGCTGCGGGGACTGGCTTCATCCGCAGAGCCATTGACGGTGCGAGTTTTCAGTTTCAGCTTCCACCGCCAGGCACCCAGTGATGAATCTGGAAACGGTGGCGGATTTGTTTTCGATGCGCGCAGTCTTCCCAATCCCGGGCGCGAAGAACAGTTCCGACAGTTGACCGGCAAGGACGCGGCGGTGATCGAGTTTTTGAATCAGGAAGAGAGCGTGCATCAGTTTCTGGNNAAGGACGCGGCGGTGATCGAGTACCTGGATCACCAGGCGAGCGTGCAGCAGTTTCTTGCAACCGTCGAGCCTCTTGTGGATGCAAGCGTGAGCAGCTATCAACAGCGCGGCTTCAAGAGCCTTATGGTCTCGTTTGGGTGCACAGGGGGCCAGCACCGCTCTGTGTACCTGGCGGAGCAGATGGCCGAACATTTGAGAGCGAGCAACGGGGTGGATGTGATTGTGCGCCACATTGAGCTGGAGAAGATGAACCGATGAAGGCGATGATTCTGGCCGCAGGGCTGGGGACACGCCTGCAGCCGCTGACGAATGACCGCCCGAAGGCACTTGTGACAGTGGGCGAACGCACGCTGCTGGAGATTGCGGTGACGCGCCTGCGCGGCTTTGGCGTGCGTGAAGTGATCGTGAACGCATATCACTTCGCGGAGATGATCGCCGAGTATTTGAATTCTCATGACAATTTCGACATGCGGATTGAAGTAAGCCGCGAAAACAGGCTGCTGGATACGGGTGGCGGGTTGAAGAATGCTGCGCATTTTTTCCTTGGGCCTGACGGAGGCAATCGAGAACCGTTCATTGTCCATAACGTGGATGTGATCAGCAACATCGACCTGGGACGAATGATGCGGTTTCATCACGAGCAAAGCGCGCTGGCAACGCTGGCCGTGCAGGATCGTGAAACATCGCGGTATTTGTTGTTTGACGAGTTGGGGCAACTTTGCGGACGCAGGTCGGGGCGCGACGGAAAGCCTGAATTGGTGAGGTCTTGTGACCAGGCGCTGGCGCGGGCTTTCTCGGGCATCCACGTAATTTCCCCGCAACTGCTCTTGAAGATGGGCGAGGAGAGCGCCTTTTCAATCATCAATACCTATATGGATCTTTCCGGCAAGGGGGAAAGGATTGTCGCGTTTCCAGCGGATGATTGCTATTGGCGCGACCTGGGCCGGCCGGAGAACCTTGCGCAGGCTTCGGTGGACCTGGCGGATGGGAAGTGGTCTATCCAGAATTAACGACCCGTACCCCGAAGCGTCGTCTACTGGCGCCGCGCCAGAGACTTATACCGGGTCGTTTGCCGAGCAACTGGAGCAACTGGCGAAGAGCCACGAAGCGGAGCGCGGTACAGCGCTTGCCATGACGCCAGAAGCCACTCGGCCGCCACGGCCAACCGTTGTGACAGCGCACAGCCTGGGCTCGGCACTGGCGACGCTCTTTGTAATGGAGAATGACGACAAGGGGAAGTTCGACCTGACCACAGTGTGTACATTCGCTTCGCCACGCGTGGGCAACCAGGCGTTCGTGGACCTGTTCAACCAGCTTCCGATCAATTCGTGGAGAATCGTGAACACGCGCTACCTTGTTCCCAAGCTGCCTCTTCATATTCCAGTCGTGGCCGACTACGAACATGTCGACGTCGCGTACCCGTTCGACTCTGAAGGCTTCGCCAAGGACAATTGGGGTGCTGGCATTCAATGGGGACCTACCTGCACTGGCTGGACTCGAGTTCACCGGTGCTGCCGGAGTGCGCTCCTTGGTTTTTGGGAGCGGAACCGGCGGAAACATGTTTAGGCGGCGTCGGCAGCGATATTCAGGTGAGCCGGCAGCCGGGTTGAAGGCTGGTGATCGCCCTCAGGGGCTCAAACACAGTTTTGCTCGTAATCCCTTCGCAATCTTGTTTTGTCGAGTAGACTTAGCACAACCGGACCCTATGCCCCTTTCCCCAGGCGACAAACTCGGCCCCTATGAGATCGTTGCGCCCATTGGCGCGGGCGGGATGGGGGAGGTGTATCGGGCACGCGATCCGCGCCTGGACCGCGATGTTGCAATCAAGGTTTCCGCAGAGAATTTCAGCGCGGGATTCGAACGGGAAGCCCGGGCAATTGCCGCGCTGAACCACCCCCATATCTGTCAGATTCACGACATCGGACCGGACTACCTCGTGCTTGAATACGTGGAGGGCAGGCCGATCGCAGGCCCCATGCGCGTGGAAGAGGCCGTGAAGCTAGCCATCCAGATGGCGGGCGCGCTGGAAGAAGCGCATAGTCGAGGCATTCTTCATCGGGATCTGAAACCCGCCAATATTCTGGTCAGCTCCAGTGGATTCAGCAAGCTGATCGATTTTGGGCTGGCCAAGGTAATGAGGAATCCCGATTTGGACAAGACGGAAAGCCTGGATCGCATGATTCTGGGGACCGTTTCCTACATGGCGCCGGAGCAGGCTGAAGGGCGGCCGCTTGACGAGCGCTCGGACGTGTTCAGTTTTGGGGCGGTGTTCTACGAGATGCTCGCGGGCAGGAAGCCGTTTCATGGGAATTCGACGGCCTCAGTGCTGAAGGCGCTTCTGCGCGACGATCCCGCGCCGATCCAGGCGCCGGCGGAGGTTCAGCGCATCCTGGCAAAGTGCATGGCGAAGAGACCACGGGACAGGTTTCAGAGCATGACTGAACTGAAGGCTTCACTGGAAGAGGTCTCCATCCAACCTTCAGACAGGCATCCGGCCAGCGCCGGACCAATCGGCGCAGGCGTAGCGCGGACAAATGTAGGTCGCGAGGCGCAGAAGGGACAACTCCGGCGCGGCTATTCGCGAGTGAAGGCTGGCCGCGGGGTGATCCTGGCCGTGACGGGTGAGGCGGGCATTGGCAAGACGAGCACGCTTGAGGATTTTTTGGCGGAGTTGGTGAGCGAGGGCGAACAGCCGATTGTGGCGCGCGGCCGCTGTTCGCAGCGACTGGCCGGCGAAGAGCCCTACCTGCCCATCATGGAAGCGCTTGACAGCCTGGTTCATCCTCAATCGGGGCCATCGTTCACAGGCGTGATGAAGGCTGTTGCGCCAACGTGGTTTGGGCTTGTGGCTGGCGAGGCAAACGAGCTTGCAGCGAGCGCAGACTCGCGCGAGACCGTGCCAGCGGCTTCGCAGGAGCGCATGAAACGCGAGTTCGGAGCTCTGGGGCAGGAGCTTTCGCGGATCCAACCGCTCATCTTTTTTATCGATGACCTGCATTGGGCCGACGTTTCGACCATCGACATTCTGAACTACCTGGCGGGCCGCTTCTCTGACACGCGGGTGCTGGTGCTGGGAAGTTACCGTCCGTCGGATATGGCGTTGCGCGGGCATCCGTTTCTTCACATTCGCAACGACCTGCAATCGCGCGGACTGTTCCAGGAGATTGTGCTTCCGTTTCTGGAGACGAAAGACGTGGAGCGCTTTCTTGCGCTGGAGTTTCCGGGGCACGGTTTTCCGCAAGATTTTGCATCGCTGATTCATTCCAAGACGGAAGGCAGTCCCCTGTTCATGGCTGACCTGGTGCGATACCTGCGGGACACGGGCGGCATTGTGGAAGAGGAAGGCAAGTGGGTGCTGGCCAGCTCAGTGCCAGAGGCGCCAAGCGATTTGCCGGAATCTGTGCGGGGCATGATTCAGCGCAAAATTGACCAGGTGGACGAGCGCGATCGCAGGCTGTTGGTGGCGGCAAGTGTGCAAGGTCACGAGTTCGATTCGGCTGTGGTAGCCGAAGCGATTGAGATGGACGCGGCTGACGTGGAAGATCGCCTGGATACGCTGGAACGGGTTCATGTGTTCGTTCGGCGCGGCGAGGAGCGCGAATTCCCCGATCAATCGCTGACGCTGAACTACCAATTTGTGCACGTGCTATATCAGAACGCGCTGTACGACTCGTTGCAGCCGACGCGGCGCGCGGCGCTGTGCGGACGTGTGGCGAAGGCTCTGGTTGCCCGCTACGGCGACCAGGTAGCCACGGTTGCGGCTCGCGTAGCGGTGTTGTTTGAGACAGCGCGCGACTTCTCAGCCTGTGCGCAGTATTTCTACATTGCCTCTGGCCGGTCGGCGGGACTGTTTGCATTTCGCGAAGCTTTGTCGCTTGCCGAACGGGGATTGAAGGCTCTGAAGGCTCTGCCTGACGGCCCGGCGCGCAAACAACAGGAGCTGGTTTTGCAGATGGCACGTGGAATCGCGCTGCGCTCGACGAGCGGGTGGTCGACGCCGCAGATTGAACAGGTGTTCGCGCGGGCGCGGCAACTTGCGCAGAGCCTCGACGATCCACCAGAGCTGATCCCGGTGCTGTGGGCGACGACGCTGTTCCACCTGATTCGCGGAAACCTGATGGAGTGTCGGGACAATGCCGACGAGCTGATGAGACAAGCGGAGCGTTCGGGAGACCAGGCCTACATCATGGCGGCACATCACATCTCGGGCGTGGTACGTGAGTTTATCGGCGACATGGTGGAGTCGAGCCGACTGCTTGAACGCTGCCGCGAACTGCACTTGCCGTCGGAACACCTGGCTTATGCGGCAATGTATGGACAGGACCCCGGAACGATCGGGCGAGCGATGTCGAGCCGCCCGCTGTGGGCGCTTGGCTACCCGGATCGAGCCATCCAGCGAGCGAGAGAGACGCTGGGCATCGCAAGAATGCAGGGACATCCGGCCATGGTGGCATTTGCGCTGGTCGTGATCCAGGGCATCCACCTTTACCGCGGCGAAGCAGGAGAGGCGCTGGGTGTGGGCGACGAGATCATCGCGCTGTGCCGAGAGTACGAACTGCCGCAGGAAGCGGTATGGAGCAAGGGATTCCAGGGGTACGCGCTGCATCTTCTTGGCCGCACCAGCGAAGGCATCGACGTATTGAAGCGGAGCCTGGACGAGCAGAAGGCTATCTCCGCGGGGCTGGTGCGATCAGCGTTTCTGGCGCTATTGGCAGATGCACTGCGGCATGCCGGGCGGGTCGACGAAGGAATGCAGGCGGTTGACGAAGGGTTCGAGCATGCCGAACGGACGTCAGAGGGCGGGTACGTTGCGGAGTTGCAAAGGGTCCGCGGCGAGCTGCTGCAGTTGAAAGGCGACGCCGAAGGGGCTGAAGCCAGCATGCGGGAAGCTTTGAGGTACGCGGGCCAGCAAAATGCCAAGTCATTTGAATTGCGTGCTGCATTGGCGCTGGCGAAGTTGCTATTATCAGCGGGACGGCGCGACGAAGCGCGCGCTGTTCTTTCCCCAACCTACGATTGGTTCACTGAAGGTTTCGAGACAGCCGACCTTGTCGGCGCGCGGACGTTCTTGTCCGAGATCGGATGACGTTGCCATGGTGAATTTCGAGCGGAAGCTTCCTACAGAAGAGATTGACGCAGCCGACATCGTACGCGGCATTCTGAAAGTGCAGGCGGCATTTGCCGCAGCACAAAAACGGCCGCTGGGCAGAGGCACCCACACAAAGGGTATTTGCGCACGCGCGACAATTGAAGTATTCGACCTGGCACGGAAGATCGGCGATCATACGCTGGCGCCACGGCTGGCTCACGGAATCTACGCCAAGCCGGGCATCTATCCGGCCACGGTGCGGTTTGCGAACGCCGCTTCGACCATTTTGTCAGATCGGAATCCTGATCTGCGCGCGATGTCATTCTCAGTGGAGTTGCCGCCGGAACTGGCAGCCAATTCGCCCTATCAGGATTTTTCGCTGCAGAGCAATCCAACGTTCCCCATCAACGACGCACACACATTCGCCGTGCTGATGAAGGTGTTGAGCGCGGGCACTGGAGCGGACAAATTGAAAGCCATCTGGTCGCTGTCGCTGATGGATTTCTTCCGCTTTGCCAAAGCTGCCGTCATCGGCGCGATGCAGACACACGGCAAGACCCGTGCGTATCAGCAGATGCGCTACTGGAGCACTGTACCGTTCCGCAATGGGCCATTTGAGGCGGTGAAGTATTCGGCGATTCCGAGCGCCCACAACCCCGCCCACGAACTGCAGGACGAACCGAATGCGCTACGCGACGAACTGATCCGCCATCTTGAAGAAGACACAAAGATGAGCTCGTTCGACATTGCGCTTCAAGTGCTAAACACCGAGCGCATGACGCATTGGGGGATGCGCCGCGAAGCGAGCTTCTGGGTTGAAAACGCGACCGTCGAGTGGAAGGAGTCGCAAGCGCCTCTCCACGTGGTTGGGCGGCTGACGCTGGTGGCCAAGTCGGCGATGGAGATTGCAGCCTGCGAGCCAAAGTACATTGACGTGACCGAGCACTCCACGCCGGACAGCCAGCCGCTGGGCAGCGTCAACCGAGCCCGGATGGTATCAGAGCATGCGAGCCGCAAAGTGCGGCTGGGCGAGACGACGGCCGAGCAGGTGCTGGAATCGTTGCCGACGGCGCCCGCGGTCCCTCACTCCCGGGTCAGGGGACTACTGAAGTTTGGGGCTGTGAGCCTGGTGGGACTGATGTTGGCTTACTTTACCGCAGGACTACTGTATCACTGTCTGGCCAAGAGAAACATTCCGGCAAACGAGCCCGTGGATGAGGTGCGTTACCTGAACCAGGGCTGGGGACTGGACCGCGAGTCGCCAGGGCGTGAGCTTTTCTACTACACTCCGCAAGGCACGGGAATGCATGGTGTGCGCTACAGCTGGTTCGTGAACCTGGAACTTCCGTTCAGCAAGAAGCGGATGACAGATCCGGATCACATGCGTGCGCTCAACTTCATTGTGGATCCGGCGGCTACGCCTGCCAACCCTGATCATCTGCCGGTGGGATTCGCGCGGCGCTACGACGACACCATCCACGATTCGGTGGTGGATATTACGTGTGCGGCCTGCCATACCGGCCAGCTCAACGTAACTGACAAGGCGACACACAAGACCACGGCGATCCGCATCGACGGCGGCGAGGCGATGAGCGCATTCACAGACGTGGCGCCGGGCACCTTCCAGATGGACCTGGGATTGTCGATTGCCGAGACGTTGGCAAATCCTTTCAAGTTCAATCGATTTGCGGCGCGAGTTCTGGGACCGGACGGCAACACCATGGGGGGCAAATGCGCGCTATGGCGCAACATGGCAGGCGTGGCGGCGGGACTTGGCAAAGTGTTTCTTGGCTCTTCTGCACCGTGGCATTACCCGGTTCAAGAGGGTTACGGGCGCACGGACGCGCTGACGCGTATAGGCAATGTCGTGTTCGGCGATCATATCTCAGGGAAGAATTATCGCAAAGGCAACGCGCCGGTGAGCTATCCGTATTTGTGGAACATCTGGAAGTTCAACTGGGTTCAATACGATGCGTCGGTGAGCCAACCGATGGCGCGCAACGTGAGCGAAGCGATGGGCGTGGGAGCCGACCTCAGGTTCATGGACGACTACGGACGCCCGATTCCGAAAAGCGAGCGGTATAACTCGTCGGTTGCGTTTGATAACCTGCAGCACATCGAGACGACGCTCCAGATGTTGACGCCCCCACGCTGGCCCGAGGATCTGCTGGGAAAGATCGACCAGGACAAGGCGGTCAAGGGCAAGGCGCTGTTTGAACTCCACTGCGTACGGTGTCACGGACCACATAATGCCTCGAAGCCTCTGAAGGATTTTGCCTCGCCTGGCCGGCTACCGGACGACCCGATGTGGGATATCAGGACTGTGGACATGGTGGGCACCGATCCAACGGCGGCAAACAACTTCTACAAGAACACTGTGGACCTGACGCGCACCGGGCTCACCTTTGATGAAGTACAGCCACTGTTGAAGAAGGGGCTGGAGACGCAGAAAGAGCGTGCGGCCAAAGAAATTCCGCTTCTGCAACAGGAGATTGCACAGCAGCAAGCGATTACGCTGCGCACGAAATCCGCTGATGACCTGACGGCGCTGAACGACCTGAACACACAGCTCCAGGAGATCCAGGATTCCCCGGTGACCGATGAGGCGATTGCGCAATTCCTCGGCTCCATCGACATGCGCGCGGTGAGCGAAGGCTTTGGGTTGAACATACTGGGCATGATGATTCGTGACAAGTATTACGCCGATAACCACTACTCCCCGGAGGCGCAGGCGTGCTTTGCAGGGTTTGACACGCTCGATCTGCCTGCACCCAACGATGCATATAAGCCGAGACCGCTTGAAGGTGTGTGGGCTACGCCGCCGTTCCTGCACAACGGATCGGTGCCGAATCTGTATGACCTGCTTTCGCCGAGAGAAGAACGATCGAAGAAGTTTTTCGTGGGGCGGCGCGAGTTCGATCCGGTGAAGGTGGGATATGTAACGGAGCCGGTGGAAGGTTCAAAAAGCGGCTTCTGGATGAAAGCAAACACGAAGGATGCGAAGGACGGCGATTTGAATATCGGGCACGAATTCAGAGGCCCGGTCTCGACGAATCCGTCGGCTCCTCGACCGCTGGGTGTGATAGGGCCGGCGCTCTCGCACGATGAACGGATGGAGATCATCGAATATCTGAAGATTCACCGTGACTTGCCGTCGACCGAGAATCGAAAGCCCATTGACTGCTTTGCCCTGCTGAAATAAACCGCGGGAATCTTGCTCTAGCAAAAGAATGGCCTCCGCCTTGCGACAGGCGGAGGTCATTTTTCATTGCAATGCTACCTGAATCGGCTCGAATTATTCATCGAATAGATCTGACATGACGGCGACGGTTGAGTCGTACGCATGGTTCAGGCAGGGCAGCCCGAATCCCGCCTCAAGAGACTTCAGCAGCGAGAAGCTGGTGTAGTAATTGGAGCTCTGAATACCATGGAAATTGCGAAAGTTGGTTTGGACGGTGAGCACCACCCTGTTCTGGTTTTGCGGCGGAAAAAGCCCGGTGAGCTGAGTGGTGCTGCCGCTATAGTCGTTTTCGTCCCAGACAATGATGATGGCGTTGCGACCATTTGCCCAAACCGGGGACGCATGGATTCCCTCGACCAAGCGCTTGATGGTGACATCACCTTGTAGAATCAAGCCGGGATTCAGTCCTACTTGCGTTCCGTAGGTGTAACCGCTGTCGTTCTGGCCGTAATCGAAGGCGCAAAATGCGTCGCCATTTCCGCGCCCGTGCTGATCGTCGCACTGGTTGGGCGCAATGAAAGACAGGGAGGGTACATTGCCGGTTGCCAGGTCTGCATAAAGCCCACCGGGGCCGTCGAAGCCCACTATATTCGCCAGGGTGTTGTTTTCACGGTCTCCATCCTGGACGCTCTTGAAATAAGCAAACGGGTTGTGCTTCACAGCGTAATCCTGCACGATGCTGGCAGTGGTGAGTGGCGCCAGAGTGGTGAAACTCGACAGGTTTGATACTGTGCCATTGCTGTAGTTGACCCCGAAGGCCGACCCGAGCGGCAAGCTCTCCTGGTAGGATTTCCACGCGAGGCCAGACCATGCGAGCTGATCTCCAATGGACTTGCCGATCGTGGGCGCCGCCGGCACATGCTTGACTCCATCGATGTCAGCCAGGGCAACGAAAGGACCTGCGATCTCGTTCCAGGTGTCCACTGCGGGCGTTTCGGCGTCCGTACCTGTGCCCGTGATCGGACAGATGTTGCCGGTGTCGACGGGAACTGGAGCGTTGCCGCCGCCATCGTCGGCGTTCACTATCTTGGTGGCGATATTCGGCGAGCAGGAACTGCCCCATGCCGGTGCATTGTCGCTACGGATGCCAAAGTTCGACCCGCCAACGATTTCAAGATAGTTCGTCAGACTCGGATGACCCACAGCAAAATAATTTGCCGCAAGGTTGACCTGCTTATTGGCAATCAACCAGTTGAGGTAAGGTTCGTTCGGGTTGTTGAAGACCTGCTGGTATCCGTGGTTTTCCATCATGATGACAAACACATGATCGAGATGGGGAATGCCTGCGGAGACTTGGCCTTCCTGTGCGATTCCGGCCGTCGTCAGCGCACATGCGACCAGACACAAAGCTGCTTTTTTTAGCATGGATGTGACCTTTCGAATTCTTGGTTTGGGGAAATCAGGCTGCCAATCAATGTGAAGTAGCCATGCTGTACTCTTCGCGCGGGGCGTTACAGAAGCGTGAAATGATTGCAAAAAAATGGACAATCTCCTCAAGCCCCGGCAAGAAATCGAAAAACGGTCTTTGCCCTCAATGACCATCCAGATGGCAAAGCCGGGGTCCTCAACAGCCCGACAAGCAACGATGCCACGCTTGTGTGTCCCTTCCTGCACCGGTTTCTCAGCGAAACATCCGGCAAGGTCATGAGATTCCGGAGAATATACCGACTGCGCGTCATGAACGCAGCGGCACATCATCTCAAGGCTGCTCACCGTCCGGGGATGGATCGGCCATGGCTTGGCCATGGTTCCTGAGACGGAGAACTGAGCTTCGCGGAGGCCACGATGGATGTCAGATTGCGGAGAAATTTTTCCGTCGAGAAGGAAATCCACAGGAAAATGCGGTTACGTTACAAGGAAATCTTTCGCGAAGGAGAATCTCATGTCAGCAAATCCATCCGTTCCGGCCCCCCCACTCAATACGCGACCGGGTTTACCGACCTCTGCGCTTCCCGATGTCCCGGGCCCGCTGGCCAATCTTGCGGGCGCCTGGGTAGGATGCGGATTCAACCTAATCTCGTTACCTGACTTCAGTTCAGTTCCTCCGAGCACAGGACCAGCCGACTTCCGCCTGAAACTGAATGCAACATTGGAGACTCTTCAATTCACGCCCATCGGCGGTACTGTGCCTAACTGCGGCGTAGTGTCGGCACCAGGCAGACCACGGGTCAGCCTGACATTGCCATCAATGGCTTGAGCTATCTGCAGCGGGCAAGCGATGCTGTCACGAAAGAAGCTCTTCACATTGAGCCGGGCTTCTGGCTCAGCGTTCCGGCCACCACGGTGGCGCCGGTCGCGCCAGCAACAGTTGTGCGTCTGGGCACCATCCCGCACGGTGACTCGCTTATGGCCCAGGGTGCCGCATTTACAGTACCGTCGGGCCCGGTGATTGCTCCTGCCAGTTCGACGCCAACCTTGAATCCGCCAGGGCAACCGCTCGGCCTTCCCTATCTGCTG
>PLKU01000178.1 GCA_003140705.1 Acidobacteriaceae bacterium
GGCCGGCTACGAAATGGTGGACATTGCCGTCATGGTGATTGACGGTAGCTATCACGACGTGGATTCGAATGAAATGTCGTTCAAAATGGCGGGACGTCTAGCATTCAGGAAGTGCATGGAATCATGCAAGCCGTGTTTGCTTGAGCCTGTGATGAAGGTGGAGATTGAAGCGCCCGATGAGTTTGCTGGAACGTTGATGGGCGATCTGAATAGCCGCCGTGGCCGAGTGCAGGGGATGGAATCCAAAGGCCGCACAACGGTTATCAACGCAGAGGTTCCAATGGCCGAGATGCTGACTTACGGCACCTTGCTTACGTCCATGACGCAAGGAAAGGGCAGTTACCGGATGGAGATGGACCACTACGACATCGTTCCGCAGTTGGTGGCCGACAAGATCCTGGCGAACGCCAAGCGTCCGGTGGAGGAAGAGGAAGAGTAGCGACCGCTTAATTCGACAGCCTGATTCAGTGGTTTACGATTCTGCTTTCCAAAGCAATTTCGGTGACTTGGAAGCCCTGATCGAAAAACAAAGATGGGGGCCGATTTGGCCCCCATCTTTTTGTTTAATTGTTGAAGCTCAGGCTTCCACGCCTTCGATGGTATCAACATGAATCAATTTGGCTTCAGTGTCGAGCTGGCCGGAGACTTTGACGGTCTTGTCTTCAAATGGCTTGGCACGCTGTGTGTCATCCAGCTTGTACACCTGGCCGGAAGAATCGTGCAGGACGAACATATCTCCATCCCGGACTATGGTTCCAGTAAAGGTTGCGGATTTCGCTTGGTCCTGAGGTGGCTGTTGCGGCTGAGGTTCCTGCGCAAGTGCTCGCGCCGGCCCGGAAGCCCTTTCGACAAACGGACGTCCCCAACTGTACGCACCCGTAAATACGAGCGCACTTATCGCCAGGCAAGAAAGGAGTTCGCGCTTAATCGATCGCATAAGTTGTACCTCCAAGTTGGATTGATCTTGCTGATTTTGCGCGGAGGCAGCAGCAAACGGCGGACCAAATCCTGAATGATTGATGCGATGAGAGATAGCGAACGGTGCCGACAGTGGGGTGGGTAAGAAGTTCCAGACACCTGGAAAAAAGGTCGAGCGGTCTCTCTAGCCTTTCTCAGGAGCCTGCAAGTGCCGTGCCAGCGACCACTTCAGCTCGTCGATGCCCTGGCCTGTAACGGCGGAGATCGCATGAAACTCCAGCTTTTTGCGTCTGATGTGAGTCGCCAGCTTCTTGAGCTTTTCCAGGTTGCCGGAATCAATTTTGGTGGCGCACACAATCATGGTTTTGTGAGCCAGGGGGTGTTCGGGCAAAGTCGGCTCGCCATAGTCGTCGGAAAAGGGATCCTGCTCTTTGCCAGCGGCAGTGCTGGTGAAGTTGGCCAGCTCTTTGTTGATGACTTTGAAGTCTTCTACGGGATCTGGACGCCCTGAGGCGTCGGAGACATCGACCAGGTGGAGCAAAAGGCGGGTTCGTTCGATGTGGCGGAGGAATTGGACACCGAGGCCTGAACCGAGATGCGCGCCTTCGATAAGACCGGGCATGTCGGCGACGACAAAGGATTCCTGGTCAGGCTCTTCGCCCACGGTCACGACGCCAAGGTTGGGCTCAAGTGTCGTGAAGGGGTAGTCGGCAATTTTGGGCTTCGCGGCGGAGATGCGCGAGATGAGAGTGGACTTGCCGGCATTCGGGTAACCGACAAGGCCAACGTCGGCCAGAAGCTTGAGTTCAAGGCGGTAATTGCGCTCCTCCCCTGTCCGGCCGAGCTCGTGCTCGCGAGGGGCCTGGTGCACGCTGGTGGCAAAGTGTTGGTTGCCACGGCCGCCGCGACCGCCCTTCGCGATCACAACCTCCTCGTCAGGGGACTGGAAGTCGTGGATTAGCTCGCCGGTATCCTGGTCGTAAAGCGCGGTGCCTACAGGAACCTTTAGAGTGATTGATTTACCGTCGGAGCCGGAGCAATTGGATCCCATGCCGTGCTCACCGCGCTGGCCCTTGTGTTCAGGGTTGAAGCGGAAGTGGATGAGGGTATTGTGGCGCTGCGAGGAGACCATGACGACATCGCCTCCGCGACCGCCGTCGCCGCCGGAGGGGCCACCTCGGGGAACAAATTTTTCACGACGGAAGGCCATGCAGCCGTTGCNNTGACGCGAATTCTTGCTTCATCGATGAACATGGTTGACCAGTGATCAGGGCTCGGGGAGGAGTGATCCGCTTTCCAGAGCGTACGCGTGGGAGTAAATCCGCAATGCCGTCTTTCCAGTTTACCGAATCAGGCTGAGAAATTGTTGCAAGTTCACTTTTAGGAATAGGTATTGATTTCATACCCGCCAGCAGAGCGAGGCGGAAGTCAGTGTATTGCGTTCTCCTACGGCCTGCCGCAAGAAGGTGTCTCGACAACAAGGATTCAGCGGAGTTGGACTAATGCGGCACTGTTCGCTGTGCTTTTGGTGGCGGGAGGCTCGGGGCGGATTTGAGCGGCGCCGGCTGCCAATCTCGATCGACACCAACATTGATGCAAAGGTGAATCCCAGGACGATCAACANNCCACGCGACGAATTTCTATTGCGAGCGTCTGTTTCGGGCTGGGGTGCGAATGAGATTGTGAGAAGAGTGAGGTTCTGGTCGAGCTTCGAGGATACAGCCCCTCGGGGATTGGAGGAACTCATTGCGTCTAATGCCGATCCCGCGGGGCGTGCTTTGAAAGATTGGCAGGCGGTGCAGAAAACCCAGGAGGATCTCGGGATCCGCCGATGCGCTGGACTACGTCGGAGAGAATCGAACCTGCCCGATCGGGGATATCAGACCGTGGTCTGAGCCGTTCTAGAGGCTGGAAAGAAGTTTCGAGCTGACCGTGTTGAACGCGGCATTGACTCCTGTGGCCAGAGTCTTCATTCCCGCTGCTGCACCGAATCCAACCAAGGCAACGACCAAAGCGTATTCGACCAGGTCCTGGCCATCTTCACGAGAGATCAGGCATTGGAATTTCACATAAAGCTTGAGAAGCA
>PLKU01000295.1 GCA_003140705.1 Acidobacteriaceae bacterium
GAAGACAAGATCATCACCATCGAAGACCCCGTGGAATATCAGATTCGCGGGATCACACAGATTCCTGTCAACGAGAAAAAAGGGCTCACGTTTGCCCGCGGGCTGCGTTCGATCTTGCGCCATGATCCAGACAAGATCCTGGTCGGCGAAATTCGTGACAACGAGACTGCGCAGATCGCCATCAACTCCGCGCTGACCGGCCACCTTGTATTTACCACCGTTCACGCCAACAACGTGGTGGACGTGCTTGGCCGCTTCATCAACATGGGCGTGGAGGCTTACAACTTCGTGTCGGCGCTGAACTGCATTCTGGCGCAGCGTCTGGTGCGCACCATTTGCGAGCACTGCGCGCGCCAGGTCACTTATAGTGACGATGTGTTGCTGGCCAGCGCCATGGACCCGGCCGAGTGGCGCGGGTTTGGATTCCGCGAGGGAACAGGCTGCATTGAGTGCGGCGGCACAGGCTACCGCGGCAGGACGGCGATTCACGAGTTGATGGACTTGACCGACCCGATTCGCGAGGTGATTCTGGAGAAGAAGCCCACCTCTGAAGTACGTAAACTGGCTCGCAAAGAAGGCATGAGCTTCTTGCGTGAGTCTGCTCTCGATCGCGTTCGCCGCGGGCTGACCACGCTGAAGGAAATCAACAAGGTTACGTTTATCGAGGCTTCGCGCTAAGGGCAAGCTTCTATCTTTTAGCTTCAAGCAACGTTTGGGCTTGTCGAGAAGGCACGAGCAGCAAGGAAGAGCTAGCAGCTAGAAACTGGGGAAAGAGGCAGGACGACAGTGAGTTCGATGGCAAGCAACGCCAAAGTCGGTTCTCAGGCAGGTGGTCGGCCGCCGGCCGCGGTGGAAGTCACGCCCGAAGGGGTTTTGGCTGCTGCTCTGCCGGGACCTGGACAATCGCCGGTCTATGCATTCCAGCCGCTCCCGCCTGGCGCGGTTGTGCCGGGGATCGGCGAACCGAACCTGCGCGCGCCCGAAACCGTAGCAGCCGCGATTCGCTCCACACTGGGCGAGGTGTCGCCGCGCACTCGTGCTGTCACGCTTGTGCTGCCGGATACTGTGGTCCGTGTCTTCGTGCTCGATTTCGATTCCCTACCCAGCAAGGCGTCTGAAGCTTACCCCGTGCTGCGCTTCCGCCTGCGCAAGATGGTTCCCTTCGACGTGGAACACGCAGGACTCAGCTATCAAATACTCGCGGAGAACAGGAACGAGTGCAAAGTACTGGTCGCCGTGCTACCCGGCCCCGTGCTGACCGAATATGAGTCAGCGGTGCGTGAAGCCGGCTACGAGCCGGGCGCGGTGCTGCCATCGAGCCTTGCGGCGCTTGAGGCAATTGATTCGATGGAAGCGGTCCTCATCGCCAACCTCAGCCCGCTGGCGCTCACCACTTCCATCACGAATGGGCAGGATCTGCTGCTCTATCGCACCCTTGACCTGCCTGAGGACCCTGACCTGCGCATGATGGAAGTGCAACGCGGAATCGCCGTGGCTGCCGCCTATTATGAAGACAAGCTGGGGTCGCGGCCGCGCAAGATGTACCTTTCTTTCAAGTACGCGTCCGGTGATGGAGATGGCGGCGTGGAGGCCTTCTCCCGCTGGATCGACGACCCTGCGCTCAGCGTGGTGGACCTTGTGCCGCGGCCTGAAACAGGAGCGGCAACCTCCCTGAGAAACGCGAGCATTGCCGGTGTTTCCGGCGCATTGGCCCTCCGCGGCGGCCAGGCGGGGGCACGATAGATGCGGATCAGTCTCAATCTCGCCACTCGCCCATTTGCCGACCTTGGTCCGGCAATCAAACGCCTGCGCATCGCCATGGCGGTGTTGGCATTGCTGGCCATCGCGCTGATATTGGGTTTGCGCGCACTCGACCAGAAAGCTGAAGCCGCCCGCATTCGCGCACACTCTCTTGACGGACAAATCGCCAGCGTCGCCCATGAGCGCCAAAGCTACCAGGACCTGATGCGCCAGCCCGCCAACGCCGAGTTGCTGCACCAGGTGACAGATCTCAACAAGCTCTTCGATGACAAGACTTTTTCATGGACGCTGGCCATGGAGGATCTTGAGACCGTCCTGCCCGGCGGCGTGCAGGTCACTTCTCTTGAGCCAGTGCGCGGCAAGGATGGCCGCATTACCCTGCACTTGAATGTGCTCGGTCCACGTGACAAGGCCGTTGACCTGGTGAGGAATCTTGAGCACTCCCGGCGCTTCGTTTCGCCTCGCATCTCCGGTGAGAGTGCCGAGTCTACCGGTGGGCCGGGTGAGCGCCTTGAGCCTGTCAGCGAATCAAATCGCGTGAACTTCAATGTGCTGGCCGAGTACAACCCTGCCTCTCCCGGTGAACGCATTGCGACAAGGACGCGCGTTGCGGAAGAAGAGAGCACAGACAATTCTTCTCGAGGCCACTCGCGCGAAATTCGTCCCCGCGCCGGCCGTTCGTCCATCCCGGTTCAGGGGCAGGGGCGCCCACCTTATACAGGTTCGCCGCAACTCCCCAACCGCAATCCGGCGTCAGGAGGTCCGCAATGAGCGACGAAAACCTGACAACACCGTGGCGCGAGCGCCTGTCCTCACCGCTCACCTGGCACTATCTGGGCTTTGCCATATTGTTGGCCGTGGTCATCGGACTGGCGGTAAGGCTTGGATTGGATTGGGCCGCCACCAACGACCGATCCGCCGACGCTCTGGCCGGAAAGCAGGTGGAGCTGAAGGCGATGGACCTGGCGACCGCCCCCATGCGCGGTCTCGACGAGCGCATCGCCGAGTCACGCTCCAAAATGCAGGAGTTTTACTCGACCCGCGTTCCAGCCAACTACTCGTCCATCGCCTTGCGCATTGGCCAGCTTGAAGTCCGCTCCGGAATCCGGCTCTCCCGTGTCCAATACACGCAAGGCAAGCCCGGGTCCTATCTGACTGAGATCACGATGGAAGCAAGCATCAGCGGCACCTACCCTGAGATCATGCGATTCGTAAACAGCCTGGAACGCGACCAGACATTCTTTGTCATCAGGGGTATGTCCTTGACCGGGCAGCAAAGTGGCCTGGTCAATCTGCGCCTGCGTGTCTCCACCTGGCTGCGGCCGGCAGACGCTGAGGCCAGCGGATTGCCCCATACACTGGAGCCGGGTGAGGCAACACCAGAGCCCCCTGTCGCCGGCAAGGAGGGTGAATAGTCATGGCCCTTCGACTGGGAACAGAAAACAAGAAACAGGTCTATCTCGTGGTCGCGCTCTTCGCGGTCATTGTTCCGGTAGCGATATTCGAGATCAACAAGTACGTATTCGACAGCGGCCCTCCGCCGGCTCGCGCTTCCTCGCCTCCGTTGGCTCAACTGCAAAAGCCACCGGCTGGCGCCGCGCCGGTGAGCGGCGAACCCAACGCGATCGCCGGCCCTGACGCGCAGAGGCTGAACGACGCCGATCTCGATCCGTCGTTGCACTTTGACAGGCTTGCCCAAAGTGAACAGGTGGAGTACGCGGGCACCGGCAGAAACATCTTCTCCGCGGAGTCTGAGCCGGTGAGAGTTGAGACCCCCATCAAGAGTGCGCGCAACATTGAGCCAACCGTCACGGTCCCTGTGGCGCCGGCACCGCCCCGCCCACCGGCCATCGATTTGAAGTACTTCGGCTATACCCAAACCGGCGACAAGTCGCTGAAGGCGTTCTTTGTCCACGGAGACGATGTGTTCATGGCCAGGACCGGCGATATTGTCGACCATCGCTACAAGGTGGGCACCATCCAGCCAGGCAGCGTGCAGATTACCGACCTCGGCTACAACAACACGCAGACACTTCCGCTGACAGCGAATTAGCAGACTGCGCTTACCAGCCTCGGGTTGCTAGCACGTAGGTGTTTGCGGATGAACAGTGAGATACCAAGAGACGGAGCAAGGGATCACAGTAAGGACTTGCTAGGAGTTAGTAGCTAGTATCCAGGAGCTAAAAGAGATGAAGCACGCTTCAATCCGCCATCGCAAGCCATCTGAGGAAGGCTACATGATGGTTGTCGTGATCTTCATGCTGGCCCTCATCATGATCTCTCTCAGCGTTGCCGCACCGGTGATTCGGAAAGAGATTCAGCGCGACCGCGACGTCGAAATGATGCATCGCGGCAAGCAGTACGCTCGCGCCGTCAGGCTCTACTACAAAAGGTTTACTGCTTATCCGCCTAACGTGGACGCGCTGGTCCAGCAAAACGAGATTCGTTTCCTGCGCAAGAAGTACATCGACCTGACCACCGGCAAAGAAGACTGGAAAATCATCCGCCTGGGTCAGCAAAAGACGCAGACGCTGGGCTTCTTTGGCCAGCCCATCGGAGGATCCGGAGTCCCCATCGGCGGGGTGCCCATGGGCGGCGCAGGGCTATCGGGTGCATCGCCAGGGAGCGGTTCCCCCATAGGCGGTATCAACTCATCCGGCAACACCAATTTTCCCCTTCCATCCTCGCCCGATGCCGGCACGGGCGCGAACGGCCAGAATCCTACGGCGGGCGCCACTCCGTCAGGCTCGGGCAGCGTTGATCCAAATGGTGGCGGCTCAACAACGGGATCAGGGACGGGAACGGGAAGTGGGATGGGTTTCACAGGCCAGACGTTTGGCGGCGCACCCATCATTGGCTTCTCTCCCAACAGCCCCAAGCAGTCGATCCTGGTCTACAAGAAGAAGAACCATTACAACGAGTGGGAGTTCTTCTATGACCCCATCGTGGACCAGATGATACAGGGTGGCGGAAACACCGGGGCCATCGGCCAGCCGGTTGGAACAACCCCCATCGGCACTCCAAACTTCAATGGAAATTCAGGCGACGGACTGACCAACGGTGGAGGCAATAACGGGGGCAGTGCCCCAACCCCGCCCCCCAACAACCCGCCAGCTCCCGCACCCAATCCGCAGCAATAGAGGGCGCGGTTTGCGTCGCGCCCCT
>PLKU01000233.1 GCA_003140705.1 Acidobacteriaceae bacterium
AAAAGAGGAAATCGAATTGGCTACGGAATGCGGCGGTGCGTATGGCTCGCACTCTCGAAAGGGATTGGAATCGCTACCGGAAGCGCTGAGAGCGCACGCAACTGAAGGAACCCCATCTTAAAAGTGGCTAGGGCAAAGGTCTGCTCACATTGGACGACCTTGAGCCGAGCGCTCAAGCCTCGCTTCAGAAAACTGAACGTCCCGGCTTTTCAGGAGCCATCATCCTGAGACTGATCATTTTCACTTTAGGCATAACGTGACCTTTGTCAAACCTACAGCGGTGTAGAACGGGAGTGCAATTTTGACCAACTCAGAAGGCGTGGCGTGTTTAGGATGAGTTCTACATTGGCGGTCGCGTCCCTTTCGGAGTGACTGCACACGGTATCCCGATCGGGCCTTTGCAGTTTGACCGATTGGAAGCTGCCCCGGCCGCCAGATGTACATCCCGCACTCAGGGGAATGTCGGCAAGGCTATCCGTTCTTCGACAGCCTCCCTCTTGCGAGGATTTTGGGGATCTGATCCGAGCCTTTTATCTTCTTACTTACAAAGCACTTTAAATCAATGATGTAGCTAGTCGACGATTCTTCATTTGGCGATATATTCCCTTTGCACTTTCTGACCGTCCGCAGAGGCGCGCTTGACGGTCATCAGGCCGATTTCCAGGAAGCTTGCTCGTTAGGCAACTAAACCTCGCGATGGATCGTCCGTGTGACGGAAAACCCTGGCCAGCGGAAGTGGTTCAGCACGCTGCACTGGGTGGATGGAGCGCGATTGTATTGGCTGCTTCATAACCGTTGTGCCGGGTGGCCGAAACCGTTGTATTTGGCGCGTAACGACGCTCGAGGACTGGCACGAGTCAAATTCTCGCCTCTAAATGGGTCTAGCGGCGAGCTGGAAAAAGTGAATCGAAGATCCGGCCCAGGATCCGGCGGAGGGCCGCTTCCGAGAGACTTTCCGGCTCAAAGTGACGTTCAAGCATCAGGCCCGAAAGAATCGGTCCCATCGCTATCAGCGACAGGTCGTTATCTTTTTTTGACTCCGAGGTAAGCTTTCCGAACAACTGTTCGCAAATCGCATCATCCGTGGTCGCCTTGGAGATTTCGAAGGCCTTGCGAAGCCGCACTTTCGACTCTGGATGACGAAGGGCAAAGAGCTTGAACTCCAGTGTGAGGATGGGCCACGTACGGTCTTGCACAAGCCCAACGTAAAACTTGCGAAAAGCCTCAAGGCTCTCCTTCCGGCTCCTGCAGCCTTGGACGGTCTTGACGAACCGATCGATATACGACCTGGTTCGATGCTCGTAGAGGGCAAGAAACAGATCTTCTTTACTCTTGAAATGCGTGTAGACAGCTCCCTTGCTTCTCCCCGCCGTCGCGGCAATCTCATCCAATTGGGCGCTCTCATATCCTTCGCGCACGAACACCTCTTCGGCGGCATCGAGAAGCCGAGACTGCGTCTCCATGGTGCGCAACTGTTGTTTATTCGGCGATTCCATTGGAAGCTTCCCTCATTTCAACAGTTCCTTAAGCGACTGCATTGACAACAAACTGACTGGTCAGTATGTTGTAATTATGTCACAAACGGCAACGTCGCTCTCTTAAGTTTGCGGATAACTTAACCAACTCGAAAGGTAAAGAAACATGAAGAACCTGTTCGTCTCCTCCGTTCTCCTGTTTGCCTCCTCCGCTTTTGCCGCAGGAGCTCCCAGTCTGACAGGCCAATGGTCCGTCCATAACAACATCGCCGGTAACGAAAGCGACCAGGATTGCAAGTTCGTCCAGACAGACGACAAGCTGACTGGCAGCTGCAAGTCTGCGGACAAAGAGGTTCAGATCACCGGGAGCCTCGATGGCAAGAAGGTCACATGGACCTACGAATCGGAATACAACGGCTCGCCATTGACCCTGACCTACACGGCGACGCTCGATGACTCGGGAAAGATCTCGGGAAGTGTTGACGTCCAACCCTTTGGTGTTACCGGAGAATTTACGGCTACCCCGTCGAAAGAAGCCGCCAAGTAGGAGGAAGAGTTCGCCGGTCGGAGTTGAGGGAATTCATTTGCCTTCCGGCGACCGCGCCTCTCGGGCGGTGCTGAGGAGAAGTCTATGAAGAGATCAGTGCTGCTCGCTCTATTTATGTTCTCGGTCTTTGGGCCACTTGCGTGGCCGCAGGAAGCGGAGAAATCAATCTACAAGGATCCGAATGCGGCAATTCCGGATCGTGTTCGCGATCTGCTGGGCAGGATGACTGTTGAAGAGAAGGTGGCCCAGCTGGAAAGCGGATGGACGCTTCCCGCCTTTGGATCCTTCAAGATTCCATCGGTCATCGATCAAGACCATCTGAACGAAGCCATGGCCAGGAAGGTTGCTGGAAACGGCCTCGGCACATACGGATTCCTCGATGAATTTATGGGATTGAGCGGTCCGGCCAATCCCCGGCTGGGCGCGCAAAAGAGAAACCTCCTGCAGTCATGGGTGCTGAAGAATACGCGCCTCGGCATTCCCGTCCTCTTTCATGGTGAGGCTCTGCACGGCGCCGTCACGCCGGGCGCAACTTCTTTCCCGGCCGCAGTCGGGTTGGGAAGCACCTGGGACCCCGAGTTGCTCGAGAAGATGTTCTCGACCGTTGCTCTTGAAGCGCGCGCATCGGGAAATGTACTTGTCCTGGCGCCGGTCCTCGACCTGAGCCGCGATCCTCGGTATGGTCGCGTGGAAGAGATGTACTCAGAAGATCCGTACCTCGTGGCTCAGTTGGGTATCGCTGCGGTCAAGGGCCTGCAAGGCACCACCGATCGCCTGGATGAGAACCACGTATTTGCCACGGCGAAGCACTTCGTGCACGCGCAACCGGAGAACGGAACGAACATCGGTCCCGCCGACTTTTCTGAGCGCACCATGCGGAGTGTGTTTCTATATCCCTTCGAACAGGTGATCAAGAATGCGCACATTGAGGCCGTGATGCCGTCATACAACGAGACCGGTGGGGGCATTCCGTCGAATGCCAACCCATGGCTTTTGAAGGACGTTCTGCGCAAGGAATGGGGATTTGCAGGCCTCACGGTGTCCGACTACATGGCTGTCGATCAGTTGGCCACGACCCACCATGTCGCGGCGAACAGCGCGGCTGCGGGTCTTCTCGCCTTCAAATCCGGTGTAGACATGGAACTTCCGGCAGCCTCGGGTTTTCCATCGCTTGTAGCCGCCGTCGAAACAGGAAAGCTGTCAGAAAAAGAGCTCGACGAAGCTGTGGGCCGGGTGCTCACAGCGAAGTTCCGGGCCGGCCTGTTTGAGCATCCGTTTGTTGATGAAGATCGAGCTGCAGCCCAGGTTGGTAACAAGGAACATGGGAAGCTGGCTCGTCAGGTTGCCGACGAGGCGATCGTTCTCTTGAAGAACAAAGGCAACATTCTGCCGCTCGATGCGGCCAAGATCAAGACTCTGGCCGTGATTGGCCCAAATGGACAGAAGGAACGGCTTGGCGGTTACAGCAGCATACCGCCTTACTATGTTTCCGTCGTGGATGGAATCCAAAAGAGAGTTGGCGCCGGTGTCAAAGTCGTGTTTGCCGAAGNNAGCTCCGAATCTGAACACGATGGCGCCGTATGATGCGCCGAGCGAGGACACCGATCGGAAGTTGCTTAAGGAAGCTCTGGAAACCGCGAGGTCCGCCGACATAATCGTGCTGGCTCTCGGAGGCAACGAGGTTGTCTCACGGGAATCTATCGGAAATATCGGGCTAGGAAAGCCTTCCTACGGTGACTCGGACTCGCTTGAATTGCCCGGGCGTCAGAATGAACTTGTGCACGAAATTGCCAAGCTCGGAAAGCCCATGGTTGCGGTGCTGCTGAACGGCAAGCCTTATTCAATCGAACCACTGACAGCCGAGGTTCCTGCAATCGTGGAAGGATGGTACCTGGGCCAGGAGACGGGCAACGCAATCGCAGACGTGTTGTTCGGGGACGTGAATCCGTCAGGACATCTCCCGGTAACAATTGCGCGCAATGTTGGGCAACTCCCTGTGTACTACTACAAAACCCCAGGCGCGCGGCGTGGCTACGTCTTCAGCGATAACTCTCCACTGTTTCCCTTCGGATACGGCTTGAGTTATACAACCTTCAGTTTTGGAAAGCCTGTCATCGATCGGGATCGAATCTCAGCGAACGGGACCGCGAAAGTCTCTGTGACCGTTACGAACACCGGCACCAGAGGCGGCGATCAGGTGGTTCAGATGTATGTGCATCACCGATTGAGCAGCGTTGTGCAACCGGCCATCGCCCTGCGTGGCTTCAACCGCGTGCATCTTGAGCCCGGAGCTTCGACCACCGTGAGCTTTGATGTTGGGCCCGAGCAGCTTGCGATCCTGGACACCGCGATGAAACGGACAGTTGAACCGGGCCCCGTCGACATTCTGGTCGGTTCGAGTTCGGCGGAATCGTCATCCGTTCGTTTGACGATCGTCGAGTAGAACCCGTCAACTCTGCAAGCGGCAACTGGAAAAGTGACCATCGGAGAACCCTCGCACAGGGACTCTCCGATCACGTGAAGAATACTGGCTAGGACCTTGTGGCCTTGGCTGACCGTTTGCCACTTCGAAAAAGTACAAGCGCCATACCGAGAAGTCCGGTCCCGAGCAACAGCAGACTGCTCGGCTCGGGCGTAGTGGCCACCCCAATGAAAGTTTGCGGGGTATCGGAGAGGCCGTTCTCCTGAGTTCCAGGGACCGGAAGATAAAGCTGGAATCCGGAGTAGAAATTCGCGTCGTTGGTAGTTGTGTGATCGCCACTAATGACAAAGTATTGTGCGAAGCTCAGCTGGGTGGTCGCGCCTGCGGGCATCGACACGCCTGTCCCAAGCAGGCTCCAGGCCGCCAACTGGTCGTTTTCCGATTGAGTTGGATTGGAAAAGGCTGTGGCTTGGCTGTCATTGAAGAGCCACGCAGCCTCTTCATATTCAGTCAGGTTGCCTCCGTTTTGGCCAGGTGCATCGA
>PLKU01000192.1 GCA_003140705.1 Acidobacteriaceae bacterium
GTGTAGTTCTTGGCGGCAAACTCGCAAATCAGCAGAGCCGTAATGGGAGCCTCGACGCGCTTGAAGCCGGAGACCTTTTGCTGCGCGCCATCCTCATACAAGCGGAAGTTGGAGGGCTTGAGGCCAGGAACAAACTGGTGGGTTTTCTCCAGCAGAACGCCCACGTCGACGGTCACTTCCGGGACATCCACGCGCAACGAGTAAGTGGGCATTCCCTCTGGATTCTTGACCTTTGGCTCCGCCGGGGCAGGGGGCGGCGTCTCTTCTGGAGCATCCTTCTTCTTAGGAAGGGCAATCACGCCGGAGTCACTGCCGGGACCACCTGAGTCCGGTCCGGCCTGGTCAGGCTGCTGCTGAGCAGGCGGAGTGGGCGAGGCCTGCGACCGGGCGAGCGGCGCCACGGCAAGCGACGCCAGAATCAGGAATAGGACTGCAAACGGCCGCCGGCAAAGCTTGAAATACGATGGGCGCCTCATTGAATTGGAAGACATTGAATGCATGACGACCTCTGTGCTCAACAGCATACGGGAATAGAGCTTCCAGCTACTAGCTGCTACTTCCTGGACCCGAGACCAGGCGGCAGCGTTGTTCAGGCGAAGGGCCTCAAGCGAACCTTCCTTTGTGTACACGGACCCGCTAGCTGCTCGTAGCTGAAGCCATCCCAGGCTGTACTCTTATAGACGTGGAATCTTCCCCGAAGGAAATCCGGAATCGCCGCGTTGGGTCGGCTGGCGCACTGTTCGCTGCGCTCGGCCTCGCGTCGGCTTTGTTGCTGGGCCCAGGCGCCATGCGCGCTCAGTCTGGGGTTGCCGCGACTGGGCCGCCGCCATCGAGTGGCGGAATCTTTCCCCTCAGCGATGTGCGAGCGGGGATGATCGCGACCGCCTGGACAGTCTTCACTGGCACGAAACCTGAGCCAATGGCAGTTGAAATCCTTGGTGTGCTGCGCGGTGCGCGTGGCCCGGGACACGACATGATTTTGGTCCAACTGCACGGAGCCAAGCCGGAGTACACGGGCGTGGTGGCCGGCATGAGCGGCAGCCCGGTATACATCGGCAACCGCTTGCTCGGATCGCTGTCTTACCGCATCGGCCAGTTCAGCAAAGACCCTCTCGCAGGGATTACGCCCATCGAGCAAATGCTTGAGGTGCGCGATCTTCCCATCGACAGCAACGAAACCGTAACCAGGGCGAAAGCTACTTCCGGTAGCGCCGTTTCCACGGACGGAATGAACTTCCAGGCAATGGAAACGCCCTTGGTGATGAGCGGTTTCCGACCGGAAGCCATTCGACTCTGGCAGGAAAAGATGGCGGGCACAGGGTTGGAGATGGTGGCGGCCGGCGGCATGGGCGGCTCGTCGCAACCCGCAGCGGGCTCGGGCGATCAAACCGGGGGCAAGCTGAACACTGAAATATCAGCGGCCGCATTGGCTACCGTGGTGCCGGGTTCGGCGGTCAGCGCGCAACTGGTGCGCGGCGACCTGGAGATTGCCGCCACCTGCACCGTCACCTACATCGATCCGAAACAGCTCCTTGCCTGTGGCCATCCCATCCTGCAGGCGGGGCCGGGTTCTCTTCCCATGACAACGGCCGAAGTAGTGGCGACACTTGCCTCGCCGTTGAATGCCTTCAAAATCATTAACACCGGCGACCCCATCGGTACCTTTACTGAGGACCGCGATTCCGCCATTCGCGGTGTGCTTGGCAAGAAGGCGCGCATGATCCCGGTGCACATCACTGTCAAAGGAGATGAGGGCGAACGGAAGCTGAATCTAGAAGTACTCGACCTGTCCTCGCTGACTCCACAAGCGGTATTGGTGGGTCTGTACGAATCGCTGCTTGAGTCGAACCAGAGCACCGCCGAAACCAGCTATCACCTTACAGGCAGCATCGATCTTGAAGACTACCCGCCCTCGCCACTTGACCTCTGGGCCTCTCCGGCCGATGCGATGGCCGCACCTTTGCAGCTTGCCCTGCTCACCGGGGTCCGCTTTTCGCAGCTCTACTCAAACGGCGCACGGCTCAGCGCTGTACGGGGCATCAATCTTCAGGTCAACGCCATTCCTCGCCGCATGCAGGTGGAACTGGAGACGGCGCGCGTCGTTTCAAGCGACATTGTTCACGCAGGCGGTACGGTAGTGGTGGAAGCAACCATCAGGCCCTGGCAGCAGCCGGCACACAATGTGCGCATTCCCGTAGTGCTGCCGGCGAGGCTGGGTACGGGGAACCTGAGGCTATTGATTTCAGATGCCGGTACACTGGACCGGGCTTTGGATCAGCCACGCATGTCCACACAACCCGCCGACCTGGACACCGTTCTGGCACAGGCCCGCAGGCAGCATGCCGGGGACCGCATTTACGTGAGCCTGTTGGTCCCTGAAACCCAGGCGGATGTGGCTGGCCGGACGCTTCCCAGCCTTCCGCTTTCCGTGGCGAATGCACTGGAACCACTGCGCACCGCACAGGATGTAAACCTGAACGGCGAGTCGGCGGAAGTGGAAAGCGATGCTCCGGCCGGAGGAATTTTGAACGGTTTCCAGATTCTCAATCTCCACATAGAGCGGGGCGGCGGTTTAGACTAGGATGAACGTAGGAATTCATCGGGCTATTTTCGAACCGGAGCCGTACTTGAAGGCTACGAACGTCTTCGCCCCCCATTGAGGCATTCGAAAGAATCATGGCTGAAATTCAAGGATTTGCAGCGCACGCGGCTGGGGCAGAGCTGTTGCCCTATCACTACGATCCAGGCAAACTGGGATCTCAAGAGGTTGAGATTGCGGTGACCCACTGCGGCGTCTGCCGCAGCGATCTTCACTTGATCTCGAACGACTGGGGCATCAGCCAGTATCCGTTTATCCCGGGCCACGAGATTGTCGGCACCGTTTCGGCAGTGGGCGCTGAGGTGAAATCGCTGCAGGCAGGCCAGCGTGTGGGCCTCGGATGGCAATCGAACTCCTGCGGTGAGTGTGAGTGGTGCACCCGGGGCATGGAGAATCTTTGCGCCGCGTCTGAAGGCACATGCGTACATCGCAATGGCGGCTACGCTGACCGCGTTCGTGCCAACTCCCGCTTTGTGATTCCGATTCCCGATGCCCTGGCGAGCCAACACGCAGCACCTCTGCTTTGTGGCGGCATCACCGTCTACAACCCCATGCGCACCTACGGCGTTAATCCCTCTTCGCGCGTGGGCATCATCGGCATCGGCGGATTGGGACACATGGCCATTCAGTTTGCGCGCGTCTTTGGCGCCGAAGTGACCGCGTTCTCGACCTCCGCCACCAAAGAAAAGGAAGCGCGCGCCCTGGGTGCTCACAACTTTGTCAACAGCAGAGAGTCGAAGGCCTTGAAGGAAGTCGCAGGGACTCTGGATTTTATTCTCAGCACGGTGAATGCCGACCAGGACTGGAGTACCTACATCCAGGCATTGCGACCCACGGGCACGCTTTGCTTTGTCGGCGTTCCGCCCTCACCGGTGGCCGTCCATGCCTTCCCACTGATCTCGGGTCATCGTTCTATCTGCGGCAACAACACAGGGAGCCCATTCCAGCTGAGAGAGATGCTGGACGTGGCAGCGCGCCACGGTGTCAAAGCGCAGATCGAATCTTTCCCCATGGCCAAGGCCAACGAAGCCATTGAGAAAGTAAAAAAAAACAAGGTGCGGTATCGGGCGGTGCTGGCGAATTAGAATCCTTGACGCGCACGCCGTTGCTGCTCGAAGCGATTGCGCGGCCCATCCAAGCACCGGTTGCATGAGGGACAATGGGCTTTCTCGATCTCTTTGGCAGAGACAAAGTCGTCGGGACCAAGGTTCTGGCCTGCGCTGTT
>PLKU01000562.1 GCA_003140705.1 Acidobacteriaceae bacterium
CCCGCCATCAATGACAAGGTTTGCCGCGCATGGGATCAAACGCGCGAAGCCCGCCCTAGCGCTGGAACATCAGCAATGCATTGAAACTGAGAAGAACCGGCTCCCCTCTCGACCCACTCCAAGTTCAAAGCGAATGAAAGGCTCAGATGTATTTGTCGAAGGCCTCGATTTGTCTGGAATAAAATTGCCGGCGTTGAACCGGCGAGGAGAGCACCGTTGAGGTTGACGTGGCGCCAAGAGCCGACAACCGGTCAATAAGGGCTTCCATGTGGCGTATGGAGACGACGTTGGCCTCGATCACAAAGGATTCGTCGCCGGTAACGCGATGGCACCGGCTGATCTCGTTCATCTCTTTGATTGCGGCCACTGAGCGGCTTACGTGCACATCCCCGCCAGGGATGGTGAGGCGCACCATAACGCGGATGGGAACACCGAGTTTGGCGACATCGAGCGCGACATGGTACCCGGTGATGACGCCCGCTTCTTCAAGGCGGTGGACGCGCTCGGCAACAGCGGGTGTGGAAAGGCCAATCTGCCTGCCGATCTCAGCAAATGATTTGCGGGCATTGAGTTGCAGGGCTTCCAGAATCTTCCAGGAAACCGCATCGAGTTCGATGGTGTTGGGGACGGTCCTGTGCGCCATATGCCTGCGATCCTTAAGCTACCGGTCTATTATGCTTAATTCTGTTAAGCTCCGCTAGTCTTTCCTCAATTCAATTGCTATTTTCTGTCCTGGCTTGCGGGCCTATGCTATTGCATGGCCAGAGCGTGCGGGCCGCACCCGGCACGGGTCCTCAAGAGTCGCCGCGAGTGTTCATTACGCTCTGTTGCCGGGAAGGTGGCTATGAACGCATTCCCCCGTTCAGCTTCCAGTCAGGTGATGACTGCCCCTGTCGCGGCGTCCCCTGTCGACGCGAATTTTCTACCCCTTAAAGGAACAGACCACGTGGAGTTTTACGTGGGCAACGCACGCCAGGCGGCGTATTTTTACCGGGCTGCTCTGGGAATGTCCCTGGTTGCCTACGCTGGACCTGAAACCGGTCTGCGGGATCGAGCTTCCTACGTGTTGCAGCAAGGCAAAATCCGCTTTGTGTTGACTACGGCTCTGCGCAGCGGCAATGCGATCGCCGAGCACACTGCCCGGCACGGAGACGGGGTGCACACGATCGCATTGTGGGTGGACGATGCGCGGCGCGCCTGGGAGGAGACGACCAGCCGCGGCGCCGTCGGGGTTGCCGAGCCTTATTCGCTTTCCGACGAGCAGGGCCGGGCCGTTCTCTACAGCATTCAAACCTATGGCGACACGATTCACACCTTCGTGGAGCGCGGCGATTACCGGGGCCCGTTTCTGCCCGGCTTCCGCAAGGTGGAGAACGACCCGATCGCCCGGCCCGCTGGCCTGCTTCACATCGATCACATAGTGGGCAACGTGGGCTGGAACGAGATGAATCCATGGGTGGACTTTTACGCCAATGTAATGGGATTCTCGCTCTATCAGCACTTCGACGACACGGACATCTCTACCGAATACTCGTCGCTGATGTCAAAAGTGATGGCCAACGGCAACGGGTACATGAAGTTCCCCATCAATGAGCCCGCTGAAGGCAAGAAGAAGTCGCAGGTGGAGGAGTACCTGGATTACTATTGCGGTCCGGGCGTGCAGCACATCGCCCTGGCCACGGATGACATTCTGCACACGGTGAACAAGCTGCGCGAAAACGGCATTGAATTCCTGCGCATTCCCCACACCTACTACACCGAATTGCAAGGGAGGGTGGGCAATATCGATGAGCCGGTCGACGAACTGGAAGATCTTGGCATCCTGGTAGACCGGGACACCGAGGGGTACATGCTGCAGATCTTCACGCGCCCGATGGAAGACCGTCCCACGCTTTTCTTTGAGATTATCCAACGCAAGGGCAGCCGCAGCTTCGGCAAAGGCAATTTCAAGGCGCTGTTCGAAGCCATTGAGCGGGAGCAGCAGGCGCGTGGCAACCTGTAGGCCATCGGGAGAAAGAGCATGGAAACGTCGACACTTTCAACCGCCGCGCCGTACATCATTCGTCAGGAATACACGGCCTATAGCGAGGAGCAGCATGGCGTTTGGGCCGAGCTGGTCGGCCGGGCGTTCCCGGAGTTGGAAAAGCATGGTGCGCGCGAGTATCTGGATGGTTTCTCAATGATCGGCATCGAACAAGACCGCCTGCCGAATCTGAAGTCGATCAGCGCGCGCCTGGAACCGCGCACCGGCTGGAATACCACGCCGGTGAGCGGTTTTCTGCCAGCTCCGGCTTTTTTTGAGATGCTGGCTGCACGCCGCTTTCCCACCACCACCTGGCTGCGCAGCAGGGACTCGCTCGAGTACACGCCCGAGCCTGACATCTTTCACGATGTTTTTGGGCATGTTCCCATGCACGCGCACCCGGTATTTGCCGATTTCCTCGCGTATTACGGGCGTGTCTGCGCCTCGGTTGCGGACGCAGCTGTGCTGGAGAAGCTGGGCCGGCTTTTCTGGTACACCGTCGAATTCGGAGTCATCCGGCAGGGGGGCGGGATCAAGGTATACGGCAGCGGGCTTATCAGCTCGCACGGAGAATGCCGGAATGTGATGGCAGGTCACTGCGCGATCCACGATTTCACGCTGGACGAGGTGGTGAACACGCAGGTAAAGGTGGATGAGCTGCACAAACTCCTGTTCGCGGTAAACAGTTTCGATCAGATCTACGAGGCCATGCACGAGGCGGAGCGGCGCGCCGCGTGCGGCGGCTTGTGAAAGGCGTAAAGTATGCCGGGTGAAATCTTGTACCAGACGGGCTTCGGCAACGAGTTCGCAACAGAGGCGGTGCCAGGCGCGCTGCCGGTGGGCCAGAACGCGCCACAGAAGCATCCCCTCGGCTTGTATACCGAGCAGTTCAGCGGCACAGCTTTTACCACGCCGCGCGCACTGAATCGCCGCACCTGGACCTACCGCATTCGGCCTTCGGTGACGCATCGGCCCTATGAAGAGATCTCAGCGGGAATGATGCGCAGCGGGCCTTTCACTGAAATGCCAACCACGCCGAATCAGCTGCGCTGGGATCCGCTGCCGGTGCCGGAAGAGGAGGCGGACTTTGTGCGCGGGATCGTGACCTATGGCGGGAATGGCGACCCGGCGATGCAAATCGGGGTCGCGATTCATCTCTATGCAGCCAATACCTCAATGCAGGATCACTTCTTTGCGAATGCCGACGGGGAGATGCTGATTGTTCCACAAATGGGAGCGTTGCGCCTGGCTACTGAGCTGGGGGTTCTCGAAGTTGCGCCCGGCGAGATCTGCGTGATTCCGCGCGGCATCAAATTCCGGGTTGAGTTGCCGGACGGGAAGGCGCGCGGCTATATCTGTGAGAATTATGGGCAGACGTTCCGTCTCCCTGAATTGGGCCCCATCGGCGCTAATGGGTTGGCGAATTCATGCGACTTCAAGACTCCTGTCGCAGGGTATGAAGATCGCGACGGCGAGTTCTTCCTGATCAGCAAGTTTCTGGGCCGGCTGTGGCGCGCGGCGATCGATCACTCGCCTCTGGATGTGGTGGGATGGCATGGCAACTACGCGCCATACAAATACGATCTGGCACTGTTCAATTGCATCAACACGGTGTCGTTCGATCATCCCGACCCGTCGATCTACACGGTTTTGAGTTCGCCTTCGCTGATCCCGGGCACCGCGAACTGCGATTTTGCTGTCTTTCCTCCGCGCTGGCAGGTGGCTGAGCACACCTTCCGGCCTCCCTGGTTCCATCGCAACGTGATGAATGAGTTCATGGGCCTCGTATTTGGCGCTTACGACGCAAAGGCGGAGGGATTCCTGCCTGGCGGAGCCAGCCTGCACAACTGCATGGCGGGCCACGGTCCCGACGCGGAAACGTTTGAGCGCGCGAGCGAGGCCGAACTGAAACCGCAGTATCTGGGAAACACACTGGCCTTCATGTTCGAGACTCAACTGGCGGTGCGGCCCATCGAATTTGCGATGCAAACCCGGATTCTGCAGCACGAATATTATGAATGCTGGCAGGGGCTGAAGAAGCGGTATACGGCCGATCCGGCGGCAAAAGCATGAGATTCGATCAGCCTGGAGGCGATGGAATGGCTTTGAAAAGTTGGATCGCCTCCGCCAATGAGCCGGATGCTGATTTTCCCATCCAGAATCTGCCTTACGGAGTCTTTCGCCACGGAGGGCAAACTCAGATCGGCGTCGCCATTGGCGATTGCATTCTCGATCTCCATGCCTGCGCAAGTCGGGGTCTGCTCGCGGGGCTGTCAGAGGAGACCAGGGCCGCGTGCCGCGCGGAGTGGCTCAACCCGCTCATGCGGCTTGGACCCGTGGCGTGGCGGCCACTGCGCTGCCGGCTCACTGCGCTGCTCGACGAAGCCGGGGCCGTCCCCGAGACGCAGAATCGCGTAAGACCGCTCCTGGTGTCCATGCAGGAAGCGGAGATGGAGCTTCCCGCGGAGATTGGAGACTACACGGACTTTTACGCCTCGATCGATCACGCCACGCGCGTCGGCAAGCTGTTCCGTCCCGACAATCCGCTGCTGCCCAACTACAAACACATTCCCATCGGTTATCATGGCCGCGCCTCTTCGATCGTGGCAAGCGGACAGGAGATCCGCAGGCCGTGCGGACAGACAAAGTCCGCGGAAAGCGATCCGGCCTTCGGGCCAACGCGGGCGCTCGATTACGAGCTGGAGGTGGGCTTCTTTGTGGGGCCGGGCAATCCGCTGGGGCAGAGCATTCCCATCGCCGAGGCTGAAGACCATATCTTCGGCCTGTGCCTAGTGAACGACTGGTCGGCACGCGACATGCAGACGTGGGAATATCAGCCCCTCGGGCCGTTTCTGGCCAAGAGCTTTGCCACAACGCTTTCTCCCTGGATCGTTACTCTTGAAGCGCTGGCTCCGTACCGGGCTTGGGCTCGCGAGCGCGCGGCCGGAGATCCGACGCCGCTCGCGTATCTGCGTTCTCCCACAGCCGAGCGGGACGGCATCGATCTTTGGCTGGAGGCTTTTCTCGAGTCGCGCCGGATGCGAGAGGCAGGAGCGGCGCCGATTTTGTTGGGCCGCAGCAACCTGCGCGACCTGTATTGGACCATCGCACAGCTGGTTGCGCACCACGCCAGCAACGGTTGCAACTTGCGTACCGGCGACCTTCTGGCCACCGGTACGGTATCCGGCTCCGATGCGGGCTCGGAAGGCTGCTTGCTGGAGAAGCGGTACAACGCGGAACCCATCTACCTGCCAGACGGGGAGGCGCGAACCTACCTGGAAGATGGCGACCGGATTACGTTGCGCGCTTATGCGCAGAGGCCGGGGATGCCCAGGATCGGATTCGGTATATGCAGCGGAACCATTGTGGGAGCATCCTATGAGTGAGAGCAACGGGCGGCTTTCGGGATCAGAATTGCTCCAGCACCCAACGAGAGACGAGATGGCAGAGGAGTTGAAGATCGGAGACGAATTGCATGCCACGATAGACTTCGCGTCGGCGCGGGCGCAGGCCAACCGGAAGGCGCTGTTGGCGCTTATGGCTGCGATGCGGGCGGAAGAAGGCGTGATTCGGCTGGGGGGTGGGACCGCGGCGCTCGAAGCACAGCACGGCAAAGGAAGGCTGACGGCGAGAGAGCGGATAAAACTCCTGCTCGACGAAGAAACAGAGTTCTTGGAACTGGGACTGTGGGCGGCGCGGGGGATGTATGCGGAATATGGCGGCGCGCCTTGCGCCGGCGTGGTAACCGGACTGGGAAAGGTGAGCGGGCGGTTGTGCATGATCGTGGCCAACGACGCCACCGTGAAGGCCGGCGCCTTCTTCCCCATGACCGCGAAGAAGGTATTGCGCGCCCAGACGATTGCGATGGAAAACCGCATTCCCACGCTTTACCTGGTGGATTCGTCGGGTGTGTTCTTGCCTTTGCAGGAGGACGTGTTTCCGGATACCGACGATTTCGGACGCATCTTCCGCAATAACGCTGTGATGAGTTCGATGGGTATTCCGCAGATCACGGCGATCATGGGCATGTGCGTGGCCGGCGGCGCTTACCTGCCGGTCATGTGCGACAAAATCCTGATGACCGAAGGAAGCGGCCTATTTCTTGCCGGACCCGCTCTAGTCCAGGCCGCTATCGGTCAAAAAACTTCGGCCGAAGATTTGGGCGGCGCGCAGATGCACGCACAAATCAGCGGCACGATTGATTTTCGCGAGCCCGACGATCCCGCATGCATCAAACGCATCCGCGCCCTGGTTGACAAATTCGGCCATCCTCCCGGCGCGCCCTTCGACCACAAGCCTTCAGCGCCGCCTGCTCATCCGGCAGAAGAAATTTATGGAATTTTCTCGTCAAACCCGGCGCAGCAGTACGACATGCACGAAATCATCGCGCACATCGTCGACGGAAGCGAGTTCGAGGAATATCGCGCGGAGTATGGGCAGACTCTGCTGTGCGNNGCGGCGTGATCTACACCGAATCGGCGGACAAAGCTGCCCGATTCATTCTCGATTGCAATCAGAACCTGGTGCCGCTGATTTTTCTCCACGACGTGAATGGATTTATGGTCGGCAAGGAAGCGGAGTGGAGCGGAATCA
>PLKU01000300.1 GCA_003140705.1 Acidobacteriaceae bacterium
CGCGTGCTCATCCTCAATCCCCGGACGCTACGCATCGAACGCAAACACCTGCCGCCGCTGACCCACAAGGCGGGGACGCGCTCGACGGAGGAATTCTCGTCGTTGCAACAGGCGCGCGACGCGTACGAGCGAGAGTATATTCTCAAGAAAATTGAGGAAGCTCGGAACAACATCAGCCATGCCGCGGAGTTGCTGGGCCTGGAACGCAGCCACCTTTATCGCAAGATGAAGGCGTTGGGTATCGGTGTGCGGGAGTAGAGAACAGTTGGGAGGTACGGGCACCCCGGGATTCGATAATGAGGTCTTGGATTCAGCTCCTCCACTGTCCACAATCGAACGATTCTTTGCGGAAACGAACAGCAGCCGGCGAATTTTCGGAGAGGCGTCACCAGCTATCCCCTTGCTCATGATCAGCTTGAGGGACCTTTAACTGGCCAATTCTTTGGCTGATGAATTGCTTGCAATTGGGGACTAGAACCATCCTCGGAGGCGAGCCATGGCATATTTCGAGCGCGTGCGTGATGTAATATCCGGGCCGTTTAGTCCCGATGTAATCCGGCAGCGAACGACGGCTGGGTGGCAGATGGTTTCAATCGAGTGGCGGCGTGAGCTGCCCGAGTCCGAGACGCCGCCAGAGGGCGGCTTCAACGAGGACATCCCCTACGGACTGCGCATATCGGACGACTGCACGCGCCCGGAGGTTCATCCCAAGGAGCACCAGACGCTGATGCTGATGATGGAACTGCTGGTGCAGGACTTCTCCTACTCAAGCATCGTGAGCGACCTGAATGAGAAGGGCTTCCGGCAGCGTGATGGCCGTCCGTGGAGCCGGATAGCGGTCTTCAACATGATCCCGCGGCTGATTGAAGTGGGGCCGCGTTTCTTTAACTCCGATGAGTGGGAGAAGCGGCGGCAGAAGTTCGCCAAGGCAAAGTCACCTGAGGCGGCATAGTGGCTGCGGGATTCAGGATTATTGATCTCTTGCCGACTTGAAGATCGGTCCGATGGACCCGACGTTGTCCCCCAACTGCGGGTCCACACGAAAATCCCAGACGGACTGATTGATGTCAGATGCCGAGAGAATCTCGACCAGCGCATACTCGCCGATGAGCAGTGGCTTGTCGGGCGTGATCTTCAGCCAATGTTTGCCCGGGAGCATCTCGACTTTTGCTCCCATTACGTCTTCGTCCTGAGTGACCGTGCCGTTTGGGCTCATGTGGATTGCGCCCACGATGCGAACGGCCCGGCGCTCGTCCACCCTCACGATCGCGAACCCTGAGGTTGCCGAGTGCGCCCCATGCTTGCGGCTGGCGACGTCTTTGACGCCGTTGGTGTTGACCGTCATTGCGTGGGAGACCACCTGCTCTGCATCTTCACGGCCCTCGAGCGAGAGATAAATGGCCGGGTCGTTGATGTGCAGGTGGACTCTGGCGTGCGCGCCATCGAGTTCAAGGCTGGCGTTGGCACCAGCAAGAGGGTTCAGGATCTTCAGTCCGTGTTTCGTTTTCGTTTGAACCGCGCCGAGTTCGTTGGGCAGCAGTTCGACGAGCTCCGGCGTGTCGTGAAACGTGTCGAGCGCAAACACGCCGTCCTCGTTCGGCAACTCAAGGCCCTTGGCTACCTCGGGCATAAGAGCTTTTTGGTCGGCGCGTTCGGCAGCTTCTTCTTTGTCGATGTCTTCGGCTTCCTTCATGGCTGGAGAAGGAGCTTCCACTTTTTCTGCGGCGTGGTCGCGCTCCCACTTGCGTGTTGCCTCCCAGTCCACCAAACTTTCAGGCAGCTCTTCCCACTCGCCGCTACGTTCCACGGAGATGTAGCGAACCCGATCTCCGACAACTTCGTATTTGCGGACAATTTGATAGGTGCCGTCCTTGAGGATAAGCCGATGGTTCGTGGATGTGCCCGGCTGTTCGGGTTTCACGGTGAGCGTCTTCTGTGCACGCACCGGACCGACCACCACGGCAATCAAAAGGATCGCCAGCAACCCGGTCAGCAAACTCCGTAGATTCGAGAGATTAGCCATTGCCCCACAGTTTAGACGAACCGGGGCNNCCCCACAGTTTAGACGAACGTGGTCAGCGTGTGTTTGCTGTTACCTTCGGCCAAATTCCGGGTCGAATGGGTAACCATCACAGCGCGATCGCATCCAACTATGTGTATTCTTGACGTAGGGGATGTATTCGTGACAGGGTTTCAGGCAGATATTCGCGGAAAGCGCCGCACCGGGCTCACGCCCTGGCCGGTGGTTACCGTGGTGTGTCTTGTGCTGCTGGCTCTGCTGACCGTCGTCCAGGTGGCGCACGTTCATCCCGTCGAGAGCGACGCCGATCATTGCCCGCTGTGCATCGTGATGCATACGGCCGCGCCGGTTGCAGTTACGGCGGCTGTCGTGGTGCTGGTTCAATTCGAATCGGCTACCCCGGTCTTCAAGGCGCGCACAGTCGTTCGTTTCTGGCATCCACAGCTTTTTACACGGCCTCCTCCGGTCGGCTGCTAGGGCTTTCTTTCCGTTCCTTATTCCAGTTTGGTTTCCGCTTGGCCCTGCCCCGCATCGTGGCAGGGTAAAGGTGCATCGCCAAAGGCTGATTGGGTGAATCGAAGGAAGCCCCTCATGAAGAAAGGATGCCAAGGCGGTTCATAGCCGCGGCTCACCTTCAGCATTCTTCAGCCATTGTCAGGAGGTCCCTTATGCCGTTCAATCACGGCACGATTTTTCGTATTCTTCCCATCTTCGCACTGATCCTCGGTGCGCTTTCCGCTTCGTCCCAAGGCGGCAACGCGGGCACTGTCCGCGGCACGGTTACCGACCCATCCGGCGCAATGATCTCCGGCGCGACGGTTCATCTGACGAATCCCAGCAGCGGGCTGGATCGAAGCGCAATCAGCGACAATACCGGCCAATTCACATTGCCAAACGTCCCGTTCAATCCCTACCACATCAACGTCTCCGCCAACGGCTTTGCTCCATTGGACCGGAATTTTGAGATCCGTTCGGTGGTGGGTGTCAGCTTGAAGCTGGTCCTCCAGATTGCCGGCACCAGCCAGACCGTTACAGTAGAAGCCAGCGGCGACCTGGTGGAGAACGATCCGACCTTTCACACCGATGTAGACCGCGACCTGTTTATCAAAGTGCCGATGGAGAGCGCATCTTCCACACTCAGTTCCCTGGTCACGGAGACCACACCCGGCGTTGCGGCCGATTCCAACGGCTTGTTCCACGGCCTCGGCGACCACGCATCCAATTCGTACTCAGTGGATGACCAGTCAATCACCGACCAGCAGAGCAAGGTCTTTTCCAACCAGATTCCGTCCAACTCGATTCAATCAATTGAAGTCATCAGCGGCGCGCCGCCCGCAGAATACGGGGGCAAGACCAGCCTGGTGATAGTAGCGACCACGCGTTCCGGGCAGGGCGTTACCAAGCCCAAGGGCAGCTTCACCAGTTCTTACGGAGCGTTCGGGTCGGCGTCGGCCGGCTTCGATATGGCCTATGGCGGCAAGAACTGGGGAAACTTCATTGAGGTAGATGGCCTGAATTCCGGGCGCTTCCTCGATCCCCCGGAGTTTGAAGTCTTCCATGACAAAGGCAACGAACAAAATGTCTTTGACCGCGTGGACTACAACTTTTCCACGGTCGATTCAATCCATCTGGACCTGAACTACAGTCGCTCCTGGTTTCAGACGCCGGATTCTTATGACAGCGAAAATGTGCAAAACGTTATCAGTGGCGGCGGCAGCTCCAACCCTGTCTTCGGCAACGTCGGCAACGCTGATCAGCGCTCCAAGATCGGAACCATCAATATCTCCCCAACATACACGCGAATTATTGGCGATAACTCAGTTTTTAACTTGGGCGCGTTTGTCCGCAGGGACGAATATAACTACTATCCCAGCGGTAACCCCCTGGCCGACCTTGGGCCTGCGACATTGCAAACGTCCTCCATCTCTCAGTACCGCACTCTCACCAATAGCGCTGTCCACTCGGACTTCTCATATGCCAAGGGAATCCATAACTTCAAGGCGGGCGCGCAATATGGACAGACGTTTCTGAACGAGAACGACACTCTTGGAATTGTAGAGTCAACCTATGACGCGCCGTGTGTGGACCTGAACGGCAACCCTCTGCCGGGTTACTCAAATCCGGGCAGTTGCCCCGCCGCCACGTCGATTCCGAATGCCAATTACCTGTCCGTCCTTGCGCCTTATGATCTAACTCGCGGCGGTAGCCGTTTTATCTACTCCGGGCATACCGATATCAAGGAACTCGGCCTCTACATCGAAGATCAGATCAAGGCCAAAAACTGGCTCTTCAATCTGGGGCTGCGCCAGGATGTTTACAACGGCCTCACCGATGCTAAACAGACGCAGCCCCGCATAGGCATCGCGTATAACATCAAGCCGTCGGCTACCGTGTTGCGCGTCTCCTACGCGCGAACGCTGGAGACGCCGTTCANNCCAGCGAAGGTTGCGCGAATCCCGTGCTGGCGCCACTGCTCAACTGCACTCCAGGCGTTTCCGGAATCATGCACCCCGGCTTCCGCAACGAGTTTCACGCCGGCTTTCAGCAGGCCATCAGCAAGAAGGTAGTCGTAAGCGGAGAGTACATCTGGAAGTACACGC
>PLKU01000493.1:0-203 GCA_003140705.1 Acidobacteriaceae bacterium
GCCGGCACGGTCTCGTTCGCAAACAGCTTCTTCTATGCCGATTCGCTCAGCTCCCTGGTGATTCTTCTCACCTCTTCCGTGGCACTCGTTTGCTCCACATATGCGATCGGCTATCTGCGCGATGACCAGCAGAGCGGAGCGCTGGGCGACAACTTTAGCCCCAATCAGCAGGTCGGGCAGCTTCGCATGTACTACACGCTGAC
>PLKU01000493.1:256-5189 GCA_003140705.1 Acidobacteriaceae bacterium
GCGGCGTGGGTTTGTCGATGGCACTGTTCGGCACGGTCGTGGCCTACTACGCGGGACACCGACTGGCCGGTTCCGACTCTCTCAGCGGGTTGAACTGGTCTGTGCTTGCAAAGCATGCCGCGCAACTCGACAAGACGTCGATGCGGTTGGCCTTCGTCCTGATTCTCCTTGGCTATGGAACCAAGGCAGGGCTTGCTCCGATGCACACCTGGAAGCCGGATGCCTACAGCGAGGCCCCGGTGCCCTCCGCCGCGATTCTTTCAACGGCGCTACTGAATTGTGCCCTCTACTGCCTTATCCGATTCTACATCCTAACCAGCCGCTGTCTTGGTCCGGACTACCCAGGCCACCTGCTGCTGCTCTTCGGCTTGCTCTCCATGGGCATCTCCGTTCCTTTCGTACTGGTGCAGAAAAACTNNCTGGCGTATCACACCATCGATCATTCCGGTATCATGGCGACGGCGCTGGGGCTCGGGGGCGCGCTGGGCAGCCTGGGCCTCATGCTGCACATGGCCTTTCACACGATCGCGAAGTCGCTGCTGTTCCTATGCGCGGGCAACGTGTACCAGCACTTCCGGACCGACCAGTTTTCGGAGATCAAAGGCAGCGTGATCCGGGCCATGNNGCATGCCGCCGTTCAGCCTGTTTCAGAGCGAGTTCCTGATTCTGCGCGCCGCGTTCGATGGCGGGCATGTTCTTACCGGCGTCCTATTCGTCCTGTTCGGGACGGGCGTGTTCGCGGGTGCGCTGATTCACGTCGGCGGTATGATCCTCGGCCCAGGCGGCGACAAGCCATTGGCAGCGCCCCGCCCCTGGCGCAATGGTTCGTTACTCGCGCTGGCCGGGGCGCTGGTCGTAATCGGATTCTGGGTGCCGGCTCCGCTGCTCGAACTGATTCGCGGTGCGGCACACGTGGTGAGCGGACAATGACATCAATCCTCAAAGAACTTCACGAGCGTTTCCCGGAGCAGGTCCGCTCCGTGGAAGAACCGGTCAACGGTCAGGTCACAGTTCTGTTGAACGGCTCCGATGTCACCGCAATAGCCCAACACTTCCTGACCGAGTACCAGGCAAGACTTGTGACTGTTTTCGCCGAGGACCGGGTGAAGGCGGAAGGCGTTTTCTATAATTATTATGTTTTTGATCGGCCGGACGAGCCTACCTGGGTGATTCTGAAGGTTCCCATTCCCGCGGACCATCCCTCGTTCCAGTCGCTGGCCGCGGAATTGCCGGCTGTCAACTGGCAGGAACGCGAGATTCAGGATTGGTTCGGCCTCGAAGCCGTTGGGCATCCGAATCCACGGCGCGTGGCGCTCCACGATAACTGGCCCGACGTGCATCCGCTACGCAAGGATTTTCCACTCGACACTGTGCTTCCTCCTTTTGAGGGGGAGCGGCACGTCTACCGGCCCGCATATGGAGAGGGCGTGTTCCAGATTCCTGTCGGCCCGGTTCATGCCGGCATCATCGAGCCCGGACACTTCAATTTCGCCGTGGCCGGCGAGCCCATCCTGTACTTGCAACTCCGCATGTTCTACACGCACAAGGGAACCGAGAAGCTGTTCGAGAATCTCCCGATCCACCGTGCCGTGTTTCTGGCCGAGAGCGTTTCGGGCGATTCGGCGTTTTCGCATGGCACTGCATTCTGCCAGGCGATTGAGCGGGCAGCGGAAATCGAGGTTCCCGCGCGGGCGCAATTCCTGCGCACCATTCTGCTCGAACTGGAACGGATTGCAAATCACGTCTCAGATGTGGGGGCCATCGCCAACGACGTGGGATTCGCGATTGCCAACGCCCACGCCGGCCGCGTGCGAGAGCTTGTGCTGGGCTTGAGCGAAACTCTGACCGGAAGTCGCGTGTTGCGCGGAATGGTCGCCATCGGCGGGGTGCGCAGGGATTGGCAGCGGACTCAAATCGATGCCATCGAGAACACGCTCAGAATAGTGGAGCGCGAGTTTCGCGATCTGGTGGCGATTGTTCAGTCGTCCAATTCAACCCGCGAACGACTGGAGGGCACCGGAATCCTGCGCCCGGAAAAGGCAAAAATGCTCGGAATCGTCGGCGTGGGAGGTCGCGCCTCCGGCGTCGATCTCGATGTCCGGCGCGATCACCCGTACGAGGCGTACCGCCGCCTCCCCTTCCGCGTGCCAGTCTACCAAGCGGGAGATGTCCGGCACCGCATGCAGGTTCGCATTGATGAAGTGGGCCAGTCGATACAAATGATCCGCGCAGCAGCTGCCCGTCTGCCGGACGGTCCGCACCGCGCCCCCGTTCAGCCCATTCCGCCCGATCGGTGCGCGCTGAGCGCCGTGGAAGGGTGGCGTGGCGAGATCCTTTACTGGATCCGAACCGGCGACGGCAGTCGCCTCGAACGCTGCAAGGTGAAAGATCCCTCCATCAACAACTGGCCGGCCATCGTGGAAGCGGTGGAAGGCAATATCGTTGCGGATTTTCCCGTGATCAACAAGAGCTTCAACCTGTCCTATTCGGGGACGGATCGGTAACGCGATGTTTAATATCCTCCAAAAAACGTTCAGCGTGGGCAACGCCACGGCTAACTATCCGCGCGTGGGGCCTCACCTGGCCGAGCAGTTTCGGGGATGCCCGGAGTTCGACTTCAACGCCTGGAGCGACGCACGTCCCGCGGCCGATGCGTGCCCCACCGGGGCCATCGCCGTCCGCGACCGCGACGGTGTGCGCTGGGTCACCGTGGATTACGGTCGCTGCATCTATTGCGGCGAATGCGAGCAGGCATCTGGCGCCAGCGCTGGGCAGATAAGCCCCGTGCGCATGACCCGCCGCTTCGAGCTTGCGGCAACGGATCGCCGCGACCTCATTCTTACAGCCGAATACACGCTCCATCCCGATGGAACCCACGCCGGGCTGCAGTCGGCCACCAGCGGCCCAGGCGCCGAGGAAACCGGCAAGCGCATCGAAGCGGCAATCCACAACCTACTTGGACGGTCGCTGTCGATTCGGCAGGTGGATGCAGGCTCGTGTAACGGGTGTGAGCAGGAGATCGTTGCGTTGACCAACCCGGTTCACGATATCGAACGCTTCGGCATTCATTTTGTGGCTTCACCGCGTCATGCTGACATGCTGCTGGTCACCGGTCCAGTCACGCGCAACATGGAACTGGCGTTGCGCAAGACCTGGGCGGCAACGCCGCATCCGAAAGCCGTGATAGCCGTGGGTGCCTGCGGTATCAGTGGTGGCATCTTCGGAACCAACTACGCATCGATGGGCGGAGTAGATGCAGTGATTCCCGTTGATGTCTACATCCCTGGCTGTCCGCCCCGCCCGGAAGCGCTGCTCCAGGGAATCCTGCTTGCATTGGGCAGAGTGCAGCAAACCTTGGACGTCCATTCGCACAGATAGCGCACCTGTCCAGGAAATCGCAAACGTCAGCATCACACAAACGCCCGCGGGATAGCGGTGAACGAGAACTTCGGGACGTTGCGGAGCTGGATTCTGCACCATGACCATTGAATGTTCCTCCAATTTCCATTGAACTCACTTATTGTCTATCACTTGTGAAATCGCGCTTCCGTGTCATGGAAGGCATCAGTTCGATTCCTATCAAGTCACCCGCAAGCTTGCTCAGATGCGGGTGGAAAGCCGCTCTAACGAACAAGTCTTGGGCTAACCCTGCACGTTCAGCCCATTTGCCCTGGGCCTCGCCAAAATACCGACAGGCTTTCGAATCAGGTATATAGACTGGATATCAAATTTGGTCTTTTCACGTGTAAAACTGGTCATATGCTGCGCTTGCTGAGGCTCTTGGTTGTTTTCATTACTCGGCTCTTTCGCTCACGCCGGGATCTGCTCTTGGAAAATCTGGCTCTGCGACAACAGCTCGGAGTCTTGAAACAGAAACATCCGCCGCCGCGATTTGCTACTACCGACAAATTGTTCTGGGTGATGTTGAGCCGGCTCTGGGCCGGTTGGCGGCGAGCATTGATTCTCATCGAGCCGGAAACAGTCGTTCGCTGGCATCGGACAGGCTTCAGGCTTTACTGGACGTGGCTCTCACGTCATCGGGCCCGGGCGGGGAGAAAGTGCGTGAGGAGGGAATTGCGCGAACTCATCTTCCGGATGGTCGCTGACAACCGTACCTGGGGTGCGCCGCGCATTCATGGAGAACTGAAAATGCTTGGCTTCGATCTGTCGGAGCGTACGGTATTGCGTTGGATGCGCAAGGCTCCTCGCAGTCCTGAGCAGGGAAAGAGATGGGCGGCCTTTCTGAGCAACCATCGTGAAGCCATTGCTGCGATGGATTTCTTCACCGTGCCAATGCTGAACTTTGGCCTGCTGTATTGTTTCTTCGTTATTGCGCATGATCATCGGCGTATCCTTCACTTCAACGTGACGAAGCACCCCACGAGCGCCTGGGTGGTTCAGCAGTTGCGGGAGGCATTCCCCTACGACTCCGCACCCGGCTATCTAATCCTTGATCGCGGCGCCAACTTCAATCAAGAAGTGATCGACATCGTGAAAAGCTTCGGCATCGAGCCGAAGCGGACCAGTTTCCGGAGCCCGTGGCAGAATGGCGTCGCAGAGCGCTGGGTCGGGAACTGTCGTCGGGATCTGCTCGACCATGTGATCGTTCTCAACGAAAGGCATATGAGACGTCTGATGAAAGGGTATATCCGCTATTACCACGACGATCGGACGCACCTCTCCCTGGCGGAGGGAACACCCAATTCTCGTGAAGCAGTGAGCCGATCCGATGCGGGTAGCAAGATTATTGCGATGCCAAGGCTCGGCGGCCTGCATCATCGCTACGATTTGGCCGCCTGAATCGCACCTACGAACATCTCAGGACACGGTTGAAAATGAACTTTGGGCGAAGTGTGCCCGGCGAGCGCTTGCGGGCTTCGCATCACCGAAATCGTGTCGGTCCGCAGCAAAGGAATGCACTTTCCCACCGTAC
>PLKU01000071.1 GCA_003140705.1 Acidobacteriaceae bacterium
ATCCGGTCCCGTTGGCCTGCGCCAGCGTGCCGGTGGAATCGTTGAAAAGGCCGATCTCGTTGTAGATGGCCATTTCCGAAATGCCCTTTCCCAGCGAGAAACTCAAGGCGTTGACAATGGCCTGTTTCCTGTCCTTCGTGGCCATGATCGCACGCATGGGCAAATTGAACCCAAGGTTGTTTTCAAAGGTTCCAAAGGCCATGAAAGCCGTGCCCATCATCGAGCCGGTGCCAAGGTCGCCGCCGTCGAGGCTGAAGGCTTGGTAGTCGCCCCCGATATACAGGAGGGCGGGAACGCGCCANNGGAGCCGCCGGTTGCCCCGTCACTGAAAGCCGACACGTTGTGTTTTTCGGCCTGCTTGTTGAACAGATTTGCGAAGTTTGATTGCTTTTGCGCGAGCAGGTAACCCAGTTTTTGGTTTACCTGCTCCAGCATTACCGAGGTGACATTTGCCGTTTGAGCGGTGATGCCCATTTGAGACTCCTTTGGGGTGGCCCGGTGGAGTCCGGCGCGGGTGGCTGCGTTTTTAGGTTAAGCCGTGCGTCGAGCTTCTACCGGAATATCGCCTTGAATTGGCGGTCCCACTCGTCGGAGGANNGAGCCTGGGGCGATGCGGAGGGGCGGTCGGTGCCGCGCTGTTGCGGGGCTGCCTGACGGCCGCTCGGCTTGCCGGGGGTCTGTGAGGTGGCATTGACGTACTTCGCGGCGATTGACGGAAGTACGCGGTTTGCCCTGGACAAAAAATCTGCATGATACGCTTGAACACGCGGTTGCAAACTTCTGCCATCACGCGAACCTGAGTGCCAAGCCGTACCGTAGTCCTGCATGATGGCGTCAGACTGCTGCTTATGCTCAGTCCACCATTCGCTCTGTCGGAGGGTGGCCCCGACTTCATCATGAATGCTTTTTTTGATGGACCTATACGCGATAGCGCTGTATTTCGCCTTGATGGGTGCCAGGATTTTATCCAGAGCCGCATCAATCTTCTGAAATTTCGGGCCGTCCAGAGAAGAGGTTTGGAAACCTTCCGAATCTCTCTGCAACGCAATGCTTTGGCGGTTATCGAAGTCAGCTCGCTCTTGCTCCCACGCGGTACGCGCTTGCGCTTGAGGGTCGGCCTGCGGCAATTCCTTCTGGTAGTGCCCCGTCAGACCCCACTCGACCGCCTGCGCGTCTTCCAGGTGCGTTGGATTTTGAGTCTGGGCGGCCTTGGCGTAGAGGGATTCGACCAGCGATTTCCCGGTGGACTGAATGAAGTTTTGGTAGGCCGTCGGGTTGGTCTGCCGCAAAACTCCCGGTGCCATGGTCAGCATTTTCTCGAAACTGCGGGAGAATGTCGCCCGCGACTGCGGGTCCTGGTGACTCGCTCCGCTCCAAAAGTCCAGCACGCTCTTGACGGCCCGATCGCTTCCAAAAGTCCAATCGTTGTACATCGTGCGGTGGTCAAANNCGGCCGGCGTGGCGAATATCTGGCTGACTTGCTGGCTGTACTGCAATGCGCCTTGGACTCGCGGCAGTTCGGCCTTGGGCACCTGATAGAAATTGCCGTCTGGCGATAGTTGCCACGGGGACTGGTTGGCATCGGCCCTTGGCTGGGAGTCTCCCTGCGGAGCTGTGTCCTGGGTCTGCGGTGCGGTCGGCGCATCGCCGCCGGGGATTTCCTGGGAGCCTTCGGAAGGCAGCGAAGAATCGCCGCCAGCTTCGCCACCAGGAGTCTCATCGGCAGATGCCGAATCGTAAGCGTCCCCCAAGAGCGAACCGAGGTCGAGGTCACCGGCGGTGCCGCCGGGGGGGGNNCCCCCCCCCCAGCGTCTCCTAATCCTAGTGAAATTGCTGCCATATCTGTGGTTTCAATCCACGCGCCCCTCTACGAGGCGCGAAATTCCAAATACTGTGGAAAGGGTAACGCTTTACGCGGAGGATTGCAAGTTGTGCGTCTCGCAATGCGGTATAGGCGTCATTCCTCGACCGTCCTTTTTGCCACGAATTCATCGAATTCCTGCCGCGCGCCGCCGAGAGAGGAGTTGAAATAGCGCTTGCCTTTTGCCGCGGCCATGGCCCAAGCGGCATACCGAAAGTTCGTCCGCGCGCCGGTATAGTTCTCACCCGTCGCGCGCTGGCAGGCCCCGCCGCCGATATCGACCTCGGATTCATCGAAATGGTCGCGATGTGCCAGCGACGGCAGCGGAGCGCCGATCTTTTGCGATGCGGTCGCGCCGCGCAACGCCGGGTGAATGGCGAGCGCGGTAAGGATCTTGGCGATAAATTCTTTCAGCATGACTTATTGTACTGGCGGCGGTGGCATCTTGGGCGGCATCCCGCCGGGCGGCGCCGGCACTGGGACCGGCATTGGCTTCGGTTGCGGCGGCTGGATCACGGCCTGCACTCCGGGCGGCTCGATTCCGGCGTTCTCCAGCGCCTCGGTAACCGCCGGAGATCCGAGATCCGATCCTTTGAGAGCAACCGACACACTGGCCTTGATCGGCGGCTTCGGCGGCGGCGCTTGAGCCTTTTTCTGGCACGCCTGCCCGTACAGTTGCAGGTTCTCGTAGCCGTTCGGGTTGCCCTGCTCCAGCTCGAAATTATTAACCAGATACTGCTGAACCAATTTCGCGCAGAAATCGAAATCGTCTTCCCACTCCGGCTGGACGGAAGGCTGTTTCGGCCCCGGCGATCCATCCGGGTTCGCTGGACCCGGTTGCGCTTCCTTGGACGCCAAGCGCCCGATCACATCCATGCACTTATCGCGCTGGTCGAGGTGGGGGATGTGCATGCCCGGCATGTCCAGCAATTCCTTGATCTCGGGGATATTGAGCGGATCGTCAAACCCAAAAGCCTTCAGGATTTCGGGAGATTTATCCATCATCCACATTGCGAGATCGCGCCGCTGGCCCCACGTCATCGGCACGGCTTCATCGGCCTCGAAGTGATAGTGCCCCTCTTTTAGGTCTTGGATCGCCAGAGTGACCGTATCGAATTTCCCGTATTTATTGGCCGTTTGGCTGGTGAATGCCAGGACACCATCCTCATGTTCGGCCAATAGCTTGCACCCTTTTTCGTAGGTGCCTTCCCAGCATCTTCCAATCATAACCCAAGTGATGGAGAGTTGCCGGATGGCTGCGTTCGTTTTCAGTTCGCTCTGCCGGGCCGTAGGATCGTCGGTAGCGCCGCCCCAAATAACTGGAGTCAAGCCGGTACGGTCCTGAGCCTTTTGTTCCAATTGCGAGAACCACGGAGCGATCTGTTCGGAAAAGGTCAAAGGCGGCAGCCGGTAAATCAAATCTGCTAAAGTTCCCCCAGGGGGCCGAACGGCTGGGATCAAATCGCCTGGATTGTCGCGGCGCCGCGCCCAGGCGTCCATATCCACGCGAGTGGGGTCCGCAATGCCGGGTTCATTCGAGCGCGCGATGTTTTGCTGGCACTGATTCAGGATGTCATTTGACAGATCCTGGAATTGAATCCAATCCTCGCCCAGCGGCTCGCACATGATCCGGCTGGTGGGCTCCGGCTGGCATTCTTGCCAGTGGTCGTAGATTACCCGATTCTCCAGGTCGATTACGTGACCCTTTATTGCCGTGATCCGAAGGCCGTCCGGGAAGTTCTCTTTCAGGAGTTGCCGGTCAGCCTTCTCTGCCACCATTTCATACATGGCTGGAGACCAATCTTCCTCGATAATCGACCAGCGATTTTCGCGCTTCGGACGAACCACGCCGATTGGCGATGCCATTGAGGAACGGATACTCTCGCCGTACAGAAGCGATACGGATTGTTCTTCAAAGGCGCTGTCTCCATCCTTGATCGCTTGGCGCAGGGCATCCCCAAATCGCTGCAAAAGTCTTGCCTTGTGCTCTTCCCGTTCTCTCCGAATCCAAAGACATNNGTATCGAGCGGAACGCTTACCTCGCTTGCGTCCGTCAAATCAATTTCGATGCCGCCCTTCGGGATGCGTGTTGGCGGGAGATCCTGCGGGACATCGGCTTGCGCCGGGTCCTGATATGACGCTTGGGACATATCCCCGGTACAGCTTGGGCATGACTCTGGGCGCGCATCTCCAGAGGCCATCTCTCCGCAGTCTGGGCACTGGAACCCGCCACCGAGTTGCACTGATTCCGTGCCAGTTTGCGGGATGTCCTTCCAGCCGTATTTTGTGGAGTCCTCCACCCATTCGATCGTCAGAAAACTCGTGCCGAAATTGAACAGGCTGTATACGAGCCATAGATTCAAAANNGTTCGCATTGCTGCCGCATGTACATGGCGGCATTGTTGGCGGCCCGTGCTCCGGCGATATCCTTTTCGTCGGACGGGTCGTTGGGAACGGCTACGGCGTTCGGGATGCGTGTCCCCAGGACTGCCATTGTTTTTCGGCAATAACCGCGGTAGTCGTTTTGGGTGTAGTCGTAGGAACCGCCGTCTCCACCGCCGGGGAAAATCGAGCCGTCTATTCCGGTGGCGTCCACCAGGCCACCGTAAAGCGCCGGCGCGAAATTCTGCAAATCCCGATAGTACAGGCTCGCTTTGTGGATCTTCCGCAGAATCCATACGCGGTCGATGTCGGATTCGTCCGCCATCTCGCTTGACATCACGCGGGCAATGGGTTTGGCTAGCTGGGCGATCAACTGCTCTTTCGTCGGGGTCGGCGCGGCGTCTCCCAGGACTTCCATTATGCGACCTCGGGTGTCATCGGCTCATTCATAGAAACGCCGCTGGGTGCCGTAGGCGCCGGGGGTTTTGCGGAGCGCTTGAATGCCGGGTGCAGTTGCGTCAGGAGAGCCATGTCCATGTCGGCGCTCATTTTTCGGAGATTCTGCATTGAGCGTACCGCTCCGGCGGCAGTATCCTCGGAGCGCCTGAACTGCGCCATGTCCGGCGGCTTCTCTTCGGCGCGCGGTTCCATCAGTTTCAGGTTGAGTGCGTCGAGGCTTCTCAGTCGCTCTGACATCAGCGCCTTGAATTGGTCGCGCGAGTCGGACAACTCCAGTACGAGCCGTTCCACTTCCGCGCGCCGCTCGCCGGATATCGCTTCGGCTGAGATTCGGCGGGTTAANNGATTCCCGGCCATCCAAAGCATCTCATATCGACGCTCGCAGTCGTTCATGGCCGCTTCCATGGAGCGCTCGTGCGAGATTTTCTCCTGGAGCGCGCGTTCGAGAGCTGCGATCCTATCGGTTTGTCGAAGAATTGTCCACAGGCTCATGATCCCGAGTCATCCCCACTAGCCGGAGGCCCGGCAGAATCATCGTCGGCGTCTGGGCCAGACTCCTGCGATTCATCATCGGGCACGGCCTCGAAGAATTTGGCGCAAGCATCGTCCGGCTGGAAGACTCCTTCGACCTTCGCGCAGTCGCCAGTTTCGACATCGTACATGGCACAGTCTATGCAGTGATTCTCCGCGCCCACGAATCCGGCCTCGTCTCGACTGGCCTTCGCGCCAGCAACCTTTTCCGGCGTTCCTGGGGGAGGCATCCGGCCACTGGGTGCGCTTTTCGGAACGGGGGCAGACATAGCGATTCCCGAATCGCTACCGGGCGGTG
>PLKU01000282.1 GCA_003140705.1 Acidobacteriaceae bacterium
GGCAAGAGCATGCAGAGCCTGCTCGACCTGCAGCCCGGCGAAAACGTCCGCGCCATTCTGCCGGTCCGCGATCTTGAGGAGGAAGGCAAGTTCATCTTCTTCACCACCCAGAAGGGCACCGTCAAGAAGACGCCACTCAAGGACTTCTCGAACGTGATGGCGCGCGGCATCATTGCCATCGGTATTGACAAAGACGACGAGCTGGTCAAAGCCTGCATCACCGACGGCAGCCAGATCGTCTTCCTCGCCACGCACCTGGGGCAGGCCATCCGCTTCGACGAGAACGACGTCCGCTCCATGGGCCGCCCAGCATATGGCGTGCGCGGCATTGACCTCGCCAAGAATGACTACGTGGTGGGCGTCGCCGTGACTCCCAAGGTCCACGAGTCGGGCGAGTACCGCATTCTCGCCATCACTGAAAATGGATTTGGCAAGCGCACGGATGTCGAGGAATATCGCCTGCAGAGTCGCGGTGGCAAGGGCGTGAAGAACATGGCCGTGACTCCCCGCATCGGCCGCGTCAGCTCGATTCAACTGGTTGAGGATTCGTCGGAACTCATGGTGATCAGCCAGTTCGGCAAGATCATCCGCATCGACACNNATCATCCCGCCCGAAGAGCTGAAGGACGACGAACCCACCCTGCTCCAATAAAAGTCACTTCCGAATTGCCCGATCGTTGCGTCTAATTATCAGACGCAAGCGTATCTGGCGAGGTACTCGGAGGCGACAGCAGTTGGGCCTACACTGGAGAAGCTCTGAATTCTCCGCAGACTCCTTTATGTTGCGGACCGCATTCTTCCTGTTTTTGCTGGGATCGCTCTCAATGGGAGCAGCCCACGGTTCATCGCTTCCATCTGTGAAGGCGCAGAGTAGCGCCCAGGAAACCTCTGCTCCGCGCGAGTCCACCCCTGCAAAGAAGACACACTACGCAGCGCCCGCCAAGGTTGGGCGCTCCACCGCACTCTCAACCAGGCACGCAAGGGTACGTGGAAGTGCTCGTAGACGCCGGGCCCGGCCCGAAGTCGCCTCCCTGCATGGAACGCACATTGCGATGCCGCCGCCATTGGTAGGGTCTTTCGAATCCCTGGCGAGACAAAACGACAAGACAGAGGACGACGGGCTGGAACGGATTGAAGACGAAGACGATCTCGCGGATCGCATCGCCCGCAAGATGCTGGTTCCGGTGCCGTCCTCGGCGGCGCTCACGGTGAACGCAGATCTGCCTGAAAGCCACCGCTACTGCCGACCCTGGACTGCCCGATTCTTGAGCGACCTGGCGAAGATCCATTCCGTCCTGTTTCACAAGCCGGTCGAAGTCAGCTCAGCGGTCAGGACGGTGGAATACCAGAAGCGGCTTCTTGAAACCAATGGAAATGCCGCTGCGGCCGAGGGAGATGTCGTAAGCCCCCACGTGACTGGCGCCACCGTCGATATAGCCAAAGGCGGGATGACCCGGCAGGAGATGGGCTGGATGCGCAGTTGGCTGCTCCCATTGCAAACAGCGGGCAAGATCGATGTGGAGGAAGAATTCCAGCAGGCCTGCTTCCACATCACCGTGTACAAGGCCTATGTTCCGCCCAGGCCGGCACCAGCGCGCCCCGCACACCCAAACACGCGGAGCATTTCGATGGGCCAGGGCAAGCCGGCCCATACCACCAAGTTGCCCGCGGCGAACCCAGCCGGCCAGACCGCATAACCTCGAGCGGCGAAAGCCGCACTTCTTACCGCATTTTCCGCAACTCTGTAAATTGATTTCGCAGGCGGCGCCATTCAAGGGTACAATCTCGGGCAAACGCATTTCTTTCCTGGAGTTGCCGGGAATGAGCCCATCGGTCTGTTGCTGTTCCCCCAACAAATTGCAACCGGACTCCGCAGGGCATGTTCCATGCGCGGGATGGAACTGCACCGAGCCGCAAACGGCGAGCGAAAGGCAAAATCATGAGCGATTTGGAAGTGGGATCTGTGGCGGAGCCAACCCCCGTGGGCCTCAGCCAGTGGCAGCGCGTTATTGGCACGTTTACCGCGCCGGCAAAGACCTTTGAAGATATCAAGCGGGGCAACAAGAGTTGGTGGCTCCCGTTTTTGATCATGGCGCTGATTGGCTATGTCTTGTTTGCGGCCGTCTATGTCAAGATCGGCATGCAGCAGACAGTTGAGAACCAGATCCAGCTCAACACAAAGCAGGCTGAGGCTATGGCTCAGATGCCCCCCGAGCAGCAGGAGACGCAAAGGAAGTGGTCCGTCTACATCACCGAGGGCATCTTCATTGCGAATCCACTTCTTCTTCTGGCTGGAATCGCAGTTTTGTCTCTTGGATTGTGGGCCACGATCAATTTTGTCTTTGGCGGCAAGGCAAAGTACGGCAGCATTTTTTCTGTATGGATGTTTGCTGGCTTGCCGGGAATCATCAAAGTCCTGCTTGGCACAATTGTGATCTTTGCGGGAGTGGCGCCCGAGTCGTTCAACATCAAGAATTTTGCGCCCACCAATCTGGGGGCCTTCCTGAATCCGATGGACACAAACAAGGCGCTCTACGCATTGGCCACCTCCCTGGATGTGATTACCATCTGGACGCTTGTGCTGCTGGGCATGGGCACGGCCATCGTGGCTGGCGTCAAGCGGAATTCCGGATACATCGCGGTCTTCGGATGGTGGGCCATCTTTGTGCTCATCGGTGCAGGCCTCGCGGCTGTGATGGGCTAGTTCTCTTGGGATGGCGGAAAGACAGACAGCGCGAATCCATGCGGATTCGCGCTGTCTGTTTGTAAGAGAAATCTGCTGATTACTCGAGTCAGGAGCTAGAAGCCAGGAGCTATCAGCAGATGCTGCTTTACTCGTTCCATCGCCGCATAATCAGCGTCGCGTTGATGCCGCCGAAGCCAAATGAATTGGACAGCGCCACGTCAAAGCTATGCTTGATGGGCTTGTTGGGGACATAATCCAGACGGCACTCCGGATCAACGTTTTCCAGATTGATGGTCGGCGGAAGCTCCTGGTTGACCAGCGCCAGCACAGAGATGCCTGCCTCAAGCCCGCCCGCTCCGCCAAGCAAGTGCCCCGTCATTGACTTGGTCCCGCTGATCTTGAGCTTGTGGCTCGCGGCATGCTCGCCAAACACCAGTTCAATTGCGCGCGACTCGTTGCCGTCGCCCGCCGGGGTCGAAGTGGCGTGCGCGTTCACATAGCCAACCTCTTCCGGAGCAATGCCAGCGTCTTTCAGTGCTGCCCGCATCGCCCGTTGCGCGCCCTGGCCCTCTGGGGCGATGCCCGTCATGTGGTAAGCGTCCGCGCTCATCCCATAGCCAATCACTTCAGCAAGAATCTTTGCCCCACGAGCTTTGGCAAACTCCAGCTCTTCGAGGATGAGGATGCCCGCGCCCTCGCCGATGACGAATCCATCGCGATCTTTGTCAAATGGCCGGCTGGCGCGAGTTGGCTCCTCGTTGCGCGTCGAAAGCGCGCGCATTGCGGCAAAACCGCCTACGGAAAGCGCCGTGACCGATGCCTCGGCCCCGCCTGCAATCATCACGTCGGCATCGCCGTGCATGATCATGCGCACCGAGTCTCCAATGGAGTTGGCGCTGGTGGCGCATGCCGTTGCAGTGGCTGAAATGGGTCCTCTTGCACCGTAGCGAATGCTGATTTGCCCGGCTGCCATGTTCACAATCACTGCGGGAATAAAGAAGGGCGAGATNNTCCGCCGATGCCGGAGCCAATAAAGACGCCGACGCGATCGGCGACCTCCGGCGTCACTTCCAGCCCCGCCTGGGCCATGGCTTCCTGTGTGGCTGCGAAGGCAAAATGAATGAACCGCCCCATCTTGCGCGATTCTTTTTTGTCCACGAAGTTCAGGGGGTCAAAGTTCTTGACCTCGGCGGC
>PLKU01000115.1 GCA_003140705.1 Acidobacteriaceae bacterium
AAATAAGAGCGACCCTGTTCTCGGGGATGGCGCTCGGACGCGCTATGACAGTTGATCGTCTTCAACTTTGGCGAAATGAGCGTGGCGTTAAAGTAGAAACGCTCCGTCGTAAATTCCTGTCCGGAAGTAGTTTGCCGGACGACATCTGTGAAAGCGGTCGGCTCGGCTGCGGTAAAATGGCCGCTGCCGTCATTTAGAAAAACGGTTAGAGGCGCGCCAGATCGCGCAGCATGGATCACCAGGTCTAGATTCCCGTCACCCGTCACGTCCTTGGCAGTTATAAGTAGGCCACCGAACGGAGCGGTTAGTCGCAGCAACTGACGCCCACCCTCTGAAAACCGAACCTCGACCACGTATAGCGCGTTAACTGAATCGAACCCATTCAATTCGACCGTTGCAAGATCGGGATGCGTGTCACCCGTGAAGTCCGCCATCGTAATTCCCATGAGAAGGCCACTCTCGGGCGTGGACAGAACGTTTGGTAAAGGGTCCGCCGCTATCGCGGATGCCAATTCACCCTCGCGCGACGCAGCCCAGCCACGCGCGCTATTCGCAAGAACCACGCTCACGCCTACCATCGCGANNGCGAACGAAATCCATTGGACACCGTCACGTCTACGAAAGTGATAAGCAACGCCTCAAGGATTTGTAAAGCGTCAGCGCCTGAAGCGAGCGCGTTCGAGAGACGCGGGCAGCGTTCGATTTCAAAACAAGTTCGAACGCCGCCCTGTCTCATGTCGCTCATCTCATTGCCTAGAACTTAACCATGATGGAGATGGTGTTCACCAACTGGCTTTTCCGGAGATCCGGCTGCCAGGATGTCCAGGTGCTGGTTGAGGTGCTGTATTGTGCGTTGCAGGAGGCTGAGACGGCACCGAGTGCGTTGTCCGTGGTAAAGCCGTTTCCCGACGGTGTAAAGTCAGAAACCGCGGACGTCGCTCCATTCGTGCAGATGTAACTCGCACCGGTACCTACGACTCCGTTGTTAGCTATAGGCGCGACGTTGCCACCAGGAGGCGTGATTCCCCCACGGCCTGTCCAGTAAGGTACGCTCGAGTAGCGGTATCCCGTCTCGAAGCGAAAGGTCACAAATTGAGAGGGCATCCAGTCGAGCGTAACCGTGCTATCCCAGGCTTTCATGGGAGCCCCTGGACTTGCGATGAAATACGGCGAGCCAGAGACCGCGGTTGCGCCATTGATCGGGGGCAGGAGGGTCAGATAGCGGCCCGGATTATCCATCTTTCCGCCGCCGAGAGTTATCCCGAATAGATCCTTGTGGAACCACATACGATCGTAGAGCATCCACCCTGCGAACATCTGTTTCGGATGGCCATTGCTGTCGTTGTGGCAACTCACGCCACCGCCATACTCGCACCCTAGGTCGCCTGTTAATGAGAAGGCCATCTTGTCCAGGCCAAGATTTTCCGGATTGTTGTAGTACCTGACTTCGAGGCTATCATCCGTGTGAATGCGCGAGCGTCCAGGGACACCCAGCGTATCGGTGCCCATGCCGTAGTTGTTGAAGACCATCGAAACCCACTCCTTCGGACGCCATAGAATCTGCCCTCCCAAACCCGGGTGGCCGTTAGTTTTTGCGTACGATTGCCAGCCGTTGATAATCCAGGGCTCAATTTTCAGTTTGTCCGTGGGGAACCACTGTATCCGCACGCCGTTGAAAAACCACGGCGTGTTGGAAGAAACGTAAGACGGTTGATATGTCCAGTTGTCGAAGTTGTAGTAGCTGAAAAGGCCGATGTAGGAGACGAAAATGCCGGCATCCACGTTGAGGCCGTGGGCCACATCGAAGTGATATCCTCCCCATGCCTCCGATACGTACTTATATGCGGCGGCCAGATCCCACTGCCCGCGATTAGGGCTGGCGTCATTACGGACGGTGGTCGTTGCAAACAAGCCGTCCATCGTCAGGATTCGTCCGCGTACGTTTTGGATCCGGATGTCGCCGCCGGCGCTGACTTGCTCAAGTTGCCACTCGTCTGAGCGAAACGTCTCCGTCGATCCACCCAAACTGTCGTCTTCGGGGTGATTGTAGTCGACGGTGTAATTCGCGTCAGCTCGAAACTCCGGGGTGAAGTACTTGGTGCTCATTGGGCTGTCAGTGGCGTGACCGTTGCTGTTCAACCATGTCCAGTCGCCTGGGAATGGCTCGCCCTTGGTGGTGACCTGCGCATCGATGTCCGGCGCAGCTGGAGCTGCTGCCGGACCCGGAGCAGCCGCGGCCTGCCCATAGGTCAGTGCACCGCTCGTGTCGCCCGTCTCTGCTGACCGGAGCGCGCCGGCATCTTTCTCCGCTGAAACCGAGTCGCCCGTCTCGGGATTCGTATCCAACTCCGACTCGAGTTTCCCGATTCGCGCCTTCATCTCGGCTTCCATTTGCGCAAACTGCTTCTTCATCTCAAGAAGTTCTTTTACAACAGCATCGTTCTTGAGCGGAACAGCAACGGTCGCAGGCGGGGTCGATGCCGAGCTGGAAGCAGATGCGGCGGGGATTGGCGCAGGGCTCGCAGCGTCGGTGGTCGCAACGGGAGTTGCTGCGTCGCCTGTCGTTGCGATGGGATCTGTACCTGGCGCTTCCAAGGCCGCGAAGTCAACCAAGGCCGTTTGGGCGCGAGCCGCTTTGGAGGCTGTCCGGGGTGCGGGTTGCTTGTCTGGGCTCGATGCCGCGTTTTGGGTCTGGCACGTGACTTGCACGGCGAACCCGTAGCTTACAACACATATGATGATGGCCGTCCTAAAGTTACTCTTCATGCGTTTCTGGTCTCCACGACGCTAAACGTCGCTGGGTTTAAAAGCGTTGGCTCTCACTGAGGAGTAACCCGATCTTTGAGCTACTCTCATTACAAAGTCTTACGCGAAGCGACATAAGATTGTCGTAAATGAAAACTCAAGAACTTAGTAGGTCAAGAGCACTGCGGGCTATAAGGCGCACTTCACTTGCGGCTACGCTTCCGCATAGGAAGGAGGCCCCATCTAGTTCATGGTAGTCAGTACTATTTTTAATGTAACTCCCCATCTGTAAAAGACGCATGAGTGAACCCTAAAATCGTCATGGTGTTTTCGGCATCACTCGCCCGCGCCATCGCCTTATATTTCAAGTCAATACGAGACTAAAAGCGAGTTGCCCGGAATCATCATTTCCGTCACACTTCCAAGTTCGTCGAACGAACTCCGCGTTGCTTGAGGGCAAACTCTGCTCGGGCGACAATTCACATCCAGAGCCGGGATATTCCCACTGGAAAGGATGGCGTGACGATGGGGTAGTCATCTAGTCCTTGGGTTTTTGAGTTGAACGGCTCGAATTGGTCCACAGTCGGTGAAAGTCGCCCGATGACTTTGGGCCAGGAGGGCCTGACATGGAGGACCTCAAGTGCGGAAGTGGAGTCGCATGGAAGAGGAAATGCTTGGGATCCTAATGGAGTCGGAATCAGGTCTCTGATGGCGGTGTTGTTCGCAGGCACGGTAACAGCGGGGAATCGCTTTACCGCTCGACGGCCGGGAACGGTAGCCTTGACGTTAGCGACCGGCAGAGCTCCGACTGGAAATGCAGTATTGCAAGCTTAAGAAACGAGAAGCCGAGCAAGCTCTCGATGAATTAGGTTTTTATTCAGCGCCTTCAAAAAAGGAGTAGACCAAACGCCAGAGGAGAGGCAGTAGAATCGCCCCGCCACGAGGTCGGGGGTGTGGGGCTTCGCTCAGTGAATGTGTCCGGTCTGCCATTGTGGGCATACCTAAGACTCCGGCTGCTGTTCGTTGAACCGGTAGCCAACGTACGCATCCGTTAGAAGATAATGAGGATTTTTAGGGTCGTCTTCGATCTTCTTGCGCAACTGGCGGACAAAGGTGCGAAGGTACTCGAGCTCATTTCCATACTCTGGTCCCCACACAGACTTAAGCAGGCGCGCATGTGGAATCGGCTCACCTGCGTGCATCATGAGGTAATGCAGCACCTCGAATTCTTTCGGCGTTAGATGGATGGAGCGACCGCGCTTCATCACGCGGTATTTGACCGGGTCCAATTCAAGCTGTCCATGGCGAATCGGTGCGTCCCTGTTGGTATCCTGCGCACTTCTTCTGCGCACAGCCGAGCGCAAGCGCGCCGTCAACTCTCGCAGTTGAAACGGCTTTGTGATGTAGTCGTCGGCCCCGGCATCCAACGCCAGCACCTTGTCGTCTTCGCTATCCATCACTGTCAACATCAGGATCGGCAAGCGCGCAATTGCGTGCCTGATACTTCGGCAGGTTTCCAGTCCTCCCATTCCAGGCATATCCACATCCAACAGTACGGCGTCGAACCAGCTAACGCGAACTAGCGATAGAGCCTCTTCGCCACGAGCTGCCTCCACCACCGTAAAGCCCATGCCAGACAACGTCACGCGCAATGCCCGGCGTGTGGAACTATCGTCATCCACCACGAGAATGGTGCCCTTCCCTGCGGTCGCCTGCCCTACTGCCGACGGTTCGGTACTCAATGCTGCCTCCTTGCTCCAATTGGTAAGGATAGAAAGAATGTCGTTCCTTCCCGTTCATCGCTAATAACCCAAACATGCCCGTGATGAGCTTCGGCCGCATTCCTTACCACGGAGAGCCCGATCCCTGTTCCGGGAACAGACTCCTTCATGTCTGCTGACCGGTAAAAACGATCAAATATCCTCTCCCGGTCCTCGATCCGGATTACCGATCCACAGTTATGTACAGAGATGAGAACCTCTGTGCGACTCTTTCGGATTGCAACTTCTATAGCTGTATCCGGTGTCGAATACTTGTCCGCATTGTCTATGTACTGCTCGAGGATCATCGCCAGCAATGCCCGGTCCACACGCACGTTTAAATCAGGGTCCTCTGTCACAATGTCCATCCTGTTCTTGGTTGCTCCCTTGTAGTGGTTGGACACCACCTCTGAAACTAACTCCAGTACATTCACCTCGTCCGTTTGGAGGCCAACTTGGCCAGATTCAAGTTTCGCCGTCATCAGCAATCGGGTGCAGAGTTTATTCAAACGGACAGCCTCGTCGTCAATTAAAGTGACCAAATCGCGCTGCGAAACTGACAGTCCACCCAACTCAAGCAAGCCTGAGCTGGCCGTCTGAACAGCCGTCAGTGGCGTCTTGAACTCATGCGCCAATGCATCCATTACTGCAGCGCGCAATTGCTCGCCCTTGAACGCGTTCTCTGCTCTTTCCTCCTTGTCAAACGACTGGTACCGATCAATCACAATCGCTGCGAGCGACGCAAGAGCATCCACCACCAGCGGGCTCAGCTTTCCACGCACCACCAGACAACCGACTGGACCGGGCCTCGCTACGAGGATGCGTCGCCAGGTATTCGTGTGCTGATCGACCGTTGCGGTCTCATGAAGATAGGTGTCCTTCGCAAGGTTTTCCTCGCCCTCGTTCCATTCCCCGGCCCTATCCTGTCGGCCCAGATTCAGATCGAACAAGGCAACAGCCTCCGCGCCAAAAATTCGTTGAATCAGGATGACGAGCTGTGGTCCAGGTGCTTGATGCAAGTCCAACAAGAGCGAGGTTCGACTTACCTCAAACAACTGCTCCATTCCTACGCGGTGGATTGTGGCCTCTGATGCACTTCGCAGCTCTTTCGCTGAGAGCCTGCTAATCGCAACAGCCACGCCCTGAAACACAAAGAGCGCTACCCAATTCTGAGGATCTGTAACAGTGAAGTGGAAAACTGGCGGCGTGAAGAAATAGTCCAAGCAAACTACAGCCACGAATGACGCCAATGAAGCCTGCCAGAAGCCACAAAACAATGCCACGGCAAAAACGATCATTAAATAAAGAAAGCTGATCGTCGTCAGATTCAAGCGCAGAGCGATTCCGACGAAGGTCACGAAAACGAGCCCCGTCCCAGCAGCCAGCCACTGGCCCATAACTCTCAGGCCCCGGAGTCGATACAGTGCTTCCAATGCGATCGCCGTTGCCATTTGACCTGTATCCGCTGGGGCCTAACGATTCAGCCACGCTAACTAAGGCTAGCCAGACAAGCGTGAAGAAGGCATAAGGATTACATACAGAAAACGTGTGGAAAGGATTGGGAATTCAACGCACTGATTTTCCAATCCTTCTCACATTTGGGACCAAGTGTCGGGCAACCAGAAAATGCCATCGCTGCTATTTCGCAGTTACAGGAGCTCCCGGTGCCGAAAGTTGACTGTACTTCGCCGCTAACTGGCCAGCTTCCGCCGCTTTGTATGCATAGTATTCGTAGAGATACCGCGCTGAATCGACAGGTCTTGGATACTTGGCTGCGATGCTCACGATGTTCTGGCTCCTTCGCGCCCACTCCTGCTTTTCTTCCGCCGCCTGCTGTAGATAATCGTTCTGCTGTTTTCCATAGTAACTCGCAAGAGCGCTGTATTGCTCTGACGTGCGCGCGTCTCTTACCATTTGCTTCAGTTGAGCCTGCGTGTAATGCGTGCCATTCTCCGCAGAAGAGGCCGACCCCTGTGCGCTGCCCACACCCGCGAGACCAAATGACAGAATACATACTGCGAATAGGTTGCGTTTCATGTGTGACTACCTCCCAGGTTTGAGTATCCGGTGCAAAACGTGAGGGGCGCATGAAGATGACAGGGGAATACATATAAAGAATGCGAAAAGGTATAAGGAATTCGTTTTTTGCTTATACGGAACTTATCGACCTGGCTTAGATAACTCTCGATGTCGCTCGATTCGACCAGGGGGGCATCGCTTTCGAATCGACGGTGTTAGTACGCCAATCAATGATGGAGGTCACGATTCAACTGGACTGTTAGCTGCTCGAGGGCAACAGTTAGCAAATGGTCGCTGCTAGCGAAAGCACACTTATCATAGGAATCTTGGTTTTACAGTGCGGACGGGGAAAGACATATCAGTAGAAGGTCTCTCGCATTGACCGGCCTTCCTTTACCATCGCGATAAACCTCCGTGCCAGCTCATGGATCCGATTCTCCTGCCTAAATGTCAAAGCTTCGACCGGGAGCAGTTCTCCACCAACCCCAATCGCGGATGCTCCAGCGACAATAAAATCGAGCGCTGTCAACTGGTTCACTCCGCCCGTCACAATTAATGGAATCTGGGGCAACGGCACTTTGAGCGCGCGCACATATTGCACCCCTCCCACAGGGGTCGTTGGAAAGATCTTGACGAAATCTGACCCGGCCTTCCATGCTGCAATGATTTCCGTCGGCGTCAAAGCTCCCGGAAACACCACCACATCCGCCTTGTTTGCGTACGCAACCACCTCTGGAACGAATCCTGGGCTGGTCAGAAACCTTGCACCGGCGTCAACGGCTCGACGCGCCGACTCTTCATCCAGCACTGTGCCGACTCCAATGGCCATGTCCGGATAACGCTTGGCCAGGTCGTTGACTAACTTCAACGCAAGGGGCACAGTCAGCGTAATCTCTACCACGGGAATTCCGGCGGCAAACACAGTCTCTGCCGCAAACTGAGCAAGCTCCGGAGCACCGACGCGGACCGAGGGCAGAATGCCAATTTCCTGGATGAGGGTTCGAACAGCTTTTCTATTCATTGACCAGACCCCTTTGCGCTTTTGGCAGCATAAACTAAGCAGTTTGCTCCACTGGAAAGCTCTATGTCAATCAATTGAACACCTCGTGTCCTACGGCAAGGTTCATTTGGCCGGCCGCTGTCATATACGCGCCGATCAGCTGCAGATAAGCCAGTTGTACGACGCGGTAATCGCTCTGTGCATTAAGAAAGTCCATCAGCGATGCGCCGCCGTGCTGGTAGGCAAACGTCACAGTGTCGCGCACATAAACCGACTGGTCCAGGTACTGTGCCTTGTACGGCTTGATCAACTCGATATTGCTGCGCACCAACTCGTACGCAGTGTCGACGTCGTTGAAGACCTGCGCCTTGGCAGCCTCAGCCGCCTGCTGGCTTCTGTCTATGTCGATCAGGGTGCGCTTCTTTTCGCCCTGGTTGCGGTCGAAGATGCGTAGCGGGATGTTGACGCTCAGACCCAGAGTCTGGATGCCGTTCGGGTTATTGTTCGAGGAGTTGTACGTGTACCATCCGCTGAATATCGGATCTGTCGAGCCATTTGCCCAGGCGAGTTTGTGATTGGTCTGCGATTGCTCGATGGTCTGGATCGCAGCCCGCAGATCGGGCCGGTTGTCGAGCGCAATCTGGTGATAGTCGTCGAGCGGCTGCAATGCCGGCCCCAGGTCGAAGGGCCCGGTCACGTCAAACTGATCGACCGGCGTGCGTTCGTCGAGCAGCAGCAACAGTGCGATCTTCTGGGTGCGCAGATTGACCAGAGCAGTCTGAAGTTCAGATTCGTATTGCACGCGCTGAAGTTCGATTCTGGACAAGTCGATTTTGGCAAGGTCGCCGGCCTTGAATCGGGCACGGCTGATGTCGATGATCTTGTCGTAGTAATCGAGATCGGCTTTAGCTAACTCCAGTACCGCCTTGGCCTGAAGAGTTTGCACAAAGGCCGAGCGCAGGCCGAAAAGAAGGTTGATTTCCAGATCCACGTGCTGCGACTCGCCAATCGCGGTGCCTTCCTTGGCGCTCTGCAGCCGCAGTTCCCGCTTGTGCTCGCGCTCGTGCAGGTAACTCAAGAGGGGCTGCTCGTAGGTGCCACGGGTTGGAGTCCATACCCCGTCGTGAGGCGCGACCTGCGTGCCATCCGCCAACATGGTGAACTGCGGATTGGGGCGGAGGAAGGCTGTAATCTCCTCGGCCTTCATCTCCTCCACACTGGCCGCATCCGCCTTCAACACCGGATTCGCAGATTCGAATTTCGCCTTCACCTCGTCCCACGTCAACGCCTGTTGGGCGCTGGCGCAACTCGCAAAGAATGCCATGCTCAGGGATCCGTAAAGGACGCTTCGAATGAATTGGTTCTTCAGCTTAGACTTCAAAGGATGCCTCCGGTTCAGGGAGCTTGTCGTCTTCACGCGCCATCCACACGTACAAAGTCGGCAGCAGAAAAATACCGATAAACAATTTGGCAAGGAGACCGCCGACGATGACAATGGCGAATGGCCGTTGAGAATCGGAACCTATAGCGTGCGACATCGCGGCGGGCAACAGACCGAGCGTGGCCACGAGCATAGTCATCATAATAGGTCGGAGCCGCAACACCGCGCCTTCAACCGCAGCGTTCTCGATTGTGTAGCCGCTGCCGCGCAACTGATTAATGAACTCGATCATGATGACTCCGGCCTGAACAGAAACGCCGAAGAGTGCAAGGAAACCGACGGCCGAGGACACAGAAAAATTAGTGTGAGTGATGAACAAAGCGAGTGGCCCACCGACGGAAGCCATGATAACGGAGACGAGAATGAGAGTTGCCCACTTGTAAGAGCGAAACATGGTGTAGAG
>PLKU01000240.1 GCA_003140705.1 Acidobacteriaceae bacterium
CGTGACTACGATGACCCCAAACAGTCCTGAAGCCACGTCCCGCAGCTCATCGCAATGCGAGTGATAGAGCCAGAAAACCGAGCTTGGATCGTTTGGCCCCGGTCCCGCGCGCTCCGGTATCCGCCACGTATATGTATGCGTCGCGCCTGGCGGCACGCCACCGTCTTCCTTGTCTTTGCCGNNGAGGATTTGCCAGACGTAAGTATGCGTCGCGCCGGGAGGAACGCCGCCGTCTTCTTTGTCTGGGCCGCTGGTGCCGTCGTTGTAGTCAGCGCCCTCTGAATCCTTCTCGTACAACACCCCATGCGGATGCATGCTGTAGGGATGCGTCGCATTGTTCTTGAAAACAACCTTGATCGTGTCGCCCACGGCCCCGCGCAGAATCGGTCCCAGGATCCCTAAATACTGCTCATCGGGCTCGCGCTTCTTCTGCGTCGCAAACGTCGCATCGGTGTACTCGTGATAAACCGCCTTCTTGTACACCTTGCCAATCCTGTGAGGCCCCGACTCGGTAAACGCGTTGCCAATCTCGTCGAACTCCATGCCCATGGCTTCGTCACGGCCGGAGGGCGCGTAATCCCATTGCACCTCGTCGGCTGCAACGTAGTAAGTGCGTGTCTTGCCTGCGGGCACAGCGGCGGCGGCGCTCACCCGAACCGGAACTCCGCAAAGAACAATCGCGGCCAAACCAGCTGCTACGAAAAGAGCACGTGAGATTCTTCCTTGATTCAATTTGCCTCCAGCGTCATCGGTGATAATGCCGTCAAAATTGGCGAACGCCAGCCTGCTTCAGACACAAGCTTCCGCGTCGCATTCGTTTTAGGTACGCAACCGCGTTGCGATGTGAATTCACTTAGCGCTGAAATGCTCTTGTGGTGCCGTGCTGTGCGTGGTCGGGGATCTGAAAAGTATTCTGAATTGAAGAAGATGAACCTGTTAACCGAAGAAAGGCCGGGGGCGATCGGCTGCCCCGTCCTTTCCGCGTTTTTGCCGGAAAGGGCGGGAGAGCCATCACTATTCGCACCAAGAGCCGAAGGCCGCTGCCCCACCGCAGATGATTATTTCGGCGCGAGCTGCCGCAGCACGTACTGCAGAATGCNNCCTGCGGAGTATCGATGCGAACTTTGGCCGTGAACTCCTTCACAGCCCCATCGGGAGCGGTAGCCTTCACCGTGAGCGTGCGACCACCGGCAAGCCTGGCCCCCAACAGAGTTGTCAGTCCCGGGAAGGCGTAGACCTCCTCGCCGGTCAGCCCCAGCGACTCCACATTCTGCCCATCCTCGAACTGCAGAGGCAGAATCCCCATCCCCACCAGATTCGACCGGTGAATGCGTTCGAAACTCTCCGCAATCACCGCTCGCNNCCGGAGCCGTACTCCTTGCCGGCCAGGATCACCAGCGGCACGCCGCGCTCTTCATACTTCACGCTCGCGTCGAAGATCGACATCCCTTCACCCTCGGGCAGCAGCCGCGTGACTCCACCTTCCGTCCCCGGCGCAAGCTTGTTGCGAAGCCGCACATTCGCAAAAGTTCCGCGCACCATCACCTCATGGTTGCCACGCCGCGAACCATACGAGTTGAAGTCCGCCAGCTTCACTCCATGCTCTGACAGATACTCGCCAGCAGGACCGTTGGCCTTGATGTTGCCTGCCGGAGAAATGTGGTCCGTCGTCACCGAATCGCCCAGCACCGCCAGCACCCGCGCGCCCAGGATGTCCGTGACTGCCGCAGGCGTCTTCGTGATCCCATCAAAGTACGGTGCCTTGCGAATGTACGTCGAGTCCGGCTCCCACTGATACACATCGCCGGTCGGGAACTTCAGCCCCTGCCAGTTCGCGTCCCCGTCTGAAACCGTGGCGTACTCCTTGCGGAAGCTTTCGCTGTTCAGTCCACGCTCGATCGCCTCGGCTATCTCGGCTTGCGTCGGCCAAATGTCTTTCAGGTAAACCGGCTGCCCGGCCTGGTCCGTTCCCAGCGGATCCGTATCGAAGTTGTGCCCAATCTTGCCGGCCAATGCATACGCGACAACCAGTGGCGGGCTCATCAGATAATTTGCCCGCACATCCACGTTCACGCGCCCCTCAAAGTTGCGGTTGCCGCTCAGCACGCTCACCGCGACCAGGCCGTGCTCGTCGATGCTCTTTGAAACATCGGTCGGCAGCGGACCGGAGTTCCCAATGCACGTCGTGCAGCCATAGCCCACCACATTGAAGCGGAGCTTTTCAAGGTACGGTAGCAGCCCAGCCTTGGTGTAGTAGTCGGTCACCACGCGCGAACCCGGCGCAAGAGATGTCTTCACCCAGGGCGGCACAGTCAGACCCTTTTCGACAGCCTTCTTCGCCAGAATTCCCGCAGCCACCATCACCGACGGGTTCGAGGTATTCGTGCAACTCGTAATCGCCGCAATCACCACCGACCCATGGTCGAGATACGTATCAGGATCGACGCCGAAGCGCTCCTTCACTGTCGTTGTCAGGTGCACCGGAACCTTTTCCGCAATGCCGCTGTCAGTTACGGTCCCGCGCTTCCACGCAGCCGCGGTCCGTGTACCCAGCGGCTTGGCAGTCGGTGACAGCAGGGCGGGCAGTTGTTGTGCAAAGCTCGCCGCCGCGTCCTTCAGCAGCACGCGATCCTGTGGCCTCTTTGGTCCTGCAACGCTCGGCTCCACCGCGCCCAGGTCCAGTTCAAGCGTTTCCGTGTACTCCGCCTCTGGCGAGCTGGCCGTGTGGAACAGCCCTTGTTCCTTGTAGTAGGCCTCGACCAGTGCGATTTGCTCTTCGCTGCGTCCTGTCAGTCGCAGATAGCGCAGCGTCTCCGCATCCACTGGGAAGATGCCGCAAGTCGCGCCGTACTCCGGCGCCATGTTGCTGATTGTTGCGCGATCGGCCAACGCCAGACCGGCAATCCCGCTACCGTAGAACTCCACAAACTTGCCCACAACCCCCAGCTTGCGCAACGATTGTGTCACAGTCAGCACCAGGTCAGTGGCTGTCGCTCCTTCGCGCAGCTTCCCCGTCAGCCTGAGGCCCACCACTTGCGGCACAAGCATTGAGACAGCCTGCCCCAGCATCGCCGCCTCGGCCTCAATG
>PLKU01000499.1 GCA_003140705.1 Acidobacteriaceae bacterium
CACGAGCCCGGTACCGGCGAAATCAACTACACCAACATCTATCGCAAGCTTGCGCAACTCAACTACCGCCGCACAGTGGCCATGGAGTTCAAGCCCAGCGCCGACCCGGTAGCCACATTGCGCGCTGCAAAGACCCTCGCATTGAGTCAGGGATGATTGCGCGGGCTAAACCGCGAGCGGTGGCCCTATCAGTTCCATTCCATAGCTGCGAAAGAATGCAGCGTCCTGAACGGGCGGGTTAGGTGCAGGTGTTACGCGCAGAAATTCTTCCATCATTCCCGCTGGCTTGAATGCGATCAGCAAGCGCCCAGGCTTGTCGCCAAGGGACGAAAAGGTGTGTGGAATGTTGCGCGGCGCCAACACAGACTCGCCACTGCCAAGTCGGTGCCGGTTATCACCGATCTGGAAAAGTACTTCGCCCTCCATCACATAAAACCACTCTTCCTGGTGCAGGTGAAGATGCAGCGGCGGGCCGCCTTTGATCAGGTTGGTGTGTTCAATGATGAACATGCCCCCATTGGTTTCACGCCTGCAACCTTGAAAAGGATGTTGCTGTACCCCCGCGAATGCGATTCTCCAAAGCGGTCCTGACCCGCTCCAACCACATGGACCTGCTCAGTAGCCGGGACGGCTGCAGCCTGGGCAAGTGCGAATTCCTTGAGTCCTGCTGCGGGAAGCAATGCAGCTGTTGCCTTGAGGAAGGAACGGCGTTTCATAGCGTTCTCCAATCTCGAGCGATCGCGAGCGAACCATAGACTGCCAACCTCTGTAGGCGCGCTGGTTGCCGGTTCCGCGAGCACGGGTTCAGAGGGAACAGTGGCGGAATCGACATAAATCTATCGCACACAGTTGCTTCTGCATACCGAAAAGTGGAAGAAGGAAGCGACCGTGCGTGAATCGATGCGCGGGTATCAGGAGATCGGAGCCAGCCTGCATTGAGATGTGGAGTGAACGAATGGCGTCAGAATACTTAGACAGGCCTCAGCCCAACGGCACCAGGGCGTGGGATGTGGGCACGGCAGTCGGCTGATTGGTCAGGCGCGTGGGGCAGGACGGAGCGGTTAGCTTGAAGTGGTCGCCTTTGGCGCGAAACTGCACCAGCAGGCTTTTCTGGTCAAACGTGATGGCAAAGCTAGTCATCGGCGGCGATCCGAAGTTCACCAGCGGAAATGCCGGATGAATCTCCACGACCGGATGGGTGAAGGTGTACTTGCCCACTTTCACGTCCCCGGCAAGCTTGGCGCCCTTGATGTCAAAGCGTGTGGCCAGAGTTTCGCCGGTCTCAAAGACGACTGGAGGGATGTCCCATTTTTGATGTGCCGCCAGCCCCTCCGGCAGGCTGAGGCCGCCCCCGCCGGAATCGAGTTGCGCCTCCACGCCTTGCCCATTCACGCTCAGCCTGGCGATCGGCACCCCATACGGCATGCGGAAAGTCAGCGTCGTTTTCTCTCCATCCGGATTCAGCGCGCCCTCGGTCAGCAGCACCTGGCGGTTGGGAAAATCGAGTGTCAGCAGATAATCGCGGAAGAGGGTGAATCCCAGCAACCCTTGGCACGTGCCGGCTTCCCCAGTCACCGAATGCCGGCGGGCCTTGACCCGATAGAACTCCACCCCTGCAATGGTGATGGATCGCAGCAGAACGATGGGCACTCGCTGCCCGCCCTGCATGCTGGGGTCCTTGAGCACTGCTGACTCCCCCGTTGCAGGCAACTGCAGCTCGTCTGCCAGCTCCGGGCTCACAAAAGCGTCCGTGCCGGTTCCGGTGTCGATGATAAAGCGGTACGGCCCTTTCCCGTTGATCTCGACCATCACGTAGGGCTTGCCGTAGCGCTCCGTCATGGGCGCGGAATAGGTGATGTGCTGTGCAGGCAGGGAGAGCACCGGAACGCTCAGAAGGATCGCGAGAGAGACTCGGAGTCTGCAGAGGAACGGCATAACCCCCCCTTTCGACCGCCTTTCGAAATCCAGCCGGCGTCCTTCAAAACCCATGCCGGCCCTGGATGATCGACGGAGCGATTCTCGAAGCGCAGCGGGAGGGAAGAAAGCTCGAGAACTGCCCGGCGGCGAAGCCCGTGTCTATTGAGACGCCAATATTACGGCGCTGTAACTAGTTCCGTTCCAACAAAACAGATGATTGCTACGATGCGGTCAACGAAAGCACCCGGGCAGACCGGCTCTACAATGATCCAGTATGCCCACCGCTGTTCGCTCGCACGCCAAGATCAACCTCGGCCTCTATATTGGTGCACCCCGCCCGGATGGCTTTCATGGGCTCGCCACGGTTTACCAGACGCTTGAAATTTACGACGTGGTCAGGGTTTCTGCCCTGCCGGCGCCGGCGACCTCATTGCGGCTCACCGCGAACGACGCCCGCGTTCCCACGGACAGCAGCAATACGGCTTGGAAGATGGTGGCACTTGCTCTTGATGCGCTTGGAGTTAGCGCCGAAGTGGAGATCAATATTGAGAAGCGGCTGCCTGTGCAGGGCGGTCTCGGTGCAGGTTCGGCCAATGCCGTCGCCGCACTGCTTGGCCTCGAGAACGAGTTGGGCGCCGAATGTCTCGTTCGCCGTGTCGGGGCAACCTGGGAGACGACACGCCTGGAAATCGCGGCCCAGGTGGGGTCCGATGTGCCCCTGTTTCTGATCGGTGGGACGGTCTTGGGCCAGGACCGCGGGCAGCAGGTCTCTGCCTTGCCGGATATCGAGCCGGTCTGGTGCGTCTTGGCGACGCCCGACATTGGCGTTTCTACTCCTCAGGCTTTTCGCGACTGGGACACGCTGTGCGCCGCCGAGGGTTTGACCGCTGAGGCAAGTGCAGATAAACTAAAGGAGTTGAACCGCGCCTATGCCAGCGCCTTTGGCGGATCTTTCCACGAAGCATTTCGTGGAGAATTCTTCGAAGGACAGCAGGGAGTTGGTTCCTCCGGTGTCCTCTCAAATGAAGAGGACCTGGCCGGACGTCACGAGTCCGCGCTTGTCCGCACCGGGATCAGTAGCTGGATCCAA
>PLKU01000424.1 GCA_003140705.1 Acidobacteriaceae bacterium
AGCATGTCGAGGGTTCCAGGCAAAAGATCGGGTTTCTTGGCCATGGAGAGATATATAGTTTATCTATGGGTAGAGCGTCAATGGAAATATGGCGGACGTCGTGCGACGGATGACGAGAAGGCTTGCGGGATGGCCGGCTAGCCCTCCCACCACCGCATGATTTAACCTCAAACTCGTTATGAAACTTGCATACGCTCTCCCCATTTCCGCTTTGGCCGTCGCGTTTGCCGCGTCGACTCTGGCCCAGCAGTCCACCAAACCTGCCGACGAGTTGCCCGATGCTCCTCAGGCAACCGCCGCCGCGCTCATCCACCCGAACGGCCCGACAGTTGTCATGGATACCTCCATGGGCCGCATCACCTGCCAGTTCTACCAGCGACAGGCTCCCAAGGCCGTGGCCAACTTCATCGCCCTGGCTGAAGGCACCATCGACTGGACCGACCCGGTAACCAAGAAGAAGCAGCACAACAAGCCGCTCTACAACGGCACCACCTTCCATCGAGTCATTCCTGAATTCATGATTCAGGGTGGTGACCCCGCAGGCTCTGGAATGGGCGACCCGGGCTTTAGCTTCAACGACGAATTCGATCCCGACCTGAACTTCGACCAGCCCGGCAAACTAGCCATGGCCAACTCCGGCCCCANNACCAACGGCAGCCAGTTCTTCATTACCGAACAGGCCTCCGATTCTCTCAGCCAGCACTACACCCTCTTCGGCCAGTGCGATGAGCCCAGCGTCCTCGTGGTCAAAACCATCGCCCGCGTCGAACGCGACGGTCAGGACAAGCCTCTCACGCCAGTCATCCTGAAGAAGGTCACCATCGTCCGCGAGGGCCACGCCATGCCACCCCAGCCGGCCGGTTCTCCCACGCCCGCAGCCCCTGCAGTCCAGCCCGCGCTGCCCGCCGCGCCTAAACAATAACCGCACGTCGATTCAGGAGTCTCAATGGCACTCGAAGCAGGAACCTACGCAATCTTCTCCACCACTGAAGGAAAGATCACTGTCCGTCTCTTTGAGACCGATGCGCCCAAAACCGTCGCCAACTTCATCGCCCTTGCCGAGGGCGCCAAGGAATGGTCTCACCCCGTCACCCGTGCCAAGTCACCTGACAAGTTGTATGACGGCACCATCTTTCATCGGGTGATTCCGGACTTCATGATCCAGGGCGGCGACCCGGCGGGCACGGGCATGGGCGGCCCTGGCTATCGCTTTGAAGATGAGACCAAAGGCGCTCGCCACAAGTTCGATACGCCCGGCAAGTTGGCCATGGCAAACTCCGGCCCCAATACCAACGGCAGCCAGTTCTTCANNTTCGGCGAAGTCGTTGAAGGCCAGAACATCGTCACAAAAATCTCGATGGTCCCTCGCGGTGCGCAGGACAAGCCCCAGAAGCCCGTTGTCCTAGAGTCCGTTTTGATCGAGCGCGTTGCGTAGCATCGAGAGATGACGATCATGAAAGGCGCGACCGGACTGCTTATGCTTNNGCCTTTGAGCGTGGCCCAATCGCAGGCCGTCGTTGCGCCGCACTCTTCGTTCGAGGTGGCCACGATCAGGCAAACCGCTCCCGGCTGCGAGGATGAAGCGTTTTGGAGCCCACCTGGCGTGGGGAAATTCAACGCAAAATGCGTCTCCCTCGTATTTCTGATCCAAACGGCATACGGAGTCGATAACAATCAGATATCTGGAAAGCCAAACTGGCTCGAGTCGGAACACTACGACGTCGCGGCAAAGCCGGAGGTGGGTATAGCTCTTACTCGGGAGCAATTGAAGCCGATGCTTCAAGATCTGCTTCAGCAACGATTCCACTTGCAGATCCACCGCGAGACGAAGATGGTCCGGGGTTATGCACTGGTGGTTGCAAAGAGCGAACTGAAGCTTAAACCAACCAAGGGCGATCAGTGGCCGGGGTTTCGGGTAAACGTTGGGCCCGGCAAGCTGGAGGGCATCAACTGGTCGATGCCCTATCTCGCCGCCATGCTGACACATCCAGCAGGGCTCCCTGTGGTCGACAAGACGGGCATCGCCGGCAGTTACGATATCAAACTCGATTTCGCGCCGGATCTGGGAACAGATTCTTCTCTTCCATCTTTATTTTCAGCGTTCCAGGATACGCTTGGACTGAAGCTTCAAGCACAGCAGATTCCCGTGAACATGCTGGTGATTGACCACGTGGAAAGAGTTCCAACAGAAAACTAGCCTGACCAGCGTTCGGGTGTTCGCGCAAGTCCGCTTCGACTGCTGTCCTCAGTTTGCAGATCGGCACACTTCGAGGATGACCTCGCCAAACTTCTCAACCTTGGCGGGCCCCATCCCGTCGATTTCCAGCAGTTGTTTGGGATTCGCCGGCCGGGCTTGTGCCAGCGCCTTCACCGTCCGGTCGTGCAGCACCACATATGCCGGAACCCTCAGCCGTTTCGCCTCCCCCGCCCGCCATTCCTTGATCCGAGCCGCCAGTGCCTCTTCGACCGCCGTCAGTGGCGCCGCTGTCGTTGGCGCGTTCTTTGCTCCAACGGCCCCATCCTTACCCGTCCTCGCTTTTCCAATCTCCCCCGAAGCCTTCCCAGCCTTCCCCTTTTTCGCACGCGCCGGGGTCTGAACCCGTCCCCCAAACTCCTTCACAATTCCATCGCTGATCAACAACTCCATCTTGGTACCAGCCCTCAGTTCGCGTCCCGCGTTCGTCAGCCGCACCTTGCGGAACTTCCTCACTTCGCCGTCTTTCTCGAACACAGCATCTTCAATTTCAATCAGCCCTGCCTGCACCAGCGCACCAAGAAGTCCATCGAAATCGTCCCGGTTCATTCGGCCACCAGCGTCGACGTTCCGTTGCAGCGTTCCCGCCGCCTTGTAATCCACCGGCCTCAAATCGTCCACAATCGCTTGCGCAGTTCCTCGTTCCTCCGCCGTGGCTCTCCGGAACTGCCGCAGCACCGCCCCCGCCGGATCGCACACGTCACACACTCCGCAGGCCCGGCTCGCATCCCCTACGTCTCCAAAGTGTTTGACCAGTGCTCCCATCCGGCATTCATTCTGCGTGGTAAACCGCAACACCTTCTCAAACTGCTCCGCCCGATGCTGCGCCTGCACCGCATAGGTCTTCTTCCAGGCCGTCCCTCCAGCCGTTACTCGCCGCGGCGAGCCGCCAAAGTCCATTCGCGCACCGCCATGGATCTCAAGCTTCTCCAGCGCCTTTTCAAACTCCTCCTCGCTTAGCTTGGAATCAGCGCGCAGCTCTTCCACGTCAAGCGGCTCTTCGCGCAGCGCCTTGAACAACCGCTGCAGGTGCTCGACCGGCGGATAATCACGGTTGAGAAAGAAGTCGTGGGTTCTCTGGTCCGCGTAGCTATGCATCAAGTAGGTCCGGCTGAGCGCACCATCACGCCCCGCGCGTCCGATCTCCTGGTAGTAGCCTTCCAACGTGCCTGGAAGTCCGGCGTGAATCACGGTTCGTATATCCGCCTTGTCGATGCCCATTCCGAACGCAATCGTCGCCACCACGACTTCCAGTTCCCCAGCCTGGAAGGCACGCTGCACGCGCTCGCGCGTCTCTGCATCAAGTCCCGCATGATAAGCGGCGGCCTGTATCCTTCTACCCGAACCCGCTCCTCCAGCATCAGTCCTGCCTGAACGCGTCCTCGAAAGTTCCTCCGCCAGGCGCTCGGCATTCTTTCTTGAGGTTGCATACACAATTGCAGGCCGCCTCGCAGAATCGGCCAGCAGATTTGCAATCGTCCCCGGCCGTGCTGGGACCGGAAGCTCGACCACCTCGATCGCCAGGTTGTCGCGCCTGAATCCATGAATGAATTTGAGCGGCTCCACCATCCCCAGTTGCGCCACAATGTCGGCCTGTACCGCCGGCGTGGCCGTGGCCGTCAGCGCCAGCACCGGAGCCGGACGCAGCGCGGGCAGGTACTGGCCCAGCATCCGGTAGTCGGGGCGGAAGTCGTGTCCCCATTGGGAGATGCAATGCGCCTCGTCAATGGCGATGAGGGCGAGCTTGCGCTTGGCCAGCATCTCGG
>PLKU01000147.1 GCA_003140705.1 Acidobacteriaceae bacterium
TGCATCGACCGGTTGAGCTGGCCCCAGTTATCGCCAAGTGGCACCGGTCGCCTGCAGAATGCTTTAAGCTCACAAGTTATCGAGGCGCACGAGGAAAGGAGACCAGCAATGAAGGAGCCTGGCACAAAGGCGGGACGACGGACGGGAACACTTCAGGATCAGCATCTGACCATTGGGCTCGAACCTGGGGGATAGGTCGAGCTTATAGTGTGTTCTCAACGAAGCGGGCGAGGTAATCGTTTAAAACAAGGTCACTTTCTTCCCGAAGGCTATGAAGATGGCCTTCGGGAAGATGCCGCGGAGCCGAATTGCGCCTGCATTTCTGACTGCGCAACCGTTAAAACATGATGTGGAAGCCCATCGTGAATGCACGGGAGCCTCCGATGGTCCCCGTCACCGACCCGAAGTTCGCGGCGTTGTTGGGGCAGGTGCTTGTATTGGCAACGGTAAGAGCCGAAGTACAAGTACCCTGGCCAATTTGAAGCAGCGGCGAAAGTTGCGTTGATTTGCCGGAACCGGTCGCATAGGGCACCTGATCCAGATTCGTTAAAGCGGTCTTTTGATCCGTCGGGTTATTGGACGTCACAATCTGGCCGTAACCAAGGTAGCTACGGTATTGGTTGCAATTCTGGTCACCACCGTAAGCACTGATCGCAGTGGCAGAGCATCCATTACTCTGACGAATCTGCGCCTGGTCCTGCGGGACGTCAAAGCTGCTTGTGTTGGTCAGATTGAAGACGTTGAGTTCATACTGAGCCTTGATCTTTTCAGTAATCTTGAAGCCCTTGCGGAGGGAGAGATCAAGCCGCTTCTGAGCTGCCTGGCGGAAGATATTGCGCTGACCCACATTGAAAGCCGTCTGGTAGATATCTGACGGATCGTTGCCCGTTGAAACCGGGATGCCATTCGTGCCCGGTGCCAAGTAGTTGATGGCGATTTGTGAGGGGTCGAGAGTTGGAATGTAGCTGCCACCCGCGCCGCGGAAAGCTCCCTTGTTGCCAGTGAACGCAGTCTTGGGATTGCTCGGGTCCTTGATGCCGAGAACCGGGTTCATCAGCGTCGGGAAGTTTCCGAAGTTGATGCTGCCAACCGCGCCATAGAACTCATAGAGTGAATACGGCTCGCCGCTCTGCAAGGTTCCGATGCCGGTGAAGTGCCAGTCGTTTGTGAAGTAGGAGGCAACGTCGCTGCTCTTGACCGCGTTGGGCACATCTACCTGGAAGTTGGCCGTAAACACGTGCGTACGGTCGAAGTCCGAAGAAGCCCAGGAGTCGCGCAGGTGGTTCGGGTTGTCGCCGGTGAAGAACAGGCCGATGTCGCTTTGTTCATCAAGGGCGTGGCTCCAGGTATAGCTTCCGCCAGCCTGGAAGTTGTGCGAAAGCCTTTTCTCCACGTGCAACTCGAGGGCATCGTAAGCCGAAACGCCCACTGTCTTGAAGTCGGCTGCATTGGGACTATACCCGACATACGGCGCTCTGAAGTCCGTGTTGCCGGCGTCATACGTGTTCCAGGGCTCAACCGAAATCGGCGCATAGTCGTAGTTCACATCCACCTGATGGTTCTGGTTCATGACTTCCATACCATATGAGGACGTCTCGCCCCATATCGGATGAGTCGACGTTGCAATGCCCGGCTCATTGAGCGGAATCGGAATCACCGCATGACGTCCGCGATTTCCTGCGTAACCGAGACGGATAGCAAGATCGTTTCTTGGCTGCCACTGCAGATTCAACGTGTAGTTTATCGTGTAGGGCAAAACGTTGTTCTTGTNNCAAAGTTCAGGGGTGAGGTACAGAGGAAGTATCCTTCCTGACTCTGTACTCCACCGCAATTAGGACCAAATTGAGCGTAATATCCCGAACTTGGCGTTCCAGTCATCTCATTCAATTGAGCCTGCAAAGCCTGCCCCACAACGCTCGGGTCTGAGCTCGGCGGGGTGTAGATGCCGCCCTGCGCCGGAGTACTATAAGCCAGATCGCCCATAGGATTTTCAAGCGTGAGGCCAGAACTTGAACTTGTGTTTCCGGTAGCGACGCTGACCAGCGGTGCGGATTCAGTTACACCAAAAGGACCACCGATCGAGCCGCCTGCGGGCTGTGAGAGATAGGTAAAGAGTTCGCCACGGTCATAGTACATACCGCCGCCACCGCTGATGACAAGGTTGCTGTGGAAGGCCTTCGGAGACCAGGCAAAGCCAAGGCGAGGCGAGATGCCCCACTGGCGTCCATCGAGGGTTGATGCTGAAACGCCTTTGGTGGGGTTCTGGTTGTTGTTCCCGGCGATGACGAATCCGGAATTAACAACGTTAAATCCTGTTGTCGAGGTACCGGTTACGTCGTACAACGACGGATCAAAGTTGAACATGTCGCCGTATTTTTCCGTCATGCCGCCATGGTAGTCATAACGAACACCGACAGTAATGCTGAGGTTCGTAAGAACCTGCCACTTGTCCTGTAAGTAGCCGCTGAGCTCATTTGTGCGATAGTAGCGATCAGCATTGTTGCGGTGTGTTGTGGGATCCATGCTCTCAACAACACTTGAGCTGTGCACTTGGCCCTGCAGAAAAGTGTCAAAGTTGCTGACAGTGAGCTGAGCATGGCCTGTGCGGTTATTGGTGATATTCAATTGCGTGTAGTTGAAACCACCACCGGCAACAATTGTGTGCTTGCCCGCCGTGAAAATGACGTTCGTTGAAGGGTTCAAACGGTTCTGGTAGTAGCCCATATCCACGAAGGCGCCAGGGGTACCCGCCGGGCCAATCTCGAGACTTGGCGAGTACTGATCATAGTAGCCAAAGTTCTTGATCTCCAAGCCGGGCAAGACGTTTGCGGCAAGGTTAGTTGTCTGCGCGGCTGAGACACCCAGATTGCCGCCTCCGACCGTCTGGTTATAGTTGGTGAACGAACCCATGCGGACAAATCCGAGGCGCTGTTCCCAGTTGAACCTCGAACCGATGGAGATCGTGTTGCCAATGGAAACGACTTGGGAACCGTTGTGCTGCGTAAGCGGAAAGCCTGCCGTATTCGAGAAGCCGAAGGGGCGAGTAACCGGCGCGCTCTGGTAGAAGTACTTCACCGAGATGCGATCCCTCTTGGTTGCATCGTCGTCGAGGGCAATCGTGGCCTGATCAGAGTTCAACCGCGCAGTTCCGATCAAGTACACATTCGGCACGCCAAATTCATAGGGTGCACTGGACTGAGCCGAAGGAATCATGTACTGGCCATTCGACAATTTGGCATTCAACAGTCCGGCGGCAGCCGGATCGATTGAGACGGTGCCAGTGCCTCCCCATGACAGATCGGCCTTCTCCAGACCCGCATTGCTGCGGTCATTGGTAAGACCTGTGGGAACGGTCATCTCCGAGAGTCCCGTGCCATTATCTTCATTGACGCGGCGCTGATAGGCCGCGAAAAAGAACAGTTTGTCGGTCTTCAGAGGTCCCCCAACTGTCAAGCCCGAGCTCCAGCGACGAACCCATGGATTTACCATCGACTGCGGAAAGACTCCGATTCCCTGCTGGGTCAATTGATAGGCCTGATTAAAGAAGAAGGGCGAGGCGTTGAGCAGGTTGTTCGCGTAGGAACCATAGAGCTGGCCATGCCAGTTATTGGTGCCGGTGCTGGTGTTGACGTCAATCTGCGCGCCACTCGTGGCGCCCTGCTGCGCATCGTACATTGAGGCGTTCACACGCAATTCCTGCGTGAACTCTGGCGGAGGAGACGGCAGGCTGTTGCCGTTTGAACCATAAACCGATGTGCCAACCGAGAATGATCCGCCGACCGTCGGCGCGCTGCCGATGTTGAAGTTGTATCGCTGCGAGCTGGAACCCGAGGAGCTCTTGCCGTTGAAAAGGTTGGTGGAGTCCACACCGTCCACCTGGAAGGTGTTGGAGGTGTCGCGCTGGCCGTTAGCCCAGATAGGCTGATTCCCAAGTCCGGAGTTGGAGTCGAGGTTGGAGAGCAATTCAGCGTTGACGCCAGGCGAAAGGACCGCCATCTGGGTGAAACTGCCAGTGGCCAATGGCGTAATTTCAATCTGGGAGGAATCGAGTGTATAGCCGTTGGTGGTGTCGGTGGCGTTCAGCAGCGGGGTCGCCGTCACTTCAACCGATTCAGACACCTGCCCGAGTTTCAATGTGGGATTTACAGTTCGTGCACTCGCCTCTTGAATCTGGATGCCTTTGATCTCTGTAGTTGCAAAGCCCGCGTGGCCAACCTTCACAACGTACGTGCCGACGGGCAGATTGAAGATCTGGAAAAAGCCAGTCTCCTGCGTCTTGGTAGTCGCGCTGAAGTTAATCGAGGCATTCGAAACTGTGACCGTTGCGCCGGGGACAGCAGCACCCGATGAATCCACTACGGTTCCGTTCACAGAACCAAGGGTTTGCTGGGCGGCACCATGCAATAAACAAATGAGTACGGCCATCGAAAGCAGGCCGAACTGCGCGACACTCCTCCACAAAAGTCGTTTCATAAGCTCCTCCTAGCAAAATTAATCCGTAAATTTTGGTGCGGCAGCACTGTTCGCGCTGTATGAGCCCGATGTCGAGTTTCGCACTTTGAGATTAAGGGAAGGCTAAAAAGAACTGATTTGCAATAGTTTGGGGCACATTCGTCCAATTCCCAAGAGAAATCCTGGCGGCAGACTACTTTTCTGGCCCTTGCCTGTGGAAAAAGGGGCCGGGAGCACCTTTCGAGACGATTTCATCAATCCATTGGATTGATTTTGCTGGCACTTTCACCCGCTCGCCGTGACCAAAGCACATCCGCGCTGCGCTAGATTACGGTCGGTTCTCGGACCTTCCAGCCCCTGATCCAGAGCCAGAGGGTGAAGAGTATTTCGCCGAAGGCCGTGATGAAAGTGAAGTCAAGGTTGGCATTCGGAAAAACGTATGGCCCCAAGCCGGCAATCATCCAGCCCAATCCAGCGATGAACAGCGCAATCCCCAATATCCACGGGATGTAGCCGGACCGGTAGACCAAGTAGCCTAAGAGAACCAGATGAATCCCAAAGATGATCAGGGACATGGACCATTCGTAGTGGAACGAATGGAGCTGAAACCACACCTGCGCCTGCAACTGGCTGGAGCCGAAGAGAGTGAGGTAATACGGGGTGAGGAAGAGATGGTAGACGTTCAGCAAGCTAAACACGCTGCAGAGAGCGCCGGCTGCGTACACCAGCTGGCACCACGCGGTAAGCAAGGACAGCGCTCTGTTTACCGGGGCGAGCAGGACATACAGCGCCCAGGCAATAATGACGTCACCGATGAAGCTGATGATGTAACAGATGTATGGCGACCGCAAAGAGGCCAGGGTGGGCGGAGATGTTCTGCACGGTTTGAGCGGCGTTGTTCGCATCCACCAGCTTCGGATAAACGGAAAACTCAGCGTAGCTGACCGGATTGAGCAGGTAGGCGAAGCNNGGCGACCAGCGCCGCCTGACGCAGGGTGACGCCGTCGTAGGATTTTGCTGTGGATACCGGCTTCATTGGCTTGCTCCCTGCGACGGGTTTGCGGTGAGCGGTCCTTTGGCTGAGTTCGGTTGGAATTGTGCAGTGCCGCACCATGAGCAGAATCGCTGAGGGTTCGAGACAGTCATTCCGCAGTGGGTGCAGGTCGCGGCGATCGGGTGACGCATGACAAAGTAAAGAAGGAATCCGAGCAAGTGAGGAAACAAGGCTGCGACCAGAACCCAGAGGGCTGACCGCATATCCCGCCGCCGAGCGTCGGCAAATACGAACCCGAGACAAAGCAGCCAGATAGCGAGCACGATGCCGAGCACTAAGGCAGCGCTGCCATAGGTGGTCATTGTCCGCAACATAGCGCCCTGGTCAGCGGTCTTGTATCCCACAACCAACCCGATCAGCAATGCGCAGCCCACAAGGACCCAAGCCCAAAGCTGAACTGTCTTCGGAACAATACTCAAAAAGCGACGGAGTTTCATATAGTCCTCTCTTCCCGGCGAGTGCCGGCTTTCGATAACAAAGGCAATAGCGGGAACAGCAGCAAGACACACAGCGAAGGCACAATCCAGAAAGCAAGCAGCCCCAGCTGCGCCTGCGCGCGCTGTATATCGAAGGCAGACGCGATCAGGTCCCCGAATTGCAGATCGACGAACGACCCGCCCAATGTGAGCACGACGGCGGCCAGGCTGATCAATACCCATCGCCGGCGGCTTGGCTGCGCGGCCTGGACCTGTTGCCCCCGCAGCCTGAGGGACACGAAAACCCTGGCATTGAGAGTTGGATCCACCTCGAAGGAAAAACCCCCGAGGCTCGCAATAACCCTGTTGCTGGCGCTGAGATACTCCTGGCATGGAGCGCAAGTGTCGAGATGCTCGCGAAGAGATTGTTTCCTCTCAGCCGAGATGACGCCTGCCAGACTCTCCTCGATCATGTGCTGGAAACTTTCGTGGTGGTCAATGTTCATGCTGTTTCTCCCTCGAACTGCGGCCGCAGCGTTGCCAGCCCTCGATAAATTCTTGAAGCGACCGTAGAGACCGGCGCTCCCACAATGGCGGATATCTCCTGAAGAGATAAATCTTCTTGAAAGCGCAGTACGAGGGCTTCGCGATGGACAGGCTCCAGGGTTTGCAGCGAGCGAGCAAGCCGGTCAGCATCTTCTGTCCGCGCCGCAAGCGTGAATGGCGAAGGCTTATCGGAAGCAGGCGCAGGCCGAACACCATTGTCATCCTTAGAGTCCAGGCTGAACATCGGTCGCTTACGCATGGCATCGAGAGCAATATTGCGTGCGACCCTGAAGAGCCAGGGCTCAAAGCGGGACTGCCCGTCGTAGGAAGACCCGCGCTCTAGAACGCGCAGCCACGTCTCCTGCACCAGATCATCAACCCCGTCGCGCCTGCCCAACAGGTAAATGAGATAGCGAACAAGCCGATATTGGTATTGCTCGACCAGCGCCTCAAGGACAACGACATCTCGCTGGCGCAACCCAAGCGCGATTTGTTGAGTATCGCTCTCCATTGACGTCCTCGAAGTCAGCTCATAATCGAACATACGTGGTGTATACGAACCATGGGGCCAGAATTACGAAAAGGCTCGAATCAGCGGCAATCTGAAACCGAAACTCGCTTCTTGCAAGTCAAACAGTATTTCTTGGCAGGAGGTCCGGCAATCAGGAACTTGGACCAGCGATGAACTGGTCCGGGCATAGAGTTTTGTAACATTCTCGTTCCTGAACCCATTGAAAACCCGATCGGCAACGAGAAATCGGCATGTAACAAGGATTACTCGAGGGTTGGCATCCTTCCTATCGAATAGCGGAGACCCACAACGGCTTGGTGTCACCTGGCGATAACTGGGCTTAGCATCATTTGAAGCCCAGTTATCGCCAATTGAGACTTACTTCCGGATGGCGGTAAAACACCGGCAAGCACGGAGATAGATTCAGCTCGGCGCATCCTCGCGCGACTTCCGCCTCCGCGCGCCGCTCACGCTCTCCAGGTAGTAGTCCGCGACGAAATTCGCTTGAAAATCGGCGTCATCTCATCCGATGGGAGGGCGACACGAGTTGCGGCGGATGCTAAGGTCGTGCTTTGAAGTGTGTCCCCGCTGGCGAGGCCGTTTGTTCATGCGCTCGATTCCGACTCGGTTCATTCTGGGTTTCCCGGCCCACGCTCTTGGATTCGCGCTCGTTGCCGCAGGGCTGTCGGCGCAACAGCAACAGCCGCCTATCTTTGGCGATGGCAGCGCGCCCGCCGCGCAGGAACAGAGCGGTTCGTCGACCGCAGGCGGACGAGCACGACTGGGGAACGTCATGGTCGGAGCGGCCGCTGCTGTTTCATAACGTCGACCACGGCAGGAAGTTCGAAGTCGTCCCGGCCGTGGAAGGAACGGGTCTGGCCGACGTCATCCCGGCACGCGGCGCAGCCTTCGGAGATCTCTTCAACGACGGCAAGATCGACGTGGTGATCAATTGCATGGATCACACGCCGGTGCTGCTGCGCAATGTGAACGACGATCACAATCACTGGGTTGGGCTGCTGCTGATCGGCGCCCCCAAGAGTCCGCGCGATGCGATCGGGGCTACTGTCTTTCTGACCGCCGGCGGCGTGCGGCAGCGCGCCGACGTGATGAGTGGTGGAAGTTACGAATCCTCGAACGACTTTCGCCCGCACTTCGGGCTCGGCCAGAACACCAGGGTAGATAAAGTGGAGATCCGCTGGCCCGACGGAAAGCTCGAGACACTCGCTCTGTCGGGGATCGATCGCTACTTCGCGGTCGAAGAGGGCAAGGGCGTTGTGCCAAACGTCTACGACGGCATCACGGCCGCGGCGCCGCGTACGGCTCAGCCCGCAGCACATCGGTGAGCATCCCCCGCTCGTCCGGCGTGAACTTGTGGCTCGCCAAAGTGTGCCATGACGTCCGAAGCAGGAGGAGGGAGTGTAGACCGGATGCAGCAGCCTTGCTGCGTGGAAGATGGAGGGGCCGAATCGGTGGAGCCGACCTAGGCACGCCTGGATCGACTGGAGATGCGGAATGAACCTCGTCACTACATTTAACCGGCACCGATTAATAGTCCCGCATGTTGTTCACTAAACTATTCTGTATCTCTTATTTATGGCGAGTCTTCAGCCTCACTTGATGAATTGGCTTCTCATGAACTGAACCTGCACGATGTGTGGGCTGCTTCAATGAAACGAGCTCGGTGAGTTCCGGGTTGATGCTCATTTGTCGAGGGCAAGCTGTTAACCATGGGGTAGTAGACGGAGACAGGTCTCCGCACCACTTGAGCGGTTGATCAACGGATTGCATGAGCAATTTATCGACTGCAGTTCCCTCCCCTTTCGACGACGCAATGGCATATCTCTGGCGGAATGATCAAATGGCCTGACCCTTCCCGTTCCGATGCCATTTCTGACGAGAAACAGGCCCAGCCTCGAGGACGTATTTTCGGGGGTATTTTCAGAAATATGATACTTAACTCCTTGATTTTGATACGATTCGAATCCCTCCCTCCACCATAGATACGTAGTGTATTTACAATGACTTACATCTTCTTTCTTGAACTGGCGAACCTACTCTTCGGGAGTGCTACAAATGCTAACGGCATGACTTGAAGATTGCCGATTAGTTTTTGCCGAATTTCGAATGAACCTCCCGGATTCCAGCTTCTGACTGGGGAAAATCATGTCGCTCAGTGAGTTGGAGATTTTGCTCAAACTAAGACCTCCTGTGGCAAGATCGGGCTGCCTAATTCAGGACCGCCGCGACCGCCCCGTCGGCCCTTGGTGAGTCAGTTCATGCAGAGGCAGAGATAACCGGCCAATA
>PLKU01000073.1 GCA_003140705.1 Acidobacteriaceae bacterium
CGTGTTTCCTGACAGAGAGTACCGATGCGTCATCCACGCGGCGACAGAAACTCGGGCGAGAAAGACGGAAGAAGCACCACTTGAGATGCTTTCCACCATTATTGCCGGCACAGAACGCACCCTGCAGTTCGCCGCCACACACCAAACTGAGAAGTTCCTGCTCACAAGTTCGGGAGCTGTGTACGGCAGGCAGCCTGCCGGCATGACGCACACGCCAGAAAGCTACACGGGAGCGCCCGACCCGCTGAACCCGGCGACTATTTATGCAGAAGGAAAACGGGCAGCCGAGCTGCTGTGCGCTCTGTACGGGAAGAAAATGGGGCTGGAGTGCAAGATTGCGCGTTGCTGGGCTTTTTGCGGGCCACATCTGCCACTGGACGAGCATTTTGCCATTGGGAACTTTATTGGAGATGTGCTTGCCGGCCGTTCAATTCAGATTCAGGGTGACGGCACGGCAAGGCGTTCGTATCTGTATGCCGCCGATCTGATGATCTGGCTATGGACCCTCCTTTTTAAGGCACCGCCGCTCGTGCCGTTTAACGTTGGCTCGGCGCAGGACGTCAGCATTCTGGAACTCGCTCAAGTGGTGGCCGCAACGCTCAACCAGGAGACGGAAATTCATGTAATGCTGCAGTCCGCCAAAGGGGATGCGCCTACTCGTTATGTGCCTTCTGTCGATCGCGCAAGGGAAATGCTCGGTTTGCGTGAGGTCACCACGCTCGAAGAGGCAATCAGGCGCACTGCAGCGTGGTATCGGGAATAGAGGGAGTCAGTTTTTGGCCGAATTCTTCTTGAACGAGATGTTCTTGTGGCCCAGGAAACTGAACAGCACAGTAATCAAAGTCAAAAAGGCTGCTGCGATATACGGAGCCAGCTGGGGCCTGTGCAGACTGCGGCGCAGGATTGGGACAAGGATGGGCAGGCCTGCCAAACCAATGAGCAAGCCGCTGCTGTATACCCCGATGCACCGTACGTATTCAACGAGGTAATTCCCGCGGGTACGAAACACGAACCACTTATATCCAAGAAAAGCCACACTTATGGCGATCAAATTCGCCAGGAGAGCCGCGTACATGTAGTTGTAGGAGCCCAGCCCCCTGAAAGACCAGTTGAGGAGCGCAAAAAGACCATACCCGAAAACAGTATTAAACCCGCCCACCAGGATGTAGCGCACGAATTCCTTGAGCGGCTTTTGGGAATGCGGTTTCACGCAGAGCGAGTCCTTCAGAAATTGATGCGTTCCTTCTCGGTAACGAGGGGACGATTTTGCNNTCCGAGCGCGATGAGTTGCACTGACCCGAGAAAAAACAGCCCCAGGACCAAGGGAGCCACGCCAACTGTAAAGCTGTTCCAGAAAACAAGTTTGTACGCCAGGTAGACGATGCCCAGAATAAAGCTGATCACAGCCGAGATGAATCCACATCCTATTACCAGGCGCAATGGCACTTTGGAGAGATTGGTAATGCCCAGCATGGCCAAGTCATAGAGCGAATAAAAATTGTTCTTGGTGACGCCGCGCTCGCGGCACTTCTGATTGTAAAAGACTTTGGCGTAAGGCAGTCCAANNCGAAACCTGTGAAATGCTCCAGAACCTCCACATTGGTTAGACTGGCTACCAGGCGATAGTATGTTGTCCTCACGCGGTACATCAGGCCGTTCTCATCGCTTGACGTCTTAATCGCTGCAACGATGGGGAAGCCTTTCTCCCATTCGCGAATCATTTCGACGAACAGTTCAGGTGGGTCTTGCAGATCGGCCGCCAAGGATCCGACCGCATCTCCCTCAGTCTGCANNTATGACTTTGACGCCAGGGTCTTCAGCAGCCAATTCGCGGAGAACATCCACTGTGCCATCCTTTGATGCGTTGTCAATAAACAGATGCTCGAAGCGATACTCGGGCAGTTCCGCCGCAACCGTCTGTACGCGCCGATGAAGCTCACGCACATTGAGCGCTTCGTTGTAGCAGGGGGTCATGATTGTGATCAGCTTCCTCGTCATTCCGCTCTCCTACAGAACACGCCAAGAAATTATCGGTTGCCGGAAGCAAAGACTGAATCGGATTCGACGAAAGTTTAGCACACGCTTCGTCAGCCCTCGGTGGATACCGGTTCGGGAGTTAGTGAATACCTGCTTCGTTTACCACGCCAGTTTTAGTGTTTGACCCGAGGCACCAGGCCATTTCGGCTTTGCCCGCTCGGCCCGATGAAGCATAACTACCAGACGCGATCACAGTGCCGCCACAGGCTCGAAAGAGTCGCGTCAAGGACTCCTCTGTGAAGTAATTGATGTGTTCATGCATCATGTATCGACTGGCAGGACGAACGACGTGTCGGGCAATTGCCGGCCGAATTAGGGCCATGATTGTAATTTGGGCGAGCCGGCGAGTGATTCTTGCCAACCCTAAAGAGGATTCACAAGGGACCTCGAGAAATACCAGCCCGCCTTCGGGGCCACTCTGAAAAATCTCATTCACCAGGTAGCGGGGGAATCCTACATGCTCCAACACATTGCTGTTGATGATGAGATCGGGTGTGCAT
>PLKU01000360.1:0-2788 GCA_003140705.1 Acidobacteriaceae bacterium
ACGGTCATCAGGCTGAAGCCGATGCCGGGATTCAGCACCAGCCCCTGCTTGGTCAGGATCGCCGCGATTCCGATGGATTGCAGAGCTCCAAGGACTACCGTCATATAGCGGGTCCACTGGGTAATCTTCCGTCGCCCCAGTTCGCCTTCCTTTTGAATGCGCGCCAAAGGCTCATAAACCACGGTCAGGAGCTGAAAGATAATCGAGGCCGTAATATATGGCATGATGCCCAAGGCAAACACGGTCATGCGACGCAGGTTGCCGCCGCCAAACAGGTCCATCAGCCCCAGCGCAGAACCACTCTGCTGGTTGAACATCAGTTCCAGCTGGTGAGCGTTCACGCCCGGCGTGGGGATATGCGAACCCAGGCGGTAGACAGCCAGGATAGCCAGCGTAAACAGCACCCGCTTGCGAAGGTCGGGAATCCGGAAGATATTGAGAAATTTCTCAAGCATGTTTGATGATCCGCTTCAGGGCGTTTTGCGCCAATGGGTTCTGTGATCTACTCCATCTTAGAGCATTTCTCGATTCCGAGTGAGCATAGTGGAACCGGATCATGCCGTATATGCGGCCCGTCACAGGTGTTCGGCCGGCGCTACTTGGGAGCTCAATTCCGGTCCTGAGACCCGGGAACTCGCCCATTCAACGCCGGCCCAGACTGCCTAAGCCGCAGCCGGAGCCGCAGGACCACCCACAACCACTGCCCTGCCGCCGGCCTTTTCGATCTTCTCAATGGCCGACTTGGAGAACTTGTGCGCATGGATGGTAATGGCTGCGGTTAGCTCGCCAGAGCCGAGCACCTTGATCAGCGCCTTCTTACTCGACGACAAGCCAAGCTTCTTGTAGTCGTCCAGGCCGATCTCAGTGACCTTCAGGTCCGCGGTCTGCTCCACAATCCGATCGAGGTTCACCACTGTGTACTCGGTCCGGAAGATGTTGGTGAAGCCCCGCTTGGGCAGTCGGCGATGCAAGGGCATCTGGCCGCCTTCAAAGCCGCGCATCATGCTTGAGCCGGTACGCGATCCCTGACCCTTGTGGCCGCGGGTCGAGGTCTTGCCCATGCCGGATCCCATACCCCGGCCCACGCGCTTCCGCCCGGTGTTGGCCTTCTTGGGCGCGCGCAAATTCGACAGATTCTTCGCCATGATTTCCTCGCTGTAGCGCCAGCAGGGTTGATCCCCGCCGACTCGCGTTGCCGTGCAGCTTTTAAGCTTCTAGCTCTTTGCGTTCACCTCATGTTGCCGTCGCCAAACTTCTAGATTTGGTGGCAGCAGCTAGGAGCTAGAAGCTGGCTTTCCTAGTTCTCCAGAATCCGGACCAGGTGCGGAATGACCTTCACCATGCCGCGGATGGATTCGTTGTCCACGCGCTCGACGATCTGGTTGAGCCGTGTAAAGCCGAGTCCCTTGACGACCAGCTTGTGCTTCATGGGCGTCGAGTTCTTCGAGCGATAGTACTGAATACGGATCTTCTTGGTCTGGGTCTCTGCCATGGCTTACATCTCCTCCACGGTCTTGCCGCGCAAAACAGCCACATCGCCGCGGTCGCGCAACTGCAGCAGCGCGTCGAACGTGGCCTTGACGACGTTATGCGGGTTCGGCGAGCCAAGGCTCTTGGTCAGCACATTCTGCACACCGACTGAGGTCATCACCGCGCGCACTGCACCGCCGGCGATCACACCAGTACCTTCAGGAGCTGGCTTCAGCAGCACCTGCCCGGAGCCGAAACGGCCCAGAACCAGGTGAGGAATCGTGGTCTCGGTCAGGTTCACCCGGACCAGGTTCTTCTTGGCCGATTCAATTCCCTTGCGAATTGCCTGGGGAACTTCCTTGGCCTTGCCGGAACCGTAACCCACAACGCCCGAAGCGGCGTCACCCACAACCACAAGCGCGGCAAAAGACATGTTCTTGCCGCCCTTTACCACCTTGGTCACGCGATTGATGGCCACCACCTGATCCTTCAGGTTGTACTGGTTGGCATCGAGTTTCTTCTTCAATATCGTCATTGCTCTCTCGTCTCTTTTCGAGCTACTAACTGCCAGTTTCTGGCCTCAAGCATGTTCTTGCGCCATCTCATAGCTTCGAATTCCCATCACTAGCTAGCAGCTAGGTGCTAGAAGCTAAAATTCGAGTCCTGCTTCGCGGGCCGCGTCTGCCAGCGCCTTGATGCGCCCGTGGTACAGATAGCCGCCGCGATCGAAGACCACCTTCTTGATGCCCTTTTCGACGGCTTTCTCTGCCACGGCCTTGCCGATCTCTTTTGCCGCCGCAACGTTGCCGCCGGTCTTCATCTTGATTGTCGAAGCTGACACCAGCGTCTGCCCCGTCTGGTCGTCAATCACCTGCGCGTAGATGTGGTTCAGTGAGCGGTACACGTTCAGCCTTGGCCGTTCCGTAGTGCCCGACAGCTTGCGCCGGATGCGCTCGTGAATCCGTTGGCGAATCGCGTTTCTCTTGGTCTGCGTAATCATGGTCTCTCGTTCCTATCAGCGGAGCCGCCCGGCGGCCCCGTTCGGTTTGATTTTCAGATTGCAGTCGTCAGATGACAGTTCGTGTTTCGGTTCGACTGTTCACTGTCATCTGTAACCTGTCATCTGCTTTTCACTTCACTCGCACCTTCGGCTCGACCGAGAGGCCAGGCCGCAGTAAGTGTTGCGGGTCCTCATCCTTCAGATCGGTGAAGTCGATGCGCACCGGGACGCGCTGCACCACTTTCACGTAGTTGCCGGTAGCATTCTCGGGCGGGAACAGCGAAAGCACCGAACCCGTTGCGCCGCCAATCTGCGTCA
>PLKU01000360.1:2832-2988 GCA_003140705.1 Acidobacteriaceae bacterium
CGTCAAAATGTTCTGGCCCGTCGACAAGTTCTGGTCGATCTCAACGCTCTTGCGCGTGATGATGCCTGCCGCTGGTGCCACGATCTTGGTATAACTCAAATTCAGATTGGCCTGATCGAGTTGCGCCTGGGCTCCTTCCACCTGCGCCTGCGCCGC
>PLKU01000445.1 GCA_003140705.1 Acidobacteriaceae bacterium
CGCAAGACCGGCATCTTCACACCCAAGTACATCGAGACCGGCACGGGAAGCGAGAGCGAAGCGAAGGAGACGCGGGCGCGCGAGGACCACATCAAGAACCTTCCCGTGGGCCAGATGGAGATCCTGATGGTAGATAGCCGCGAAGGAACTCTCCACTCTCATCTCCATGTACGCCGCGCGCCCAGCCACCGTTTGGACAGAATCGACGAGTATCTCTATCCCAAGATGCACAGTCTGTTGGACCCCGGCACTGGCGTCAATCTCCGCTTCAAAGACGCTCAGAACCGCCGCCAGAGGCGCAGACGGGTTGCAGGAATCTCGCTTGAAACGCCCTATGGAGGTTGATGATGCGACGCCTTTCAGCCATTCAATTGTCGGCAGCCGTTCTGCTTTTCTGCGCAATTGCGCCAGCCCCGATGGCCCAGACGCGGACCGTTCAGCCGCAAACGGCTGGGCAAGCCGTGCGCCAGCGCCAGGGGTTCTTTGACTATGCCCTGGGAAAGATCAACCCATCGAATACTGATTATGGCGCGGCCATGGCAGATGGACGCAGTCAAGTTGTTAGCCACACCATCGACGATCTCTACTTCTGGTCGAACGCCGTGACGCTCGGGTTGCTCGTTTGCTCGGCAGGGATCATCTATTTCGAGTGGCGTTCCGCAGTAAAGAAGGAGATCGTCGCCGCTACCATCATCGCGGAAATCTGGAATGGCCGTGTCAGCGACAAGATCGAGATTGTGCGCCGTACCCAGCAATTCAACCAACTCGTTGAACTGCAAAATCAGGAGACCGAGCGGCTATTATCCGCCGGGCCAAAGACATCAGAACATGAGCAGGATGCAGCCGAAAGCATCACGAAGAACGTCGGTCAAAACGGATATTCGGGTTCATCGGCTGCGGGTTCCGCGGCAAAGATGACGTCCCCGGCCTCGCGCGCAACCGAATCGGCAGCAGTGGGTAACGCGAATGATGGTACAGCGCGCTTGCAACAGAGCAACCTGATGTTGCAACGCAGGGTGGAGGCGCTCGAAAACAGCGAGAAGAACCTCAAACAAAGACTGAACCAGACGACGATCCTGCTGGACGAGGAACGGCGTCGCAACGCAACGCTCAAGGGCGCATAGAGAGGACAAGATGCAACGGAATTCCAGAGCCTGCTTCGCCAGTCATGATGAATGGTTGGCCTATGTGCGCCGCGAATTGTCCCGTGATGAACAACCAACTGCGCTCGCTTACGGCCGCATGGAACTCTTCCTGCGCTTCTTGGAACTGCGCGGTCAGTCGCTTCCGGCAGAGCTTAAGGCGGAGTTGGATCTCATCCTTGGGCTTCCCGATCCAGATCGCGCGGACCGACTCGACACACTCAACGATCGGATCATGGCGCACCTGATCGAAGTGCTGTTTGCCGAAGCCGGTCCAACTCTGGACGAGGAAAAGCATACACGGCAACATACCCCGCGACAGCAGACACAGGAATTGCTCGACCAGCTGGCAAGCAGAAATCCGTACTTCCGCCTCTGGATCGACTACAAAGGGCGTGTCGGCGGCGAATTCAATGAGCGCGCGTGGAACGAATTCCTCCGTCGTCAGTTGGGCGAAAATGACACAGATAGCCTCGATTTCGCTAGAGCGATGGCGGAGTTGGATCGGCTTCTTGTCTGGTCCCATGATCACAACACTCCGCTGCCGCGTCATTTCTTCGAGCGCGCCTGGTTTCTTCACTTCTTGCGTGAGCCGGAAAGAATGGTCCAGACGCGCGCCCTTCTGAGCACCTTCGTAGCGGAGATCCCGCCATGCATGTCCGTGTAGTCAGCTTCGGATCGAACTGGTGGGAGATGCATTCACGCGCTCTGAATGATCCCTTATGCNNTACGATATTTTGCAGCCTATCCCGGCCAGATCCGTTTCAACCTAACAAGCGGCTTCAATCCAGAATTCCCCGCTCGCGCTTTGGGCAGGACATTTCTTTGCTCGGGTCCAAACCAATATGGAGGAAAGGCGCACCTGCTTTTCGTCCGATTGGTGGCGGAAGCGGCGCCGGATGCCTGGCTGGTGACGTTGAGTTCTGGCGTTCACGGCGCGATCGAGTTCGCAAAACCTGGTTGGCGATCGGCNNTGGCTCCGCAGACTGGGTCCAGAGCGGCCTGGGACGCTGGATAATTGGCAGCGATGGGCGGCGCCTTGTGCTCGCTGAAGGCGCGAATGGAGGATGGCAATGAGATATGCACGGGGCTACATTGCGCTTTCAGATGCAGGTGATGTGCCGGTTCTCCTGCACATTCGCAACGCTCGCGCCATCTGTTTCGACCAACTCAGCGATCTGATTCTCTTCGATGGCGCTGGCGTGGCCGTCAGTTCGCTCCGCTGGCGTGTCGCCCGAATGGAGAAGGCCGGCGTCATTCAGCGGTTTCAGGAAGTTCGTCATTTTGGCAAGCCGGTCTATGGAATTACACCGGCTGGTGTGGCATTCCTCGAATCCCGCGGCCACATGCTGTTTTCTTTGCCCAGCACAACGGAGAAGAAGATCATCCATTCACTGCAGATTCCTCATGCGCTGGAACTCGTGAACATTCGGCTA
>PLKU01000088.1 GCA_003140705.1 Acidobacteriaceae bacterium
TATGACAGCGTCGGCGTTGTCATTCATGGGCTCTGCACTTGTTGAGGCCGATTTCCGACGGAAATGGAATCCCAACTGGTGATATTGATCAACCAGACAAGGACGGGTGGCTGACAACGTACTGGAAGCGACAACCTCGGCATATCATTATGGGGGGAATAACCATCAGTTCGTCGCTGGGATACTGGGATGATGCAATGAAGCTGCGGACCAAACTCGCGTTTGCCTTGAGCATTCCGTTTCTGGGCTTCTTTGCATTTGGCGTGACCGATGTTGGGCAGAGGGTATTGATCGGCAAGCTTCCTCCGAATGTCGATCACTGGAAGGCCGATGACGTTTACATGGGTGCAGGATTGGCCCATGGGTCTATGGGTTGGTCCCGTTTATTCCGCTTTGCCTCTTTGGCTTGGTCTCTTGGCTGCTAGAGCGGACCAAATTTCTGCAAAGGCCAGGGTAGCCAACCCAGAATCACCTGCCTACTCATTTGAAGAGCCATCGGTTGCATTCAAGTTGCCGACAATCCAACAGGGATAGACTCGAAGTGAGCTAAAAGCTGGGGGCGTGGTCTGGTTACGGTCTACCTTAGTTTTGCAATGGCTACACTGTTCCTTGATCGTGCTTCAGCACGAAGTCACAAGGATCAACACCCGAATCGACATTCCGATGTGGATATGCCCGTATCGCTTGCGGTTGGCACCGTGCGAACGCCCGAGTTTTCTACTGTCGCGTTATGGTATGACGTCATGGTTCAAGTAGAGAAGCCACTCCCATTCATGCAAATTACGTGCATGATGGGCGTTGTTGGAGGACCAATCGATTTGAAATATTGCAGCAGCAACGACCCGCTGCTTCAAGCGGAATGGACGGTGTGGGACGGTGAACACATCGTTGACCACGGATCGATTCCAAATAGGTGCGCCTGTAAATTTGAGGACAAGTACATCTACAAATTCCTCGGAAGTTTCGCGGGTGAAGCCAGTAAGAAGTATGTCGTGGAAGTGAAGTTTACCAAGGATGGCACTCCATTGAACGCGGTGAATCCTCACTTGCTTGTGATTCAGCACGGAAAGAACTGAATTCACAATCTTGGCGGTTCGAGTAGCCAAGAGGGACCACTGGCGTGTCACCGGCAATTCGGATAGTGGGCGGTCAAATGTTGAAAACTGGGCTTTGCACTTGTTGAGAGCAAGATGCTTCGCTCTGGGCGGAGCGATCCGATGAGAGCCTGCCATCGAAACGCGCTTTGGCCAGTTGTCGCCATGTGAGGAAGGCGCACATCGAGCGCCGCCACTTCCGTAGCCAGCCTGAGCCGGTCGCGAACACCTCCCCACAACTAAAAAAGGATCTGAGCCTAAGCGTTTTGAAGAAGCTCTGTCCGGTATTTTGGGGCGAGTGCTTCGCATTTGGCTTTGAACTCTGCCTGGGCCGTCGAGTCGAGCGTGGGAGGTGGGGTCGTCCGCGTTGCGACGCGAGTACCGACTTCAAGGAAGAAGTCTTCTTGGCCGGCCGGTGAGCAGACGCACAATAGGCGTACAGGCTTTGCAGAAGAATTATGGAATTGGTGAGGTGCATTCGACGGAATGTTGACCGTATCGCCCGCTCGTACGACAGATTTTGCACCGCGGAAGGTAGCATCCAATTCACCTTCGAGCAAGATAAAAGTCTCTTCGAAATCGTGGCGATGGGGTGGAGGGCCGCCCCCAGGCGGAATATGCATATCGATGAGACAAAAGCGTTCAGCGGTGGCATCGCCCGTCACAAGCAAGGTGTAGGTATCTCCCACGATGCCGATGTGAGTCAGGTTCTGGTCCTTGTCTGGTTGGGCAAGCGTCAGAACGCGGTTGAGATCGTCGAGCGGAACCATTGAGATAGGTGGCGTTGAGATGGCTGAGCTGCCGTTCATGGTGTTGTTCCTTCCCTTCGACCCTGCTATTTTTGATTGATTTATAACTGAATTTGAATGAAGCCCGCGAAGCGACGCTGGCAAACATCGTCGCCGCAGCATCTCCAGCTTGCATGAGTGAAACGATGACTCACCGAGTTCACAGCTGGTCAGAGCTAAGAAGCCAGTAAGAGCTCCTGGCTCTGCTGCCAAGCGAGTGCGGTCTGTCGGGCGAAGTCTTCATATCGGCGAGGCGAATGTCCAAGCAATTCGGTCAATGTCTCGAGATCTCCAGGTTCCGCTGCGAAACCACGTTCCAGATATCCCTGAAACATCATGCGGATGTCGAACGCTGACCAGGACGGGGCGTGCTCTCGCATCTGCTCCTCAAAGGCGTCCATATTGTCGCCAGGGTAGCGAATTTCCTTGCCAAGCAACCCGCTCCAGATGGACGCCACTTTAGGACCACTTAGCACCTCTGGGCCATTGAGGTTGTAAGTTCTTCCAAGGTGTCCGTCGGATGTGAGAGCAATCGCGGTTGCCTCAGCGATATCTCTTATGTCTACCGCCGAGATGCCCACCGTACCGAGGGGCATCGGGTAGATTCCTGCCTTCGTGATTGGATCTTTCAGCGATGCATCATTCTGAAAGAAGTAATTGGGACGAATGACCGTGAATGGGACATTAAACCCTCGCAAGGCGCTTTCGATAGCCAGTTTCGAGGCGAAATGCGGGACATCCTTGAAGTGCTCGACTCGAAAGACCGAGTGATAAACGATGTGCTTCAGCTTCAACTTCTTGGCTAGATCGTAGGCAATAAGGCCTTGCGTCAATTCATCGGGAGTGACTGCGTTCAGCAAGTAGAGCTTGTCCACGCCATGAAGCGCCTTCTCCACCGAGACTGGATCGAGCAAGTCGCCCACCATAACCTGAACCCCTTCCGGAGCAGGCGTTTCCTGCTTGCGAACGAGGATGCGAACATCCGCTTTACGTTTCTGAAGTTCTTTCACTACTTCTGAGCCAACATGGCCAGTACCGCCTGTAACGAGAATCTTCATCTTCATCTTCATCTCCATCTAGTTCGGGTGGTACTTTGTGCGAGGCGAGAATGAGTGCTTTGGCCGGCGCCCGTTCCCCAATCTTCAATCACGCACTGTATGCGGTCGGTAAGGAAACCTAACCCACGAGGGTGCTAAACCCTGACGCCGAGGCCAAGCGAGCGCTACGTAACCATCGACGCGACAGCCCCTGCAAACCTCTCGGTTCTTTGCTCTCCAACATATCCAGAGCGATTATCTTTCCCGGTGATCGCTCAAGCTGAGCACTTCTGCTCAGAGGCAGCAGACCGTAGGCAGTGTCCCGTGAGAGGGCGGTAGTGCAAAGAACATTCCGTTACGAGTTGAAAACAAAAGAAGGGCGCAGGCGTTGGCGGAAATTCATTTAACAGGGTTAAACAACGACTACTTGCCGGATGGTAGGCGCAACGAAAGCTGAGCAAGGATTGTCGACAGTTGTTGCCTAATCGGCGAGGCGCTCATCGAGGGAGGATTAGCACTTGGAAGTCGGCATCTGGCAAGGATTCCTCGAGGGTTGGCATGCTTCCAATCGAATAGCGGAGATCCAGAACGCCTGATGTCAAATGTTGATAAATGGGCTCATCACATTCTAAGGCCAATTTGAAGCGGCATCGGAAGACTGCCTGCTTGGCGATATTGCTCTACGAGTAATTGAAGGCTAATCGTCGACCGGGACTGGCTCACCATGATCTGGCCGTCGGGATACCTCAGCATTAATAGATGTTCAGATCTTGCGGGATGCGTATTTCGGGAGAAATTCTGTCAAGGACCCTCCTCAGCTGCATCGCAGTTAGCTGACGCAACGCCTTATTCAGGAGGCTTTGCAGATATGGTTCCTAGTGCTACACTGCACACAATGCCAAAGACGCCACCACCGCAGCTCCGGTTTTTCGCGCTTAAAGGCTTTGCACGGTTTGCCCGTCGAATGCACGTTTCGGATGAGGCTCTTTGGGAAGCTGTACTTTCTCCACCAGACGTCGATCTCGGCGGGGGCTCTACAAGTTCCGAATTGCCAGGCCGGAGGAAGGCGCACGCGGCGGCGGTCGGGCGCTGGTTGCGCTGAAAGTCGGACGCCGCGCGGTCTTGATGTTCGGATGGGAAAAGAAGGATATGGAAAATATCACTTCCAAGGAACTCAGAGTCTACCGGCTTCTTGCAAAGCGTTATTTGGAATTCACTGATGGCGAAATGAGCATAGCTGTAGATGACGGAACCTTGCTAGAGTTCCGCCAACCCCAATAGGAGGAACAACATGGCAAAGACCTACAAAAGCAGAGCCGTCGCAGAAGCACACGAGAACGCCAGCGACCTTTTCCGTCTCGGACTGATCGACAAAAAGACGATGCAAAATTTTGACCGTAGCTGTCTTACTCCGGTCAAGATGCTGACTCCGGCCGCTATCCGGCGTATCCGCTCCAAAGCCGACGTAAGCCAGGCCGTTTTTGCCGCTCATTTGAACGTTACGGTTGGTGTTGTCAGTAAGTGGGAACGCGGCGAGAAAATTCCGAGCGGACCCGCAGCAAAGCTGCTCACATTAGCGTCCATTCACGGAATCGAAGCCATCGCCTGATTAGCGGCCGGGCGGTGTTGCCACTTTCTAACTGTAGTCGTTCAGTCTCTTGTTTGAATATGGCTGGCAACGGAAACTATATTCCAGCCGCTTGATCCATCGGGAGATCGAAACGTGTTTTTCTTGCCGGCGTTTTACGTGGCGGCAACTTTCGAGCCTGTTTCTTTTCGGGATGTAACAGTTCTGACAAGCCGCAAGGAGAAGGCGTCTGAACTGTTACCGCGCGTCCACCTGGTGATCTCGTTACTGAAACGTTGGCTGATGGGAACTCATCAAGGCCAACTTATCCTCAAATGTTGAAAACTGGGCTTCGCACTCTTTGAGGTCAATTACCGACGGCAATGGTATCCAAATAGGTGATTATGCAGTCAGCGAGACGACGGAATGCTCGATGGCGGAGGCTGCCTCAACACCCCGCCAGGAAAGAGTTAGTACAGTGATGTCGTCCTGTTGTCCGAACCGCCTGGCCGCTTCCNNCGCGTTCGCGGGCCTGTTGCTGATCGCCTGGGTGCGCTCAAACCCGTAGAGTTCGCCGCTGGGGCTGACTGCCTCGATGACCCCGTCAGTGACCAGAGTACAGAGCTGATTGGGGCCGAGCTGGAAAACGATCTCAGAGTAACGAATGCCGGCATCGAGACCGAGGGGCAGGTTAGCTTCGGTTTGAACCTCGACTCCATTGAGATAAGGGTTGGGGTGTCCGGCATTCGCCACGGTAAGATTTCCCGAAGACTGGACCATCAGCGCAAGACAAGTGGCGAAGCCGTCGCTGCGGCCAAGCAGGGAGCGATTGATCTCGCTGAGCAACTGGGCCGGGCTTGTGCAATGACTGGCGCTAGCGCGCAGCGTTCCAACAATCAGTGAAACGGTCATTGCCGCCTTCAGGCCTTTTCCGCTTACGTCGCCCAGCACGATGAAAGCGGAGGGCAGTTCGGGATCGGCTGCGTTAGGGATGGGGAGAATCTGAAAAAAGTCGCCGCCAACTTCCTGCGCGGGCAGGTAAGCGCTTTCGATGGTGAGGCAGGGGATGGAAGGCAGCTCATCGGGAATGAGGATCTGCTGCACGCCGCGCGCCGCGGCCATCTCCTGTTCTACTTCGCGGTTGCGATCCTGAATGCGGCGCAGGCGAAAGGTCATGGCGATGAGCATGANNAGAGAGGGTCCACCCTGCTTGCCAGCGCCCCTCGACAACAGTGAGAAACAGGATGGCTCCGCCGATCCAGCGCATCTCAGCCAGTTTGCTCCTGATGCACATGGGAACCAGGAACAATTGAGACAGATTCGCAAGAAGGATCGTCACGCCGTAGGAATGGATCACAATCGGCTCTATCACGCGGACCAGTGGAAGCAGCGCCTGGTAAATGAACGGAGCCAGCAGGAGAAGGTTCAAAACTGACAGAGCGCCGACAATCTCAACGAAACGGAAGAATTTCGGAACGGGCCGCCCCAGGAAGGAGAAAACGAACTCGATGATGATCAGCGCTTGTACGCCGTTCCCGAGGTTGTAATTGACGACCGCGGCCCAGGACGGCATTCCAATGTCCACAACCGCCGCAAACTCTCCCAGCCGAAACATGAACAGCAGAATGAGCAAAGCCCCGAGCCAGAAATATTCACGCAGCCTGGTGTTGACAGAGAACAACAGAAAGAAGACCAACCCGGTGCACCCGAGCAGGGCAAAACAGAGGAAGTGTTGCCAGGCGGCGCGCAGGTAGGCCAACGTATCCTGATCCATCACCCTCTGCGCTTGATCAAATTGAACAATGGCGGGAGCGAAGCCCAAAGCTGGCAAGCCACCATGCAGGTTCAGCTGTCGAATCGCGATCGTGATGTGTCCGTCTGCCGGGAGACTGGCAGGCAAATTCAGGACGGTGCGTGAATCCTCCGGACCCATGTATGTGTGGAGGCTGCCTGAGCCGCCAATGAACTGCCCATTAGCAAAGACTTCATACACAGGATCTTCGCCCTGAACCACGAGACCGAGCTGTTGCTGCGGCATGCGAAGATTGGGTGGGAGCGTGACTTCAATCCTTCGCCACTCAATTCCATACCGGCTGACGTCGTAATAGAATTTCTGCAGCGTGCAGTCTGGGGCGTAAATTGCCGCGCAGCGTGGATCATCCCCGATGTGCGACTGCCATTGATCCAGAGGCAGGCGCAGGACGCCAGGCTGCTGGGCGTGGCCCAGCGCCACTGCGGCAAGCAGGACAAGAACCTGTAGGCAAGGAGAACGCAAACTGCGGGGAAGCATGCGGCAAGGATACGCTGGCCCACCCGGGCTGGAATGGTCGAAAACCAAGACAAACTGTGCTGGAGCCAGCAGTTTGGCCACTGAGGAACTTTGCAAGACCGGGTTCCGGTCGTGTCACAGCAAGACCAGACATCGGGTGGTCAAATGTTGGAAACTGGGCTTTGCACTTGTTGAGAGCAAAAGGCTTCGCTCCTAGCGGAAAGTTTCGATGAGAGCTGGCCTCTCAACGCGCTCTGGGCGGTTAACACGAATCGACCATCCCCGAATACGCCTGCAAAACTCCACCGCTGCCTTAGAAGCATCGCTTGTGTTGACATCCGACCCAAGCGATGAGACACTTAGGTCGGATGACTACCCAAAAGAACACCGATGACCGGATCGCCCTGTTGCAAGGGACGCTTGACCTTCTGATTCTGAGGACGCTTTTGCTAGGCCCGTGCCATGGCCAGGGCGTGGCTCGGTCGATACAACGCCAGTCGGAAGAAGTCTTCTTCGTAGACCATGGTTCGCTCTACCTGGCCCTGCAGCGGCTTGAGGACAGGAAGTGGATCAGCGCAAAGTGGGGCGTGAGCGAGAACAACCGCAAGGCCCGCTTTTATTCGTTGACGCTGAAAGGCCGAGGGCAGCTTGTGGAGAAGACAAGCGAGTGGGAACGGCTGACTAAGGCGATGGGATTGATTCTGGGCGGATGCGCGGGACCGAGCGGCGAGGAGGCCTAGGCATGTTCAGGCGCAAGCGGACAAATGATGATTTCGTTGACGAGATCAAGGCGCATCTGGAACTTGAAGCCGAAGAGTTCAGGAGTAAAGGCCTGAGCGAGGAGGAGGCGCACCGGCGGGCGAGAGTCGCGTTCGGCAATGTTCCCGCCGCCCAAGAGCGTTTCCGCATGAGAAACCGGGCTCCGTTTTTCGACAATCTGGCGCGCGATATCAATTTCGCGATTCGCCAGATCGTCAGGAATCCTGGCTTCGCCGCCGTCGTCACCTTCACGCTCGCTCTGGGCATTGGTGCGTCCACATCCATCTTCTCGGTGGCGGACGCGGTGCTGCTCCGACCGCTCCCATATCCGAATCCTCAACAGATTGTGCGCATCTGGGAACAACTTCCAAATGGACACCAGCCGAATCTGGCCGAGTCCAACTTCGAGGATTTCCTCGCTCAGAACAACACGTTTACGAGCTTGGCCGCCTATGACTACGGAATGGCCTCCATTTCTGGCGGCAGCGAACCGGTGCGTGTGAACGCTGCTGCCGTTTCCAGTGGCTTTTTTCCAACGCTTGGCGTCCAGCCATTCCGCGGCCGTCTTTTCGCAGCGGACGAGCAACGCCCCCACGGCACGCCAGCCATCATCGTCAGTTATGGCTACTGGCAGCGGTACCTCGGTGGCGCTTCGGATCTTTCCAAATTTCATTTGGACCTCGAAGGAGGCTCCTACCCCGTGGTCGGCGTCATGCCACCCAGCTTTGATTTCCCCTCCGGTGTCGCTGCATGGATCTCGCGTGAACTGGATCCGCCATCTCCCAGCCGCACTGGTCATAACTGGCGTGGCCTCGGTCGTATTCGAGATGGAATCACTGTTGGTCAGGCACGTGCAAATCTCAGCGCGATCGCTCGCCGCATCCGAGATCAGTACGGAACCCAGGTAGACCTCGCCGCCGCCGCCGTCATTCCTCTCGCCGACGCCATTGTGGGCGACGTGAGGATTGCTCTCATCACCCTTTTGGGAGCGGTCGGCCTTCTGCTGCTGGTCGCCTGCGCCAATGTCGCCGGATTGCTCGTGGCGCGTATCTCCGCCCGCCGCAAAGAACTGGCCATCCGAGGCGCCCTTGGCGCCGGGCGAGGCCGCATGATCCAGCAGTTCCTCGCCGAATCGTTCGCGCTCTCGCTTGCCGCAGGAGTAATGGGCATCTTGATGGCCGCTGGAGGTGTCAGGGTTCTTCCCGCCATTCTTCCTGCAAACTTGCCGCGCCAGGAAGGAATCTCCCTCAATCTCACGGTTCTCCTCTTCGCTCTGGCCGCAACCGTTGTGGTCTCCGTTGCGCTCGGACTCTTCGCTGCCTGGCGCGCCGGCGGGAGCGACTTGGGTGATGCCCTGAGCGCGGGCTCCCGCAGCCAGGCGGGTTCAAGCGCCAGTCAGCGCCTGCGCAGGCTCTTGGTTGTGGGCGAGATAGCTACCACCCTGGTCATTCTTCTGGGAGCCGGCCTGCTCGGCCGCAGCTTCCTACGGCTCGTTTCTATTAGTCCCGGCTTTCGCCAGGAGAACCTGATCACAATGGAATTCTCGCTGAACACTCCGCAAGGGCAGGATGGCACGGACCAGCAAGTGATTTCGCGACAAATCCGCCTCCTTGACAGCATCGTGGGCCGCCTCCGCACCATCCCCGGCACGGCGAGCGTTGGTCTGGCGGGCGCCCTTCCCGTCGCGGCCGGCGACAATCTCGCAGATGGGCTTTTCCTCATCATCAATGGCCAAAAGCCGCCCGCGAATTTCGATGAATTTGGCAGGATTGCCAAGAATCGTTCGCAAACCGGGCTAGCTGAGTATGCCGTCGCGAGTGAAGAGTATTTCCATACGCTGGGTATTCCGCTTATCCGCGGGCGGATGTTCGGCGAACAGGATGATATGAATTCACCGCATGTTGCCGTGATCAGTGAATCTTTGGCTCGCAAGCGCTGGCCCAATCAGGATCCCATCGGTCAAGTGATCGAATTCGGCAATATGGACGGTAACTTGAGGCCTCTAACTATCGTTGGCATTGCCGGCGATGTTAGAGCGAGCGGCCTGGACCGGCCGCCGAGTCCGATCATCTATGTTGATTACCGCCAGCGCGGAATGAATGCTAATTCAACGCCCACCATTGTCATGCGGAGCACCGCGCCAGCAGGCGAGATTGCTTCCGCCGCGCGTGGTATCTTTCACGAGCTCGCTCCGGATGTCCCCGTCAAATTCTCCACCTTCGCGGACGACATGGGCGGTTGGCTGGCGGATCGCCGTTTCTTGCTTCTTCTTGTGGGACTATTCGCTTGTATTGCGCTCATTATTGCCGGAGTTGGCCTTTACGGAGTTGTGGCATTTTTCGTTGCACAACGCACCCAGGAGATCGGCGTTCGTATGGCAATCGGCGCCCAGCGCAGTGATGTTCTGCGGTTGGTCTTGGGCGAGGCGGCGCGCATGGCCGCCTTCGGTGTAATCATCGGCGTTGTCGCGTCGCTGGCAATCTCCCGCCTTTTGACTAGTCTCCTTTTTGGCATCAGTGCCACGGACCCTTTGACATTTATTGGTGTCGCGGTCCTGCTTTCTCTCGTCGCACTTGCCGCGTCGTTCATTCCTGCGTATCGCGCCACGCGTGTCGACCCGGTAACGGCATTGCGCTACGAGTAATTTTCACAGTTCGTTGCCCCTGTCTCGCATCAACCCCCAAGCGGGACTGTGGTCACTCGCCAGAATCATTGCAAGAGGGATTTCGATTTACGGCAAATTGCCGAGGCGCGAATCGAGCGCCTGGTTCGCGGTTTCTGAGACTTCAGGCGAGTCACCGGCTCTTCGGCTATTGACCGGTCAACTGTTGAAAACTGGGCTTCGCACTTTCTGAAGCCGAATTGCCTGAGGCATTGGAACGCTGCCACCTTGCCGATGTTTCTCAACCAGCGTGAGCTAAATCACGTTAGGGATGAGTCGACGACAATCCGGGACTCGCAAAAGAGTTCGAAGAACCTCCCGACAGCGTCGTCTTATTGCGCCTCGCGGTAACCTCCAGCTCCAAAACGCGCGCCGATTGCAAGGCTCATGGCCTGGGAAATGCATAGTACCCCGAGCGAGTAACGATTCTCGTCCCTTTGATGGGGCACCCAAGCTTGAGGTGATGAAACTTGCCGTCAGGGATGAAATCAGTAGGTCTATAGACAAGGCGATATTGGTTTCTTTGTTCAGCCTCGATGATTTGAAGGTCTTCCCATATTTGCGTGCCCTGCGGATTGAAGAAGACGCGTCCACCGGTCTGGCGAGCGAGATCGTCCAATGTTTTTTGTCCAGTAGAGAACGGCGATTTGGAATTATTGCTGATTGCGTAAATCGCAGTTCGCGTTCTTTGGCACATGTCCACAGCTTCGCTCATGTAGGCATGACTGTCGTCGTCCTCGCCGTCGCTGAAAAGAAGAATGAAGTTTCCGGTAACTTCGCCATGGTCGACTGACCAAAGATCTCGGCACGTCGTGTAAAGGGAATCGAAGATGGATGTGATCGGAAGATGATCTTGTCGGATTTGGACGGCCGCTGCTCCAGCAGCAATTTGAGCGTCGTCGCCAGTCCAGTTCTGCCTCACGAGCGTTTCCGTATCGAACTGCAGCACCAACGCTTTATCCGTTCCCTTGCGAAGCAGGCGCGAAGCGTAGGTGCGAAGGATAGAGCGATTGTTCCCAAGGTCGTCCATCATGGAAGCGCTCGCATCGAAAAGGAACGCAGCGCGGATCGGTAGGTTCTCGAAAGGTTCGAGCATGACAATGCGATTCTGCCGCTTTCCGTCATCCGACAACTCTAGATTGCTTGGTAACAGGTTCCTCAGCGGTGCACCGCTGGAGTCGAAAGCTCGAAACGAGAGACTTATCTCATTCACGGGAATCCGAACCGTGTAGGGGACCGGGGAGGTGTTGTCCGAAGGTCCCTGGGGAACCTGTGCGGCGCCCACCAAAGTCGGGAGCGAGCACACGAGAAGGCATTGCAGCAGCCGCTGAATTGAATCATGCTCCCACATAGAGCCTAGGATACGCGGGACAAGGGCGTTGCGCGTATTCCGGGTGAATCCGACAATTCGGACATTGGGGGTCAAATGTTGATAACTGGCTTTGCGCAATCTGAGGCCAGTTTCAGTCGGAAATGGCGTCCAAACTGAGGGCATTGATCTCTTCACGAGTCAGCGGCACGATTAGCACTCGAATTGGATACCCTTCACCTCCTGCTAGTCTCACTTGATCTCGAGTTTCCCGAACGCTATTGATGATCAACGACCCATTTGGTCGAGTGTAGGCAAACCCGAGATCCGCCTTCATTTCGATTGCTGTGAGGATCTCATCAGCGGTTGCATCAGCGGGACGGTCGCCACGCGATCGAATGATATGCGCGACAATTTGCATAAGCTCCTGTCGCATTTTGGAAGCTTCGTCTGTCATAGTCTTTCCTCTGCTGGGCGTTGTAGCTGTGGCTTCTCTTTGGCTCGGTTCATATAAACGTTCCCTTGTCGATCAGGGCAAAAAGGCGACCACAATCGAGGCAAATGCCAGCCCGTACATGACATGCAGCTCATTGCGGCGAAACGCGGATGGGAATGAACGAAGCAATTTTATACTCGAAGATGGCTCTCCCAGACCCGCCGAGGAGCATTCTGCGTTAGAAGAGTGCGCAGATTTAGAGTCCTTGTCGAGCAATTGATAAGCAGAGGCTCGGAAGGTCAAATGTTGATAACTGGGCTTTCCACTCTTTGAGGCCAATTCCCGACGGCAATGGCCTCCATACTAATGACACTGATCAACCAGTTTCCAGCCGGTTGGCGGCGATCCGCTAGGAATGCCGATACCAGTTTTTAGTCTCCCTTATTTCGCATATGTAGGTTTTGCGCTACACTATGAGGGAGGGAATCAGTCCTGTTCGATGAATCGGGGACACATGAAAGCCAGCCCCAGAGAGTTGAGGGTATTTGAATCTCCCTCAGGCAAGGTGCCCTTTGATGCCTGGCTAGAGGGTTTGCGTGATGCAAGAGGTCGCGCACAAATCGAGGTTCGGTTCGATCGACTCGAGCAGGGAAACCTTGGCGACTGCAAGCCGGTAGGGGAAGGCGTACTTGAATTGAGGATTAGTTTCGGACCAGACTACCGCGTCTATTTTGCTGAAGACGGCGCGGTAGTTGTGTTGCTGTTGATCGGTGGCGATAAGAGCACACAAAACAAGGACATTAAGACGGCCAAGAGCTACTGGAAGCAGTACAGAGAGGGTGCACAATGAGCGGACGCTCCAAAAGCTATAAAGAGGGCCTGCATCGGAGGCTGCGCAACAATGCCGAAGCCGTGAATTACCTCCAGGCGGCGCTCGAAGATTCTCAGTCTGCATTTCTCGTGGCGTTGAAAAACGTCTTGGATGCTCGCAAAGTTGCGACTGTTGCCAGAGCGAGCAAGGTGAATCGAGAGCACATTTACCAGATGCTCTCAGACGAAGGAAATCCCACTCTCAATAGCCTGCAGAAGATCCTTCAAGCATTAGGACTTCGCCTGACGATTGAATTGGGAAGGATCGGCACAAAAACTCCTATATTGCCGAAGGAACCAACTGTCCGCCAAAAGAGCCGTGCCCAGACTGCTGCTTAATAGCTGGATGCGGTCCTCCCCGGGCCCGCGCCTAGTCCCGCACATTGGACGGTCAAATGTTGAAAACTGGACTTTTCACATTCTGAGGTCAATTCCAGGCGGCAACGGAAGACTGCAAGCATGGCGATATTGCTCAGGCAGTAACTGCCCAGATGGCAACAAACCACCCACGACAACTGAATTATGGTGATAGCTGTGCTGATCCTTCTCTTGATAAATTCTCTTCCGCTCTTGGTTGTGATCGCTGTCTGGCTCCGATTCCGCCGTGATCTCGGTCAGCTCAGCCAGTGGCGGCGTAGCCTCTTTCAGGCAGGGGCCGCCGCAAACGCCAGCGGCTCAGCCCAAACGACTCTATCGAAACTGCCCCGGACGGAATAACCGGGCTCAATCCTGCTTTGTCTGCCGGGGCAGTCCCGATAGAGACCTAACGTTTACCGGGACCGATCCTGTGTCAGGAGCCGACGCCTACCGCTCCTCCCGAAGAGTAGGATTATCTGAATTCAAAAAACAGGGCCGTGCTTCTCGCGGTCTGTTCATTTTGACACAATCGCAGTCTGCACACGGCCTCCTCGAATCCAATCCAGAATCGTCCGGTATTCATCGCTCGATTGGTTTCCATGCCAACGCTGGCCGCCGTTATGTGTGGCAAGATAGTCGCCAACGTCGCCCGCACTGTCGGTTGGGCGGGTGGGTTTGATGACCAACAGGCTCTTGTCCGGTTCGGTAATGTCCACGACGCGCATCGCGGACTTATAGTTGTCTTCGCTGTCCTGGTCAGAGAAGATCCCCTCGGCATTGGGCGGCTGCAGCTTGAAGATCACATGGCTGGCGTGGCAATTGACGCATGCCTTACCGTCCGGGCCGGCCCGGGCAAGGATGGGCTCGATCCGGGTGACAAAGGTGCGGAAGTCGAGCACCGAGCCGGGCTGCACGTCGTTCAGCGCATCGCCCAGGTTCTTTCCTTTGAGAACACTGGCGGCGATGAGCTTGAGTCGCGGATTGGTTGAGGTCTGAAGCCGATTCATTGCCGCCAGAAAATCAGCCCGCTTCTCCACGCCTTTCACTTTGCGCAGCGTGTCCAGCGCCGCGGCGCTCACGTTGGCGTCTGCATTCAACAGGCTTGCCATCACCGTATCGACGACGATGGGATAATCCAGGGGCTCGCGAATCTTCATTACGGCTGCTTGCCGGTTGAGGTAGTCCTGATCCTGCGAGACTGCGCCCCCGGAGATTCCGAGGCGCTTCTTTAGAAATTGCGGATTGCTCGTTTCCTCCATCAGGATTCTCAGCCCGGCACCATTCAGTTTTGCAAATGCGGACTTCACGGCGGGTGCGGTTTGCGGATCGTTCAGAAAGTGTTCCAGCGAAATCCGCACGGCGGCGCGCTGTGTGTCGGGCATGGGGGAATCGAGGCCATCCAATACCTGTTTCTGGAGCGCCGGCTCGCGCATCAGATTGCTGAATGAAGAAGCGGCATCCAGAACTTGGCCAAAGGTCGCCGGCTGCGGTTCTTCCTCAAGCATAGACCGCAACGCTTGCTGAACGTCCGCCTGCTGTTCCCATACGGAACCGTTGGGCAGCGCCGCTAACAGCGGAAGAGCGACGGCCTGGCTGTCCGGGTTTCCGTGCTTGAGAATCTCGACAATTTTGCTGACTAGATTTGGATCGGGCGCGACGCGCGATTCAAGATTCAGGACTCCCCGCTGGCCGTCCTCGTAGACGTAGCGGACTGTCTGGCGCACCTCGGCGCTCGAGTCCTCCGACAAGTTCAGGGCCGCGAGGGTGAAGCGTGCGTCGCCGGATTCACTCAGAGTGCTGCCCGCCTTGAGCACGTTGATTTTCATCGACTCATCGGCGTTTTTGAGGCAATCCAGAAGTGCGTCCTCCAGTTCCGGCCCGGAACTTTTGAAGAAATGGATCAGATCGCTGTCGTTGCCGATGCGCGTCTGGAAGAAGCTGTTGTGCACGTCGTACTTGAAATCGACTGCCTCGCGATAGGGCGGATATTCGTAGTCCGGGCGATGAAGATCGGGCACACCGGTGACGTACCTGGTAAGAACCGCGGGCAAGCCGATCGATACTGTGTCCGGTTTGAGCGCCGGCAATGCATAGTGGCGAATATGAAAGTCCCAGAGGGCGGTGAGGATTCCCTCGCGGCCCAGCGGCGTTGCATTGCGCAGCACCTTGGCCAGCACCTGTGCCTGGTCGCGCACCACCGCCTCATAGCCTGTGTTGATGCGGTCTTTATCTTCGTCCTTGGAACTTGCCTTCACCCAGGCAGAGAGATATCCGGTGTTTTCATCGAGCAGGTCGTAGATGCTTTCCTTCAATCCTCGCCGCACCATTTCATCGGTCTCGGTATTGAGCCGCGTGGCGAGCGCTTCCAGGGTTCCACGGCGCACAGCAGGTTGATCCACCTGCCAGTAGTACCAGCGCCACACTCCCGCGGCGGCTTCAAACCGGACGTAGGGCACCGGATCGTTCAGTGTACGCTCGAGGGCGGCCAGCAGATCCGCATCGCCGGTCAGTTCCCGGAAATGCTGGTTGAAGACGCGGGCAGCTCCCCAGCGGGTGCGCGCGTTGGGCGATGCCAGCGCAGCGGTGAGCATTGCGCGCCCTTGCGGTGCAATGCTCTGGCGTCGCGACAACACCATGCGCAGCGCGTAGGCTGACGCGGTCTGCACCATCTTGGCTGNNGGGGTCAGCCATGTGCCCAAGCGCGCGAGCCGCGGCTTCGCGCGCAAGCGGCTGGTCGCTTCCAGCCAACACTTTGCGAATCTGAACAAGCACCGGCTCCGGTGCCAGATCCCAGTACTGATCCAGTTGTTCGAGAAGCAGCGGGAGATCGTTGGTGGCAAGAGTGCTGGCCGGCGCGGGGTAGGCCGCGTCCCAGTTTTTGGCCGTTGTTGTTCCCGGATACAGCGTAGACAGGGCCATCACGGCAAACTGCGTAGCCCGGAAGGGGGTGTTGAAGCCCTGGTAGACGGGATCGCCTTCCCAACTGCCTTCCGGCCGTTGTGCGGCCAGCATGGCTTTGACTGCACGCGCCAGGTGTTGGTCGGTCTCAGGGCGGCGGCCGGCCTCAGCCAGGGCCAGAACCGAGTGATAAGAAACGAAGTCCGCCGGCTTGGCCTTCTTATCGAATGGATACGGCCATGCGCCCTCGGAAGTCTCATACTCGTAGAGCTTGTCAATGAGAGCGCTTATCTGCGCCGCGTACTTCTCGCGGTCCAATGCGGACAGAAGCTGGATTTTCCAATTCAGATCGATGACGTTCTTCGGCTCGTCGGGAATCGCCAGACTCTCCACATGGTCGCGCTCGGCCAGCCAATCGGCATCGTGGGTCTCGTTGTAAGCCAGATTGAATGTCTGCCAGCTCTGCAGCGCGATTTCAAACGGGCTTACATCGGGCTCGCAGCCGTCAGCCTCGTCTCCGGGCAGTACGGTCAGGCCCTTGTAGTGAATCTTCAGGAACCGCGCATAGGGCACGTCGAAGTTCTTGCGTGGAGGATCGTGCGTCACATTCTGCTCAAAGGCGTGCGCGATCAGTGGCAAGCGGCTGGCCACTGTGCGAGCGGTATAAATTACCCGCACCCAGTTGGTTTCGGGTTCTCCGTAGAGAGGCCTGGCGTTGTTGTAAATGCGATCGGTGAGAAACTCGAGCCCCGCGCGTTGTGTTGGGGCGTAGCCGTTCTGGACCGCTCTCAAATACCCGCGCGTGGTGAATTGCGCGGGATGGCACGCGATGCAGAGCTGGGTTTCAGAGTGCTGCATCACCGTGCGCAACGCGACCGCGCCCCGGCGAGGCGTATTCGACAGCCAACTGTCGCCCATATTGACCAGGAAATCCATCCCCGCGCGCACCGCTTCGTGCGGGTCGGTATTCGGCGGCACGGGATACTGGTACGTATGCAACTGGTAAGCAGGGTGATTGGCGGCCACTCGCACGTAGTATTCCTGCCCGGGCTGAAGAATGCGGGTGCGAAACTTGTAGAGTCCCGGATAATTCTGGGTCGCCTCGACCTGATAGACAAACTCACCGGTAGTGAAGGGAACCACATCCGGCTTTCCGAAAGCGTCCTTGCCCGCCTGGAAGATGTCCACGTCGAGCGGTACATCGCGGTCCGTTACGTTGAGAACGAAGTAAACCAGGCGCGGCTCCTTTTCACGGAAAGTGAATCGGAACCACTGGAAGCCTTTGAGCATGGCAGCGTAGCCGTCTTCGCTCTTCGATGGAGCGTAGGGCCTTTCGTCGTCGCTGCCAAAGATGGTCTGGCCAAGTTCGAAGAGCTGCGCGTTTTGCCATGTATCGTTGGGCGCAGCGGCAATGACGCCGCGCTTGACCGCGTCCGATTTTCCCGGCAGGCCGGCTGAGACCTGGAGGATTTTGCTGAGGGTTGCGCTGATCTCTGGATCGTGGGCCGCTGAAGAGGAAGAAAGGCTCACCGTAACCGGACCCGCAGCTCGCGGTCGCAGGGTCAGGTAGAAGTCGAGGTCGGCCGCGTGCAGCCATTTGGATCCGACCTCGCCCTGCGCGTCGCTCACAGTGACCCGGACTGAGTCGTTCCCCTGGAGTTGAGCGGGATCCTTCACCCATAATGTGATTGCGTAGAGAGAGCCTGGGCGCGCTGCGCCCAGCTTGATGGAACGCGCCGAAGGAGTCGCCGTTTGGTTCGCATGGACGAATTGACCGGCGTGAATGGTTGCGCCAATCATCCATGCGGCGACGAAAAGCAGAATGATCGCCCAACCGGCAATTCTTTCACTTCCTGGCGTGAACTTCATGATTAGACCTCGAATGTTCCGCAGTCTGTTCAAAGAGGGCCAAACCGGCGACAAACATCAGTGAAGAGACTATATAACCGTCGGGGTCTCATAGGACACGGGCCTGTTTTGAATTTTTAGACCTGGTGCTGAATGGACCGAGCCGGCAGGTCAAATCCTTACAAGTCGGCATGTGACAAGGATTCCTCGAGAGATGGCATCCTTCCAATCGAATAGCGAAGATCCAGAACGTCAGGTGTCAAATGTTGAAAAC
>PLKU01000077.1 GCA_003140705.1 Acidobacteriaceae bacterium
GGCAGTTTAACCAGTGGGTCGGCTCGCAGATCATGGCCACCGGTCTCGTACAGATATGGCCGTCAACGCCGGTCAGCGCTCCGCTCTTCCATGGCGCCGCCGTCACAGGCCTCCGCCTCACCGACCAGGGCGTCGATCGCGCCGGCGACCCCACTGCTGAATTCTTGCCTGGAATGGATGTCCTGGCCCATCTCACCGTTGTCGGCGATGGCCCCGTCGGCGCCGTCGGCCGCCAAATCGACCGTACGCTCGGCATGCCTGAATGCCACGCTCACTCCGAGTGGGCCCTGGGTATGAAGATGCTCATTGAAATGCCCGATGGCTCATCGCTCGAACCCGGCACTGTATGGCACACCTTCGGCTATCCCGAGCCGGAGATCTTTGGCTTCCTTTACGTCCATCCCGGCAATCTCGTCTCAGTCGGAATCTTTGTCCCCTCATGGCTCGGCGACCCATCCCGCACTGCCTATCGCTATCTCCAGCACTACATCCTGCACCCCGCCTTGTGGCGTTACCTCAAAGACGGAACCTTGCGCTCCTGGGGCGCGAAGTCTCTCGACGAATCGGGCCTGCGCGGCGAACCCTTTCTCGCCGGAGATGGCTACGCTCGCATTGGCGAAGGCTCTGGCTCGACCAACATGCTCACCGGCTCCGGCGTCGATGAAGCCTGGACCACCGGCACACAATTGGCCGATGCCGTCGTCGAACTGCTCCGCGCCGGCAAACCTTTCACCGGGCAGAATCTCGCCTCTACCTACGAGGCCCGTCGCCGAGCAAGCTGGGTGGAGCGTGGCGCGCGCGAGGCGGAGAATGCCCGCAACGGCTTTCATGAGGGCACGATCAAAGGCATGGTTGGCATGGCCCTTGCCGGCCTTACCAGCGGACGCCTCTCGCTCGGCCCCAAGCACCCTCCTCCAAACGAACGGATTCTCTCTTCCACCCTCGGCGTCAGTCCGGAGTTGCTGGCAGCGCTGGCCCTTGATGCGCAAGCCGGCGGACGCCCGCTTCACGATGCCCTGCTCTCTGCCCGAGGCTGGCCTGAGATTCCATTAGATGGCCGCCTGCTGATGACGCATCAGGACGCGCTCCTGCTGGGTGGCAAGGTGCAGGCCATGCCTGGCTTTGCCGATCACGTATCTTTCCGAAACGCCGAGTTGTGTGCCGCATGTAGTCAGAAGACCTGCATCGCCATGTGTTCCGGTCAGGCCCTCACCCACGGCGCCAGCGGCGTGCCCGACTTTGAACGAGAAAAGTGCATCCATTGCGGCGCATGCCTGTGGAACTGCGCCCAGGCTGGTGCCAACCAATCCAACATCGACTTCGGTGCCGGCGCCGGCGGCCTGCGCTCCGCGGAAAATTGAAGCTATACACGAATACCGAGCAGCTAGAAGCTAAGAAGGAACCTCTCATGGCCCATGCTTTACACATCGTTGTTTGCGCCGGCATCGTTCCTGATCCGTTGCAAACGTTGGAGCCGATCACCGGTCTCACCGGCCCCGGACTGAAAAACGAGATGGTCTTGCCCGCGGTTCTCGATCCCTGGGCCGCTTGCGCGCTCTATGAAGCCGCAGCTCTGGCCACAAAGAATCCTGGCTCAAAAGTTTGGCTCGTCTCGCTCGGCCCTAAAGCCAAGCTGCAAGCAGTCATGATGACCGTGGCTCAGAAGGTCAACTTTGAACTGGTCCCCATCGACGGCCCCATTGGAGGCTTTCACGATGCGCACGCAACTGCAGCCGCTCTGGCTGATGCCATTGCCGCCATCCCCGGCCTCGACCGTGACCGTCTCCTTCTCTTCGGCGGCTGGGAGTCGGCCACCCGTGGCGCTGGTGTCACTCTCCAGCTCGTCGGTGAGCGGTTCGGCATATCCGATCAGTTTCAAGGTGTCGACGAAATCGAACTCCGCGACGATGGCAGCTTTGAAGTTCTCGAACGCGTCGAAGGCGGCAAGCACCAAGTCTCCATCTGCGCAGGAACACCAGCCGTCCTCGGCTGGGCCACAGGCAACCTTGCCGAGCCGCGCAACAATCCCCAGGTTGGCATGGCCAACATGCGCACCATCATGCCCGCGTTGCAAAAGGCCAAATCGGCATCCATCCCCGCCAACGGCCTGCACTATGTTTCAGTGGCCTTGCCCAAACAGCAACGCACCACAAAAGTAGTCAAAGACCTCACCCCCGAAGAGATCGCACACGAACTGGTCGCGTGGATTGGAGCCGAATAGCCACGATGGAATACATATTGGCACTCACGCACGTTGACGACACGGGCGCCGCACTTACCAGGGCCTCGCTTGAAGTTGTAACTGCGGCCATTGACCTGGCCAACCAACTCGAAGCGTCCTTGACCATTGGAATTGTCGGCGTCGATGCCACTTCTGCCGCCAACTTCCTTGCCTCTACCGGAGCGCGTCTGCTCGTCGTATCCGGCGAGCCTTTCGCCCAGCCTCGCTATGCCACAGACGCGGCCGCCTGCGAAGCTCTCTGCCGCGCCGCCTGTGCAACCATCGTCATCGCCCCCGCTAGCGCGCGCTTTGCCAGAGTTGCCGCAGGCGTCGCCCATCGTCTCGACGGCTACATCGATACTCATATCGCCGCCGTCGTGGCCGCGGACACCATCGAAGCTACGCGTTGGTTCTATCGTCAGCGCATCGAAGCCGTGCTCACCCGCGATGCGCGGCCCTGGTTCTTGCTCCTCGACGCCGGCACGCACGCAGCCTTCTCCGGTCACTCCGCCTCAACCCAGATCGAAGAAGTTGCCGTTCATCTCCCCACACTCCGCACCACGGTCACTGGCCTCCGCGAACCCAGGCACGACCAGCAAACCATCCGCCCCGACGCCAAACTTCTCCTCGTTGCCGGCGCAGGCTGGACCAAGAAACAGCCCGACGGCCAGACCCATGCCACAGAAGCCGGCGACCTCATCCTTGGCTTCCTCCACGCAACAGGCGCATCGCTCGGCAGCAGCAAATCCCTCGTCGATCAGGGTGGCGACGGGAACTCCGTTCTCCCATTCCTTACGCATCTGAATCAAATCGGGCAGACCGGAGCGACGCCCCGCCACGCCAAAGGCCTTTCCACCTGTTGCCACGGCGAAGAGCCGCACGTCGTTGGCTGGCGCTTCGTCGCCGACCGCCGCGCCATCTCCCTCGATCCCAACTGCGGCTGGACCCGCGGCAAAGCCGACGTCGTATATGTTGCCGACGCCTTTCAGGTGATGAGCAAGGTCAACGCTCTGCTTGAGGCAAACGATGCTTAACAGGCCACTGCTTACAATGCCGGTTTCGCCCTTCTTTTGCACACAATAGCGAAACCAGAATTGATGGTCCCCGAATCCCTCGCTCTGAAGTTGCCGCGATTACCAGGGAGCGGCAACCTCAAACCAAACTCGGCTTGGCAATAGTTATTCAGGATTCGCTCTAAAACCCGCGCCCGGCGCGGCCTCGCGCATTCACAGTGCATTGATTCAACTGTGATAATTTAGGTAGGGGAGTTCGCACAACCTATGTCTGCAATTACGTCGTTTATCAAGCATCACTACCGCCATTTCAACGCCGCCGCCCTCATCGATGCCGCTGAAGCCTACAACAAACATCTCGCCAACGGCGGAAAAATGTTCATCACCATCGGCGGAGCCATGAGCACCGCGGAACTCGGCCTTTCCCTCGCCGAAATGATTCGCCAGGACAAGGTTCACGGGATCAGTTGCACCGGCGCGAATTTAGAAGAAGATGTTTTCAATCTCGTGGCACACGATTTTTATGAGNNCTGAGATGGAGGCCATGCGCCGGATTGAAAATGAAGTCCTCAAGGAATGGGTTCGCGCCGACAAAGCAGGTGAGCGCTTCTTCCCCCACCAGTTTATGTACAAAATCCTGCTCTCCGGTGATCTCGAAAAGTCCTATCAGATCGATCCGAAAAATAGCTGGCTCCTTGCCGCTGCACAAAAGAACCTGCCCATCTTTGTTCCCGGTTGGGAGGACGCCACCCTCGGCAACATGTATGC
>PLKU01000497.1 GCA_003140705.1 Acidobacteriaceae bacterium
GCCGGCCACAAACTGCCTCTAGCCCGTGCTGGCCCCGGCTTTTCCAAGCTTGTTAATCGTGCTATAAAAACAAGCACGAGGCCTTGTGATCTACCTGAGTCACAAGCCGGCTGCCCCACTGAATCGCTGCGTTCGTGTGCTTTGGTACGCAAGGATTCCGCAGACGGAGCGCCGACTGGAACGCATGTTGCCGACCGGCTGCGTGCAGGTCATCCTCAACCTTGCGCGGGACTTCCTGATCGATTACCCAGACCGCGAACCCGCACGCCTGACTCCACCATCGCTGATTGTCGGCGCCCGATCCGTCTATGAGATTGTTGATACCTCCGATATGGCCGACCTCATCGGGATCGTCTTCGAGCCGGGTGGGTTTGCCCCGTCCGCAGCGGACTCCGCCGACCTCTTCAGCAATCGCAACATCTCGCTGGAAGATGTGTGGGGCGCCCAGGCACGAGTGCTTCGCGACCGGCTGCGCCAGATTCCATCCCCGCTAGCCAGACTCGAACAGCTGGAGGGCTTCCTGCGCCTGCGGTTCGGCGGCTTAATTCGCCGCAATCGCATGGTAGATTTCGCGCTGGAAAGATTTGGGCGCGCGCCTGGCATGTCCACTGTGAGGGAAGTGGCCAAAAGCACGGGCTGGAGTGAGCGCCGTTTCTCCCAGGTCTTCCGAGAAGAGGTGGGGTTCTCACCAAAGGTCTGGACCCGAATTCAGCGATTTCAGCGGGCAGTGAGCCAGCTGCACGCAGGAATGGATCTGCCCTGGGCGGAGTTGGCGATGGAGTGCGGCTATTACGACCAATCGCACTTTGCCAATGAGTTTCGAGCGTTTTCAGGGATTGATGCTACAACCTATTGCGCGCTCCGAACCCAGTGGGCGAATCACGTCATGGCGGGATAGGACCCGCAAGGTAGAGCGCGTGGTTCCGATTTTTCCAAGAAACTCTTCGTGGCTTTCGAGCATTATCATGCAGTAGCAGTTCGGCTGATTGAGGAGGCCCCATGTCGAACCCATCGAAGAGCTCCCCGTCCACCGTCATGCCCACCCTGCGGTACCGCGACGCCCCAGCCGCCATTGATTGGCTTTGCAATGTGATCGGGTTTGCGCGCCACGTAGTGTATGAAGGCGAAAACGGCACCATCGGCCACGCCGAGTTGATCCTCGGCAGCGGCATGATCATGCTCGGCTCACAAAAGGATGACGAGTATGGCAAAGCATTTACGTCCCCGGCCGATCTCGGGGGCGTGGATACCCGTAGTGCTTACATCGTGGTGCCCGACGCCGATGCTGTCCATAGCCGTGCAGTGGCCGCAGGCGCCAAAATTATCCGTCCGCTTCAGGACACCCCATATGACAGCCGCGAATTTGCCCTTAAAGACCCCGAGGGCCACTCCTGGAGCATCGGCACGTACGACCCATGGCAGTCGCACCAGTGAGGCACTTCAGTCCACGTCGACAATCTTTCCGGGATTCATGCGATTTTCAGGATCGAGCGCGAGCTTGAGCATCCGCATTACCTCGAGAGCTTCACCGTGTTCTGACTTGAGATACTTCTTTTTGCCGTAACCAACGCCGTGTTCACCGGTGCATGTGCCGCCCATCGCCAGCGCCCGCTCCACGAGCCGCGCCGCAAAACTGGCGGCTTCGGCGGCCTGTTCCGGCGCCAGCATGCAAAGCACATGGAAATTCCCATCGCCCACATGGCCCACAATCGTGGCTGGAAAACTCAACGCGTCGAGATCCGCACGCGTAGCTACAATGCATTCCGCCATCCGCGAGATGGGCACACATACGTCGGTGGTCAGCGTCTCAGAACCCGGCAGCAGCGCCCGCGAAGCGTAGTACACATCGTGGCGCGCCTTCCACAGCCGTTCCCGTCCCGCCGGTGTCGTCTCCCAGTTGAAGCCCAGGCCGCCATGCTCCGCGGCCAGTTGTTCGGCCAGCCGCGCAGTCTCCTCTACGCTCGCCTCGCTAATCCCGTGAAACTCGAAGAGCAGTGTAGGCTTCACGGCGAGTTCCAACCTGGAGTAGCGATTGACCGCGTCGACCTGCGCTTCGTCCATGAACTCGATGCGCGCAGGACTCAGCCCCAGTTGGATGGCCTCAATGACCGTCCGCACAGCGCCCTCCACGCTGGCAAACGCGGAGACGGCCACACCTACCGCCTCAGGCAGCGGATGGAGACGGACCGTCAGCTCAGTCATCACGCCCAGCGTTCCCTCCGCGCCTACAAACAGCCGCGTGAGGTCGTAGCCTGCACTCGACTTCCGCGCCCGCGTTCCGGTGTGGATGATCCGTCCATCCGCCAGCACCACCGTCAACCCCAGCACGTTTTCCCTCATGGTTCCGTAGCGAACTGCCATTGTCCCCGAGGCGCGCGTTGAAGCCATCCCGCCAATCGTTGCGTCCGCGCCCGGATCGACAGAGAACATGAGCCCTGTGTTCTCCAGCGCTTTGGCCAGTTGCAGCCTGGAGATTCCCGCCTCGACAGTTGCGTCCATGTCTTCCACGCTGACCCGCAACACGCGATTCATCTGCCGCATATCCAAGCTGATGCCGCCACGGAGCGCGTTGACATGCCCTTCAAGCGAGGTGCCCGCTCCAAACGGGACAACCGGCAGCCCATGCCGAGCACTCACTTGCATAATCTGACTTACTTCTGAAGTGGTCTGCGGAAAGCACACCAGGTCCGGCAGAGCGGGCGGGTGCGTGCTCTCGCCATGGCTGTGATGGTGTCTCGCGGCCTCGCCGGCTGTGGCCCGGGAACCAAGAAAAGCGCGCAGCTCTTCCAGCGCCAGCTCAAGTGCGGATTGGTAGCCTGCGGCGGTCCTGATCTCCGTGCCCATCAGCCTATTCACCCTTGAAGCAAATCATAACCGGAATCGAGCCACTGCCGCGTGTCGCGGGCTGTGGGGTATAGTCATTTCGTGGTTCCCGGAGGTTCCGTTGAGGTCGATTCGATTCACTTTCCCCTCGTTGATGCTGTTGCTGACCATCCCTGCCGTCTTCGCCCAACAGGGCCGTCTGCTTGTTACGCAAAAGGGAGACACAAGCCTCGGCATCATCGATCCGGCAGCGGGAAAGGTCATCGCTTCCGTCAAGGAGGGTGGCGTAACCGGCCATGAGGTCATCGCGTCTCCCGACGGCCGCCTCGCCTACGTGCCCATCTACGGAAACTCCGGCGTCGGCAAGCCCGGAACCGACGGCCAGAACTTGGTCGTCATCGACATCGCCTCGCAAAAAATCGTCGGAAACCTCGACTTCGGCCACGGCGTACGGCCGCACATGCCCGCCTTTGGGCCCAAAGACGGCCTTCTCTACGTGTCCACAGAACTCGACCAGTCAATCTCCATCATCGACCCGAAGACGCTGAAGATTGTCGGCGCGATCCCCACTGGCCAGCCTCAGAGCCACATGTTCGTGCTCTCCCACGACGGCCGACGCGCCTACACGGCCAACGTTGGCCCGGGAACCGTCTCCGTGCTCGACATCCCCGCCCGCAAGACCCTCGCCATTGTTCCCATCTCCGGCGATACGCAGCGCATCTCCATCTCCAACGACGACCGCTGGGTCTTTACCGCCGACCAAACCAAGCCGCAGCTGGCGGTGATTGATACGGCTACCAACCAGGTCAAGAGCTGGGTTCCGCTTGATGGCTTTGGCTATGGAAGCTCTCCCACGCCCGATGGGCGTTGGTTGCTCATCGCAATTCCTGACAAAGACAAGGTCGACGTGATCGACCTCAAGACTATGCAGCCTGCACCATCCATCGCGGTCTGTGCCGATCCGCAGGAGACCCTGGTTCGCCCTGACGGCAAGACTGCCTACGTGTCCTGTGCCCGGAGCGACCAGGTAGCGGAGATCGACCTGGCAACGTGGAAGGTCACGCGGCTGATCGCCACCGGCAAATCGACCGACGGGCTTGCCTGGGCAGAGATGCGGTAATGCGGCGGCCACGCGAGGCGAGGCGGCGACACGTATGCGCTGGGATTTTTCTCATGCGTCCGATCGCGCTCGCCTGCATTCTGCTTTTGTCGCACGGTGTTTCAAGCATGCGTGCCCAGTCCGCGCCGCCGCGGCTGATCGCGCCGGGAGTCTGGTTTCTGCTCGGCGACGCTCCCAAGGGCTATAGCAACACGACCGTCATCGAGATGCAGGACTATCTCATCGTCGTAGACGCCAACTATCCGGCGCGCGCCCGTGAGCTGATGGTCGAACTCAAGCAGCTCTCTCCCAAATCAGTGCGGTATGTCTTCGATACTCACGCTCACGGCGATCACTCCTACGGCAACTCGCTATGGACCGCGGCGGGCGCGACCACGCTTGCTTATTACAAAGTGGTCGAGGAGATGGATCGCTACGAACCTGCGCGCTGGCAGGCAGCCGAAGCGAAGCGAGAGGACGTGCGCAATCTGCACCAGGACGATGTGCAGAGACCACTGAAGACATTTCGAGGCAGCCGCCTCGTCTTGAAGGACTCAGCCCGCGAAGTTGATTTTCTCTACCTGGGCTGGGGCCACACGCAGGGGGATGGCTACGTCTGGCTGCCAAAAGAGAGGGTCCTCTGCACCGGCGACGCCGCCGTCAACGGGCCGCGGAACAAGTTGTGGGATGCGAACATTGCCAACTGGCCGCGCGTCTTGTCTAAGGCAATCGAGCTTCAGCCGCTGTTTGTTCTGCCCGGTCACGGCGATGCGGGCGGCATGGAGATACTCACCGGCCAGCGCCAGTTTCTTCTCGACCTCTACAATGCCGTCAAAGAGCAGGTGCACGAGGGCAAGAGTCTTCAAGATATGAGGATTCAGCTCCCCGCGTCAGACCAGAACTGGGTCCCGAAGGATCTCAGCTTCGATCTCGAGGCAACCCATGCGGAGGTCACCCACCACCAACCGGCTGGTGCTGTGCCGCATGTATGGAAGTAATCGCGGACTGCGGATTGGCTGCAACGGGCTCCGTTCAGGTCTTAGATCACGACCATTAATTTTCGCGAAACGCGGTGAGGGTGAAGAGAAACCACTTTACATCGGTCCCGTGCACAGTTAGGATTCGACGTAACTTAAGACTGCTGAGATTCCCCTGGTCCCCGCTTCGAAAGCGGGCATGCACTCTGAGTTGATGGGTGGCCCCTTCCCCTTGTTCCGGGTCAAACCATGTTGTTGGAGATTCACCACATAGCTATCTCTGAGAAACCCCGGTGCAAAACTCCGGGTGGAGGCATCCCTTGGTAGGTTCAGGACTCGCCGTAATATCCCTCTTCATCGCAATGCCAGCCGGCATGCTGTCTGCTCAGACTGCAGAACCTCCGAAAGTCGACTTTAGCCGAGATGTGTTGCCGATCTTCCGCCAGCAATGCGGGGATTGTCATGGTCCCGCGAAACAGCGTGCGGGCATGCGGCTGGATCGCAGAAGTTCGGCAATGAAGGCGTTCACCCGCCGCATCGTACCTGGTAGCAGCGCCAACAGCTTTGTCTATTATCGGATCGCCGGCGACTCGTTCGGGCCGCAAATGCCCCCAACCGGCGCGCTTCGCCCGGAACAGATTGCGACCATCAAGGCCTGGATCGATCAAGGAGCCGACTGGCCCGACGCTCTTGCCAACGAAGCTGACCTGCCGCCCATCAATCCAAAAGCCGTGGCGATGGTTGAAGCACTTCGCACGAACAATCTGCCGCTTTTTCTAAAGACCGCCGCTGCCGATCCGGCGTTGCTGAACGAGCGCGGGCCGGAAGGGTCCACGCCCTTTATGTATGCGGTGCTGTACGCAGATGTGCCAACGCTGGAACGGCTGCTGAAGATGGGAACCGACCCTAACATGCACAACGACGCCAACGCAACAGCCCTGATGTGGGCGGCGACGGACCTTGAGAAGACTCGCCTGCTGGTGGATCACGGCGCAGACGTGAATGCAAAGTCAGACGACCTGCGCACGCCGCTGATGATTGCCGCACGGCGCATCGGCGGCTCGCCGATCGTGAAACTGCTGCTCGAACACGGAGCCAGCCCGAATCCGAACTTCCGGCCAGAGGCTGAATCCTCACCGCTGATTGAGGCTCTCACCTCCGGCGACAGCGAGAGCGTTGCAATGCTGATCGAGCACGGAGCGGACGTGCAAATGGCCGGGGAGACAGGGCTCACCATGGCCATCACTTCGCGGTGCACGAATTGCACCGAGCTGATCGCCCAAAAACTCACTGAAAAGCGCGTCTTCACCGGGTCACTCCAGGACACCGCGGCCTATGCCGACATCGATTCGATCCGCATGCTGCTGGATCGCGGAGCCGATGCCAATGCCTACGACTTCCTCGGCCGCACACCGCTGATGTATGCAGCGATTGCGGATACTCTTCCGCTCGATGAGGTGCAATTGCTGGTTCAGCACGGGGCGGACGTGAATGCCAAAGACCGCCATGCGAAAGGAGGGGACGAGGGCTGGACGGTGCTGGACATCGCTGAACACAATGGTGATACGCAGATCGTCAAATGGCTGGAGAAGTCCGGTGCAAAGCCCGGAGACGTCATCCAGCAAGCTCCTCAAAACAGGCAGAGCAACGGACTGCAGCGCGCAATCCAGGACAGCATTCCTCAGTTGCAGCGCGCGGATGCCAGCTTCATAGCGCATTCCGGCTGCGTTTCCTGCCACAACAACAGCCTGACGGCTATGACGATGGGGCTCACGCGCAAGCGCGGATTCCGCATTGATGAAAAGAGCGACGCCGCACAAGTCCAGGCCAATGGGGAGGTGCTGGCAAAGCTGCGCGATCGCCTGCATCAGGGCTTTGTGCTTCCGGTAGAGGACAACTTCACCGAAGGCATTCTTGCTTACCAACTGATGGGGCTTCACGCCGAAGGCTTCAGGCCCAACATCGATACCGACACAGCCGCCTTGTACATCCTGTTGCGCCAACATCCGAACGGGGAATGGCCCGCTCAACATGCAGATACTCGTCCGCCGATTTGCCTGGACTTTGTCGGGCAGACTGTGCGCTCCATGCACGCCCTGCAGCTGTACATGCCCAAGGCGGGCGCCGAAGCCTATCGCAAGTCGATTGCTCTCGCCGCAAACTGGCTGGCGAACGCACAGTCGTACAACAACGACGACCGGAGCTGGAGGCTNNTGGCCGGGCTTGCCTGGGCCGGCACCAATCCGGCCGCGACACGCAAGGCCATGAAGGAACTGCTGGATGCGCAGCGGCCCGATGGAGGATGGTCCGATCTGCCGTCGATGGAGAGCACAGCCTATGCCACGGGAAAAAGTTTGGTGGCGCTGAACATCGCTGGGCTCCCAGCATCTGCGCCGGCCTACCAGCGTGGAGTGAAACTGCTGCTGAAAACCCAGCAGGAAGACGGCTCATGGTTCGTGCGCACCCGGGCTCTTGCCTTCCAGCCCTGGTTCGACGCCGGATTCCCGCATGGCCACGATCAATGGGTCTCAGCCGCGGGCACAAACTGGGCAACCATGGCGCTCGCGCTTGCCCTGCCGGTGACTCACGCTAATGCCGCATCTCTGCCTGCAAAGACGCAGCCCGGACTCTCGCGGAGCTCAACGCAGTCCCACGACAACAAACACCTCGCCGCGCTTATCACGCACTATGCGCCGACAGGGCAGTAGATTCTGCATTGGGTCAGATTGTCTTCAAGTTCATTCTTCAGGTCTCAGCGGAGGGTGGGGCCTGAAGAACTGCGGGTGGCAGCGACTCAACAAATTTCCCGCTCCCAGCCCTCAAGCGCTTTCTTGAAAGCGCTCATGAACTTGCCTGAGTCCGCGCCGTCGATGGTGCGGTGATCGAATCCGAGACAGAAGTGCTGCATGGAGCGGATCGCGATCGAGTCGTTGCCCTCGGCATCGGTCAGCACCACCGCTTCCTTCTTGAGCCCGCCAATCGCAAGAATCGCCGACTCCGGCTGGTTGATGATCGGGGTGCCGAACTCGCCGCCGAACACACCGGAGTTGGTCAGTGTGAACGTCCCTCCCATCACTTCTTCAGGGACGAGCTTCTTGCTCCGAGCGCGCAGGGCAAGGTCGTTCATGGCCTTGGCTATCTCGGCAAAGCTGCGCTTTTCAGCCTGCTTGATCACCGGCACAATCAGCCCCCACTCCAGCGCAACGGCGATGCCGAGGTTGATGCTCGGGTGGTAGTGGATGGAGCCGTCTTCCAGGGTCGCGTTCACGATGGGAAACTTGCGCAAAGCCTCCACGGCTGCCACGGCAATGAACGGCATGAACGTGAGCTTGACGCCATTCTGCTGTTCGAACCGGCTCTTCTCACGCGCACGGATGCGAGCCACCCGCGTCATGTCCACCTTGTAGACGGTGTAGACATGGGGGCTCGTCGCTACACTCTCCACCATCCGCTGGGCAATGATGGCGCGCATCTTGGTGAGTGGCACCACCTGGCCGGCGAGCAATGGAGCCGGCGGCGCCGTTGGAGTTACAGCCGGCCTGGCGGCGACGCTGCCGGCCCCGTGCTGGCTAAGATGCCGGAAAACATCTTCCTTGGTGATCCGTCCCTCTGAGCCGGTACCGGCTACCTGGCCGAGGTCGAGGCTGTTGTCCGCGGCAATGCGCCGGACCAAAGGCGAAGAGCGAATGCGCTCGCCAGGCACCTGCGGCGTGGCCAACTGCACCTTCGGCGCGGGAGCGGATGGCTTTGCAATTGCCGGGGCAATGGAAGTTGATACGGAAGCATTTGGGGTGGAACCACCAATCACCGCGACAACCGTATTGATTTCGACAGTCGCGCCTTCACCAACTTTGATCTCTGTGAGGACGCCTGCCACGGGTGAGGGTATCTCCGCGTCCACCTTGTCCGTTGAGATTTCGAACAGCGGCTCGTCCTTCTGCACCGCATCGCCAGCCTTCTTGAGCCACTTGGTGATGGTGCCCTCGAAGATGGACTCGCCCATCTGGGGCATCACCACGTCGGTCCCGCCAACCACGGGAACCGTTGCTGCCGGTGCAGCCGTCTCGCCGCTTTCGGTCACTATGGCAACCACGGTATTGATCTCCACTGTCGCGCCTTCAAGGACCTTGATCTCGCTGAGCACGCCGGCCACGGGCGAAGGAATCTCCGCGTCCACCTTGTCGGTCGAAATCTCGAACAGCGGCTCGTCCTTGTGCACGAGGTCGCCGGCTTTTTTGAGCCACTTGGTGATGGTGCCCTCGAAAATCGATTCGCCCATCTGGGGCATGATCACGTCGGTTGGCATGAATCCCTCTCTCTGCCATTGAGTGCTTTAACTGCGCACCCGCTTCCTGCCGGATTATAAATCGCTGGGTGCCCTATCTTTGCGGGCCTTTTGGCGCAAGCGTGGGAATCAGTGAACCTTCACGCCTGAATGGGATGGCCGTGTTTGTGTTTGAGCCGTTCAACCTCGGCGGGAACTTGCAGCGGGGTATCCTCTGCCGGAAACTCTGGCGGCTTGTCCGCAGGTAGAACCTTAGCGCGCAGCGCCGCCAGGCTTTCAACAGCCAGCACCTGCTGGTCAAAGACCAGGCCAAACTGCAGCGCTGCCTGGTGGGCCACGGCTTCCAGCGTGGGCAACGCTTTCGGCTCAGGCATCTCCTGCTCCAGACTGGTGACCGCATGGTCCGGGATGCCGCAAGGAACGATCAAGCCAAAGTCGCGCAGATCGGTGGTTATGTTGAAGGCAAAACCGTGGGAGGTGATGCCACGCGCAACATGAATCCCGATGGCCCCGATCTTCCGCTCCGGGCCAGACTCGCCGCCAGCCTCCAAAGCCCCGCCGCACCAAACGCCGGTCAACCCGGCGATTCTGGCCGCCCGCACACCGAAGCCGCCGCAGAGGCGGATGAGAGCCTCTTCCATGAGCCGCACAAAGTCCACCGGACCCATCCGTGCGCCTGTCGGGTTGCGCAGGCTGCGCAGATCAAAGATGGGATAGCCCACCAACTGCCCCGGACCGTGGTACGTAACATCGCCGCCGCGATTGATCTCGTGTACGGTAACCCCACGCCGCGCCAGCAGTTCTTCTGAGGCCAGCACATTGCCGCGGTCCGCATTCCGCCCCAGCGTCAGCACTGGCGGATGCTCCAGCAACAGCAGCACATTCTCCACGCGCCCCTGCGCACGCAACTCGGCGATCTCGGCTTGGAGGCGCAGGCCCTCGTCGTAGCCTACCCGTCCGAGATAGAGATACTGAATCACTGTCTTCTTGATTGTAAAGATCCGCGCCTCATTTGCTTCGCGCCCGCTCACCCATTCACGTGTTGCTGAAAGATTCCGGCAAACGCGGAACGCACCCGATAGAACACCAGAAGCCACAGAAAGGTCACAACCACACCCACTGGCAGACCACTCGGCTGCATCAAACCCTGCACCAGCAGGATGTTGACAATTACGAGACCCAGCAGCGTGAGACCCAGCGGAACATAGCGGTTGATCAGTAGCGGGACCGCGCCCACAATCTCAAGCACCGCGACAACGTACAAGTAATGCGTGGTCATGAGTAATGCGAAAAACTGCCCAACTGTCCCGGTGAACAATGGCCCCAATGGGATGAAGGGAAAGATGTGGTTGATCCCGAAGACAAGAAAGACCAAACCCAGAAGGAGGCGCACGATGGTTGCAACAATCTTCATGAACTGCTCCTTGAAAGTGAGTTTTTTGCAACGTAAGTTTTTGTGATGCATTACGCCATGGCACCGCTTGCCGCTCACTGTGGCGGAAGACAACTTTCGCTCATATATGGGATGGTTCCGCATCGCATGTAGATTCACCTGACCCGGATTTTGTGGAGGCTCCGAACCGCCGTAGCTTCCATTTGATACAGTGTCTTTACACGGAGCGCCGCTGAACGTTATTGCCTAATTCGTCCTCTCACACACTGCCTCGGCACCAGAGGTTGGCTGAGGTGTGTCTCTTCCCGTCACCAAAGAGAGGATTGTCCCGTGAGTCTTGAACATGTAAATCCCGATCATTCCCAGCTTGAAAAACTCGGCTGGTCCAGCTTTTTTCAAAACCAGATCAAAACCGGCACACCCGGGCGCGTTGCCTCGGCCAATCATGGCCGCTTTCTGGTGTGGACGGAGACCGGCGAAACGGATGCAAGCGTCAGCGGCTCGTTGCGCAGAAGCTCATCCCTGTGGCCGGCTGTGGGGGACTGGGTGGTGCTGCGCGACGATGCTGCGGTGATTGCCAGCGTGCTCTCCCGCAAGACAAAGCTCTCGCGCAAGCAACCGGAACGTGAGGTCCGCGAACAGGTGCTGGCCGCGAACATCGACGTGCTCTTCATCGTCAGCGGACTCGATCGCGACTACAACCCACGCCGCATCGAGCGCTTTCTTGTCCTGGCTACTGAGAGCGGGGCGCGCCCCGTGGTCCTGCTCAACAAGGCTGACCTGGCTCCCGAGCTTGGCCTCGATCTGGCCGAGATTGTGGCTGCTACCCAGCGATTGACCCCGGGCATCACTGTGCTCCCCATCAGCGCGCTCTCCGATCACGGTCTGGACGTGCTTCCTGGTCTGCTAGGTCGCGGAGAAACCGCTGCGCTGATTGGCTCCTCGGGGGTGGGCAAATCGACCATCCTCAACCGGCTCCTTGGCGACGAGCGCCAGCGCACCAGCGCCGTCCGCGCCAGCGACAACCGTGGCCGCCACACCACCACCAGCCGCCAGTTGTTCGTCATGCCCGGTGGCTGGCTGCTGATGGACTTGCCCGGTCTCCGCGAAGTCCAGCTCTGGGCCACGACGGAAAAGCTGGAAGACAGCTTCGAAGACATCCAGCAACTGGCTCAGACCTGCCGCTTCCGCGACTGCACTCACACAGCCGAGCCCGGTTGCGCGGTCACGGCCGCCGCGCTGGACCCCGCCCGCCTCGCCAACTACCTGAAGATGCAAAAGGAACTGGCTTTTCTCGACCGCAAGACAGATCCCCGGCTGGCAAAAGAGACCAAGGCAAAGTGGAAGGCGATCGAGAAGTCCGTCCGCCATCACCCCAAGCGCTGATCTCTGCTCACTCTGCCGTCAGCGGCTCACCTTCAGCACCCAGGCTGGCTGGCGCATCAGGGCATCGCCGGGGTCGGGAAGCTCCATCACCACCCCGCCCCGGGCTGCTTTGAACTTCACCGGCGCCGTCGATCCCAGCAGCGTCACAGCCTTGACGCCGGTGACATCTTTCAGCACAAAACTGTGCCCGGGCCAGCGCGGCAGAATCACGAACAGGTCGTTGCCCTTGGCGGTGAAGAAAGCGTCGATGGCTGCCTTTCCCGGCTCCGGGCTCTCAGTAAGCTTTGCAACGTCATACGCGGTTTGGAACTCGCTGTTGTACTCGACCTTGGGGACCTCGCCGGCGCTCCATTGCCGCGAGACCTTCCACTGCCTGGTGCCGTAGATTGCATCTCCGTTCACCTTGAGCCACGCACCCATTTCGTGAAGCCGGTCCTGCATTACCACCGGAATCGTCCCGTCCGCCGACGGCCCAATATCGAGCAAAAGGTTGCCGCCCCGGCTGACGATGTCTGCCAGCATGATCACGAGCTCGCGTCCCGTGTGGTAATCCTCAAGCCGCTCGGCGCGGTTGTAGCCGTAGCTGAAGCCCATGCCGCGGCTTTCTTCCCAGGGATGGTCGAGGCCGCTCATGCCCGGCGTGTACTCCGTGGTCCAGTAGCCGCCGTGCTTGTGGCGCGTATCGCTGCCCCAGCGGTCATTGACCACTACCTCGTCTTTCACCAGAGATTCGTTGAAGAGCCATGCAAGCAGCTCGGGGCTGCGCCACGTGCTCGAAGGCAGCTCCCACTCGCCATCGCTGAAGATGATGGAAGGCTTGTACCGCGTGACCAGGTCCTTGAACTGCGGGAACATATGGTCCTGAATGTAGCGAGGCTTGTCAGTCAGCCATAGCGGGTTATACCACTCGTAAAGCGAGTAGTAGACGCCCATTTTTAGCCCCTTGCGCCGCACCGCATCGCTCAGGTCACCCAATAGGTCGCGTTTGGGACCGATTTCGACCGCGTTCCACGGACGGCCCCAGGTGGCAGAGGCTTCTTTGCTGGGCCACAATGCGAAGCCCTCATGATGCTTCGAAGTGAGCACAACATACTTTGCGCCCGATCCTGCCAGTATCCCGGCCCATTGATCCGGATCGAACAGTTGCGCTCGAAACTGCGGTGCGAAGTTCTGGTAGGCGTAGTCTGCGCCGTACATTTGCTGGTGATAGGCCCAGGTGCCTGTCTCCACCCCGTTTGCCTTCGGGTTGTCGCGGCCCTCGGTCATCTGGTGCCAATACCACTCGGCGTAAGCCAGCTTGCCCGGGATCACCGGCGCATAGGCAGGCACTGAATACACACCCCAGTGGATGAAGATGCCGAACTTGGCGTCGCTGAACCAGTAAGGAGTTGGGCGTTTGTCAACGGACTCCCATGTGGGCTGATACGTTTGCGCGGTCAACGGCGCAAGAACAAGAAGAAACAGAAGTAGCCGCTTCATTCGGGTCTCCTTCAGTCGAACAGAAATCATCGCACAGAGGAGCCTGTAGCTGTCCCTGCGCAGACCATTCGCGGTAAACTGGAGACTGGCAGGAGGACCGGGCGGTCGCTGCCGGTGGCATCGCGCAAGCGAGGTTCACCGGGGGAGGAAAGTCCGAACTCCGCAGGGCAGTGTGCCGGATAACGTCCGGGACGTGAGCTTCAAGGCTCATGGACGGCCAGTGCCACAGAAAATATACCGCCTCGGCTACCCCTCTTTCGGGAGGGCCGCCCTGGAAACGCAATACCCGAGTTGGTCCGGCTTGCCGGATACGCTCGTCGTTGCGGAACTCCAGCGCCGGGGTAAGGGTGAAATGGTGCGGTAAGAGCGCACC